>NZ_JADEWT010000063.1 GCF_015207505.1 Tychonema sp. LEGE 06208
GATTTGGGGAGGGGTTTCGGATGCTGGTGATTCGTCTGTGGGTGGGGAGATTGGGGGGAGTTCGATCGCCCTTCCTTCCAATAGCTGCTGGCGGGCGGTTTGCAGGTTTTGGGCGATCGCCCAACCCTCGGACTGGAGGCGTTCTAAAGTCAAGTCTGGAAAATCGATCAAATCTCTCAGGGGTGCGGCGACTTTCCCAAAATCGGGCAATTGCAGCATTCCAGCCAAGCCGGAGAGTTGATAATAAACCTGGTTGAGGGCGGTGACGCTTTTTGCTAAATCTGCCTCAGAAGCTTGGGAAAGTTCGGTTTCCAGGCGATTGAAGATTGGCGGCAATTCGTGTTCAAAAATCAGTTTTAGGGTTTCCGGGGCTGCCGATCGACTGGCGGCGGGAACTGGTGGCGGTTCTGGCTTGCCGTACTTTGCCTCGAACTGGGCGTGAATTTGGGCGAGATCCTCCAAATTTGACCTTTGATCTGGAGTGCTGACATCTGAGTGATGAATGGATTCGACAGAAATCTTTTTGAGAGTATCCACCCCTTGCAGTAAAACACTTACAGTGGTCGCTTCCAGTGCCGACAAGTCCGTGCGATCGCGCAAAATGACAAAACAGTCCTCTAGGGTGTGAGCCGCCGCCGACACGTTTTGAAAGCCCAACATCGAACCCGCACCTTTAATCGAGTGAGCCGCCCGAAACATTTCTTTAACTGCCGCTTCTCGTTCTTGTAACCCAGCACCTTCCATCGCCAGCAGGTGAGTCTCCATTGACTGGAGAAACTCGCTGGTTTCTGCGGTAAAAGCATCTATTAATTCGTTTAAATCATCGTCATTCATATTAAATTAGTCATTAGTTAGTAGTCATTAGTCATTAGTCCTTAGTCCTTAGTCATTAGTTATTAGTCACTTCTTAGATGATATTCGGTTCATTTCAACCCGCCCCGCCCCACCGACAGAAATGCGATCCTCTTCTGCAAGCTTCGCTAACGCACTTTTTGCCTTGGGATGGGGCGGGTTTATGTAGATTCTCGGTGGGAATTAAACATTATTCGTGAATCCGCCCCTACAGGAATTAGGTTATTTAATGGAATTTGAGACGACCAATGACTAATGACTAATGACTAATGACTAATGACTAATGACTAATGACTAATGACCAATGACTGATGACTAACTGCGGAAATTCGCCACGGATTTTTGTAATTTTTCAACAGAACCGGACAGATCGTCCAAAGAAGCTTTGACATCCGAACCCTTTTGTGCAGTTGTATTAGCAATCTCGTTGACTTGCTGCATACTGTTAGAAATTTCCTCAGCGGAAACAGTTTGCTTGGCAGATGCGCGAGTAATATTCTGCACCAAAGCATTCATTTCTCGACTAACTTCGATAATAGCATTGAGGTGAGTTTTAGCTTCGCTGGCTAGTTTTGTGCCTTCGACTACCTCCAGCGTTCCCGATTCCATTGCCTTCATCACGCGGCTGATTTCTTCTTGAATTGTACCGACAATTTCCGAGATTTCTTCAGTAGCGCCGGCCGATCGCTCTGCCAACTTCCGCACTTCTTCGGCGACAACCGCAAAACCCAAACCTTGTTCGCCGGCTCTGGCTGCTTCAATCGTAGCATTGAGAGCTAACAAATTCGTTTGGGAAGCAAGTTGAGAAATCGAAGTGACAATTTTGCCGATTTGCTGCGAAGATTCGCCCAAACGCTTCATCATTTTTGAGGTTGAGGCGATCGTCAACCGGAGCTCGTTAATGCCTTCGACAGCGCGATCGACCGCCATACCGCCGACTTCAGCAGTGTGAGAAGACTGCTGGGCGACTGTTTCAGCCCGCACCGAAACATCTCGCACGTCGCGGATCGAATTCACAATCCGCTCGATTTCCCGCATGATGGCAGATATTTTTGTTGCTTGAACTTCCGCCTGTTGGGTGAGTTGGCTGGTATTGGTGATTGACTCGCCGGTGGCGGATGTTACCTGTTCGGCTAGATTTTGAATTCCTGTTACCACCTTCCGCAAAGAACCGATTAAGAAGTTGAAAGAATCCGCAACAGCACCTAAAACATCGTTGGTAACTTCCGCCCTGACTGTCAAGTCGCCTTGAGCCGCGCCTTTAATTTCTCCCAACAATTTGAGGACTTGTTGAGTCATAGAATCGGCTTCAGCTTTGCGTTCTGCTGCCAATTTTCCTAGCCGTTCTTCTGCCTCTTTGCGTTCGGTGATGTCAAAGCGGATGGCGATATATTTGACTATTGTGCCGCTGGTATCGAAGATGGGGGCGATCGTCGAATCTACCCAATAAAATGAGCCATTTTTAGACCGATTTTTGATTTCTCCTTTCCACACCAAGCCGCGCGAAATTGTCAGCCACATTTCAGCAAAAAATGCTTTGGGATGGTAGCCGGAATTGATAATGCGGTGGTCGCGGTGCAGCAGTTCTCCCATGCTGTAACCGGAGATTTGAATGAATCTGTCGTTGACGTAGGTAATCATGCCTTTGATGTCAGTTTCGCTGACGATCGCAGCTTCGTCTAGGGCATTTTGCCGCGTTTTGAGTTCTTGCAGCAAGCGTTGCTGTGTCTCGGCAAACTGCTGCATCTGCTGCTGGGATGCTCTTTCTTGGGTGACGTTGCGGCAAACGACTACACCGCCTTTGATTGCTCCCGTTTCGTCTTTAAGCGGCCTGCCGCTAATTTTTATCCATAGGCCCTCCGGCTGGGCTGCATGGCGGGTGAAAACATCTACGTCGTCTGGTGATTCTCCTCGAATTGTGCGCGCTAAAGGTATGTCGGCGGCGGGATAGGGAGTGACTCCATCTGGCAAAAATAAGCCGTATTTTCCCGACCACTCGTCGGGAAGAGTATCCGTTGAACCCAAGCCAAAGATGTTTTCGGCTGCGGGGTTGAACAAAACAAAATTGCCATTTTCGTCGGCAGCAATTATGCCGTCGCCAATGCTGTCTATTAGCAGTTGCAAGAGATTGCTTTGCTGGCGAAATTGCTCTTCGGAACTGGCTAATTGGGCGGTTGTTTTTTCCAGTTGCACCATCGCGTGTTTACTTTCGGTAACGTCGCGAGCCACTGCATACATGAGCTTTTGTTCGGTTTCCGGTCGCACTTTCCACGACAGCCACCTGTAGGAACCGTCTTTGCAGCGGTAGCGATTTTCAAAGAACTTTATTTCGCTGCCCTCGGTTATTCTTTTTGCTGCGGCTATGCTTTCTTCGCGATCGTCTGGATGGAGGAAATGGAGAAAAGATTGGTCTTGAACTTCTTCTAAGGTGTAGCCGAGGGTTGTTTCCCAAGCGGGATTGAGGCGCTTGAATTTGCCTTCAAAATCTAAAATACAAACTAAGTCTAGGGACAGGGTAAAAAATCGCTCGCGCTCTGCTTCGGCTTTTTTGCGATCGGTAATTTCGATCGCCACACCGCCGACACCCATCGGTTTGCCGTCCTCTCCGGCCAAAGGAAAGTAAGAAGCCAGCCAATCTCGGATTACACCCGGTTGATTGACGGTTGTTCCCGATACCTCAATGTTTAAAAATGATTGGTTGTTTGTCAGAACGCTCTCCAAAATCGGCTGCAGAGTATCGACCATTTCGGGTATCACTTCACTGACAGTTTTGCCGAGGTGTTCGGCAACTGACGGGCCGGTGGTTTCCGCTAATTTCTCGTTGACTTGCACGAAGCGCAATTGGTCGTCAAAGATAAACATGGCGGCCGGGGCGGCTGTAAAGAATGCGTCAAAGCGAGCTTGACGCAAAACTAATTCTCGTTCTAGAGCTTTGCGATCGCTAATGTCGCGAGCTTCTGGAATCAGCAGCACGACTTTGCCGTTGTCGTCTTTGATGGGTTTTAGGGAGAAGTCCACAGTCATCACAGCACCTCCAGCAACCAGCACGTCGGCTTCGTAGCGGACAAATTCGCCGGCGGCGGCGGCGACGACTGCAGCTTCGACTTTTTGCTTGGCTTCTGGGGAAATCTGCCACCACAAATTCTCGGCAAACTGCGTGCCCACGAAGTCTTCGCGCCCGAGTCCGGCGGCTGTCATGGCTGTTTGGTTGGCTTCTAAGACGGTGCCGTCGGGTTCTAGCAGCCCGACTAATTGGAACGATTGGTCGAAAATGGCTCGGAACAGTCTTTCGCGATCGCGCAGCATTTCTTGGGCCCGCTGGCGATCGCTGATGTCGCGCGTCACTGTGGCTAGGCCCACCGGCTCGCCTGTTTCTGGGTTTTTGACTGTAAACAGGGTGAAGTCAACGGGAATGTTGTCGCCGGTTTGAAAGTTTCTAAACTGGAATTCGCCCTGCCACAAACCGTCTCGCACAGTGGCGGGCAATATCTCTTCTTTGACAATCTTAGCGTTTTCTGGTGTGAAGAAGTCATACATATTTTTGCTTTTGACTTCTGCAATATTTTGCAATCCGGCGAGCTTAATTCCAGCGGCGTTAATGTATGTTGGCTCTCCCTCCATTGTTGCTATGCCGATAAAATCCGAGCTGCTTTCGACAAGCGAAATCAATCTTTTGTTTTCGATTTCAGCCAGCTTGCGCTCTGTAATGTCGTTGTTAATTTCTAAAATTGCCTTGGGTTTTCCATCTTCGTCCCGCTGCAAAGTCCAGCGGCTGAATACGGTAATTTGGGTTTGGTAATTGGTGGTGTGAATCAGTTCTCCTTCCCAATAATTCTGCTGTTCTAGCTGTTCTAAAATTGATGCTAAAGGTTGGGTAAATCTCGTATCAAACAGGCTGTGAGTAACTTTTCCTAAAGCTTCTTGCTTTTTCCAGCCGTATATTTTCTCAGCGCCCTGGTTCCAGTAATCGATCGTGCCGTCTAGCTCTCGAATAATCAAAGCATCGCTGGCTAGGTCGAGCATTTGCAAGTTCTGCTGCAAGGCTTGTTCCGCGCGCTTGCGGTTGGTGATGTTGCGGGCGATCGTTGACATAAATTCAACTTCTCCGCTGTCGGATTTGTGAGCAATAATTACTTGAGAAACCGGTATTTCTTCGCCTTCTAAAGTCTGCCAAATTGTCTCGCCGCTCCAAACTCCATCCCGACAAGCTGCGGGGATGCCGACGTTCATAATAGTATCGACACTTTTGGGCGATGTCACGTCGGAAATGCTGACTTCGGCTAAATTTGCCTCCTCGCCAACTTTTAACATTTCCCTGGCCGCGCGGTTGAGATAAATGGTGTGCTGCTGGGAGTCTGTCATCCCTACCCAGTCTGTTGTCGCTTCTAGGATGGCCTTGAGCCGCAGTAGCTGCTGTTCGGATTCGCGGCTTTCTGTGATATCGCGGGCGAAGCCGAGCATTCCTATAGTATTGCCTTCTGCATCTTTGAGCGGCAATTTCTGGGTGTCGAATACGTGTATTTTGCCGTCGGCTAAGGTGGCGGATTCGTTGGAGGCCGGCGCGTTTTTGTTGTCGGCGCGGAAGTTTTGGATTTGGTTTTGGGAGTCTGTTTGGGCGTGGGTGTTGCTGAAGATGCGATCGGCCCCGATGCCGAGCTCTAAATCATCTTTGCCGATAATTTCTGCTGGAGTTTTGCCGAAGGCGGCGGCGAAACCTGCATTGACTAGCGCGTAGCGGCGGTCTTGATTTTTGACGAAGATGCAGTCTGGGGTGGCGTCAATTACTGTCCGCAGCAAACGTTGGGAATTTTCTACTTTTGCCAGTGTTTGCCGCATTTGTTCTTCCATTTCCACGCGCTTGGTGATTTCTCGAATCGCGCAAACGAGGACTTTGCTGCCGGAGGCATCTACAAAGGTAGATTTTTTGACGGAGAAAAACTGGGTATTTCCGGCTGGGTTTGTGATAGTTTCTTGGGTTTCAATGCTCGTATTTGCCAAAAAGACTAATTGATTTTTTTCTTCATATATGTCTGCTTCTTCTTTCGGCAAAAAGTCGCGGTAAGCTTTGCCAATTAGTTCTTCTCGGCTGTAACCGATGTATTGACAAAAGGCATCGTTTAATGTTAACCATCGGTGCTGTTCATCTTTGACGTAAATCGGGTCGGGGATGGTGTTGAGGATATTGTTTAAAAATTGTTCCGAAGCTTTTAATTGCTCTTGAACAACGGTGCGATCGCGAATCTCTTGTTGCAATTGGGCGTTAGTTTGCGAAATTTGCTCGGTTCTTTCCTGGACTCGCTGCTCTAGTTCTGCCGTTAGCTGTTGCAAGGCCGCTTCTGTTTGTTTGCGTTTGGTAATTTCGCGGCCTTCTACAAGTATTTGATAGACTTGTCCAGTTTCATCTAACAGGGGTTTTAAGGATAGATCCATTACTATCAACTGGTTATTGAAGCCTGTGATTTCGTATTCTTCCCGCACAATTTGGCCGGTAGAGACTTGTTGAATGTTGGTTTTTATTCGCTGCTGGTTGGTTGAGGATGCTGCCCACCAAGGTGTGTGCCAAAATTTCTGTCCCAGCACTTGTGATTCTGGGAAGTTGCCTAATTCTAGCGCTGTCCGATTTGCTTCGATCAAAGTACCGTCTGGCTCTAATAATCCGATGATTTGAAAAGCTTGGTCGAAGATGGCTTGAAATCGCTGAGTAGTTTGGCTGAGGGCTTGTTCTGTTGCTTTTTTGGACTTGAGAATTTGGGTGGAACCTACTAAGAATTGGTAGCGGTTGGACAAGCTCAAAAATGCGATCGCCGGAATGACAGTCATCCAATCGGAGATAGTTTGCGCCACCGGGGAGTGCGGCAGTCCCAAGTATTCGGCGGCGTGGCCGCTGTGTCCGAAAGCGCAACTCAAAAATATGCCTGCTGTGACTGTGGCGAAGATGTCAAACCCAAATTGACGGTTTCGCCACAAACCTAAGCCGATCAGGAAGCCGATCGCAAAATAACACAAAGAAATGATGCAATTGGCAATCCCAGTTAGCATCGATGGAGAGAAGTCAGGTAATGTGAGGGTGAATGTCGTGGCGATCGAGCTATAGAACAATTTGATCATAAAATTTATAGTTGGCAAGTTAACTGCAGGCGATGGAACGATCAATTTTAGATTTTAGATTTTAGATTTACTCCATATTCTTCCTTCTTCCTTCTTTTCACCCGCTCAGCTTCGCCGTTATAGCATTCTTCCTGATGACGTTGGACGTTCGATGAGGGGAGGACAGCACTAATGACTAATGACTAATGACTAATGACTAATGACTAATGACTTCTACTTACCAGCGTTCGGAATGGGCGATGGCTTCGACATCGACTATCATGAGCAAGCGTCCGTCGGAATTGTACAAACCTTTCAAAAAAGGAGCTAAGTCAGGGCTGACATCTATCGCCGAGACAGTGCGATCGGGATTTAGAGATAAAACTCCTTCGACGCGGGAGACGGCCAATCCCATCCGCATCTTCGACAATCTCACGTCTCGGGGATCTGGCGCTTCCACCACTAAAATGCGGCTGCTTGGGTGGTGAGTGTCAACCGGTTCGATACCTGCAAACCCTCCGAAGTCTGCGGTTGCTAAGATTTCGCCCCGCAAGTTGGTTAATCCCAGCAAAAACGGCAGGGTGTTGGGAACCGGGGAAATCGGTTGTTCGCTGAGGGAAAGCACTTCTCGCACAGCCTCTAATTCTATGGCGAACAGACTGTCTCCTTGAGCGAAGATAAGAAATTGTTTTGTTCGACTTGTCTGATTCCCCGCTACGGTGGGAGCAGTTGCTTTCATTGTAGATTTTTTGTTTATAGTCTAGCTTACAAATTAGGATTTTGCTGTGCCAGGAAAGGGGAGCATCTCACGAGAGGGCAAAAACCGTCTTTGAGGAGTGCGATCGTCCAGATTCCGAGATTTATACCTATAGCGATCGCACTTTGTGTAATATCTTGTCCGGTCAATTATCCAAATAAAAAAGGTTCGATCGTTAGGAATGGGAGTCCGCATCATCTGAGGACTTGCATTCCGAACTCAAACTAATCTTAGTATAGTGATTCGATCGGAGATGATATAAATGCAAAACAGGTGTTATATCTCCGGTCTACGAGCGCAACAAAAACGTTTCGCAGTGCGGACTTCAGTTTGGTATAGGAACCAATCCGAACTCCGTTAATCGACCAGACACTATATTAAATAAATCGCGGATTTGACAATAAATCAACTTGCGATTATTATTAAAAGTAAAAATTTTAAGAAATTGTGAAACCCAGTTTTTTCAATAAAACGGGGTTTCTAGCTATAATGTTTTTTGTGAGAGTTAATGAAGGCTATATATTGTGTTTAGGCAGAAAGCAGGCGCTGCACGATGTTGACGAGTTGCTGAGGTTCAAAGGGTTTGCTGACGTAAGCGTCTGCACCTAAATCGGTTCCCCAAGCTTTATCAATGTCGGTGTTTTTATGAGTACAAAATACTACTGGTAAGTTGGCAGTTGCGCGATCGCCCCGCAATTCTCTGATCACTTCAAATCCGTTCATTCGCGGCATCACTACGTCTAAAACCACAAGATCCGGGGGTTTTTCTCGGATCAGGGCGATCGCTTCTTCGCCGTCGCTAGCCCGGATCGCGTCCATTCCGGCATCTTGAAGAATGCGACAGATGATTTCGAGTTCGCTGGGAACATCGTCTACTACTAAAATTTTTGACATAATTCCATACTTCCTTGCTGTTGTTGACAGCCGACAATTCAGGATTGAGAAGCTGGCGCGATGAGTTTCGCCCCGCGAAAGCTATGGTTGTTTGGCTGCACCCCGCCACCGAACAAATTAATTCACTTCTAAATACAATATAGCCGATCGCACTGCCGCTGCGGGCAGAAAAAAGTTTAGTTAACCAACAATATACGAGATGCAAACGGATTTTGAGGAATTTGGCAATTGGGATTTGGGATTTGAAATTATCCACTATTAGTTGCCAAATTTAAACTTCAATAATTACTCGCAAATTACCGCACTTTTCATTAACCAGACAGGCTATTGACGAACCCGATCGCTCAAATTTCCAATCCAGCAAAGTTGAGCAAATTTTTAAGTTATACCGCGACAGTTTGTTAATCGATTTTGGTAGTGCGGACTCGATAATTCGCAGTTGGTTGTTGGGGAAATCGGGGACTAAATTTAACATAATTTGCCAGAGTTGAAAAATACTGCGAGTTGCCCAAACTTGGGGCGAAAAAGCTACAGGATACTGCACGGGGCGATCTACATTAAAATTTATGGCGCGATAGATATTTGCTGCGGTAGGTTGTGCTGGCAAGTTCTCTTAACTGATAACTTCTTATCGCGTACAGTTAATTTAATAACATTTTAAATATTTAGTCTATGGTACCTAAGATGGAGATTTTTACATCGGCCGAGATCGCACTTTTTACCTTTAATTTTGATAGGACAGGGGTGCTAAACCGCAAACCAGCTTAATTGACTTCTACCGAAAGAAAGAATCCTACGCAATCGAGGCATTTTTCCCAGTAGCATCTTCCCTTAATATCAAAAGTTGTGTAAAATACTGCTATACAAGGGCTGACGCGCTGGCGATCGCCAAAACCAGCTTTTTCAACTCGCTCGCGCGCACTCCCCTGAAATGATTATCAAAAAAATCTCCGTTGATGCGCCACCAAATAAAAAATGCTAATTCAGTAATTTAATTGGGATAAATTTATAAATATGAGCGTTCAGTTTAGCGAGATTAAACTCCCTTCAATCCCCAGCCAGCAACAACCAGAAAAAATAAAAAACGCTGGCAATTTTACCCAGAAAAATAAGCCCAATGTACCTGAAGTGAAAGGGATATCGCGGCGAGGGATGACTGAAATTATAGCAGATATTCAGAACGAGCGAGGTGACAGCATTACTCCTCTGGAATGGACTTATTGTCTCTGGGCTAAAGCTGAATGGGATACCAAAAACCCCGATCGCGCCCCAGAAATATCCCAAGCTATTTGGCTGGTAGCTCAAAACAATGTCCGCCTGAAACAGCAGTTGCTGTGGCGCTTGGCTCTGCACCACAGCCACCAGTTAGAAAATCCTGTTTCTAGCAATGTTCCGGTGCTCGATCGCTCTTTGGTAGAGTGCTTTGCCGAATTTGCCAGCACGGCGGCGGGTATCGATGCTTTACCAGTACAAATTATTAAAATCCTGACTCGCGATAACTCTGATTACGAGCTAGCAAAACTCAGTTGGCAATATCTCAAAACCCCAACGGAGCTATTAGCAAAAGCTCAGTTACCCGCCACAATTCCCGCAGTCGATCGCGCTCAAGTACATCTTGCCGGAATTTTTGCTAAAAATCAGGTTTCCGATTTGTCGGGCGTAGAATGGCTGCTTAGGTGCTTGAAGGAAATGCCACCAGCGCCGCAACTTGCAGCAGTTGAAGAGTTGTTAGTGAAAATTTCGAGCGATATTCTCAAAAATCAAAGGCCGAAATTGGTTGAGTGGGTGCGAGATGAATATTATCCCAAATTGCAGTTAGTTTCGGCTCCCGCCCGAGAGTCGCTGATTCGATGGATTGGCGCACTAAATTACAGTTATTTCCAGAAAACAATTGATTTGGTGGCGCGGATGCTGCGGCTGTCTGATGCGGAAATTAAGCAGTTGGAGGAGCGCCGAGATTTTTGGGCAAATTATAGCGATCGCCTGAAGCGGGTGCGGTTGCTTTTGCCGCAGTCGTCTGTGAGCGCGATCGGCTACCAGTTGCAGTTTGATGTGGATATCTTACCAGAGGAGGGCGCTCCTCCAACTGAGGTCTGCATTTTTGAATTGGAGGAGTATTGTGCGATCGAGTTTTTGCGGGGCACCGGGGCGGAAATTCGGTTAATTGGGCGCAGTAAAGAGAGCGATCGGCTGTTGTTTGTCAAAAAAGAACTTTCAATTAAGCGCATCAGAAAATTAGGTGGCGAAGTGCACGATCGCGTTTTTATGTGGCAGAGTTCCTGTGAAAAGTGGCTAAAACAGAAAAATATTCTGCCCAATGAGGGGACTAAATCTTTTCAGGGAATGTCGCAGTATTACGGTAAATATGATGCTACAAATGGCTTGAGAATGCCGGAACCTCAAGAACAAAAAGAGCGCGAAGTTTTATTAAAAAAGTGGCAAAAAGAAATGGAATCTTTGTCATAACGATTGCGACTAATCAGTTGGTAGTGAGGAATGCGAGTCCGCAAAAATCAAGAAGGACTCACATTCCTCACTACAAACCTGGGCGAACTGTGCGACAGTCATATTTTCCCCGGTAGAATATTTTGGGTTGACCGAAATTGCCACAAACGGGCGATCGTCCTCCTCGATCTCTCCTCGCGGGTACAGCCGAAAAGACTGCCGCCAGATGCCGTCAAATTAATCAGTGAGATAGATACTGCGATCGGCTATAATCAGGGGCTAGAGGAAAAGAACACTGAAAACCCGAAAATATGGTTGCCATCCAAAGAAATCTCAACATTGCCGCCCTTGAAGCAGAATACAGTCAAAAAACACCCAGAGAAATTATCAAATTCGCCCTAGAAAATTTTGACAATATCTCAATTTCTTTCAGCGGTGCCGAGGACGTAGTTCTGATCGACATGGCCTCGAAAATCACCAAAAACTTCCGCGTTTTCACTTTAGACACCGGACGATTGCACTCAGAAACCTATCAGTTTTTAGATGCCGTCAGAAAACATTACGGTATTAAGTTAGAAGTAATGTTTCCCGATGCAGCAGAAGTACAAGCCCTAGTAGATGAAAAGGGATTGTTTAGTTTTTATGAAGACGGTCACAAAGAATGCTGTGGCGTGCGAAAAGTCAAGCCGCTGCGCCGGAAATTGAATACCCTCGATGCTTGGATTACAGGTCAGCGCAAAGACCAAAGCCCCAGTACCCGCAACGGTATTCCGGTCATTGAAGTTGACGGTGCTTTTTCAACTCCCGACCGTGAATTAATTAAATTCAACCCCTTAGCCAATTGGTCTTCGGCAGAAGTTTGGGAATACATTCGTGCTTTGGAAGTGCCTTACAACAAGTTGCACGAACGCGGTTTTGTCAGCATTGGTTGCGAACCTTGTACCAAACCAGTATTGCCCAACCAACTCGAACGCGAAGGTCGTTGGTGGTGGGAAGAATCGACGATGAAAGAGTGTGGCTTGCACGCTGGTAATGCACAAAAATAGTGCATAAAGTTGTATGGTGCGTCAGAGGGAAAATTATTAGTTTTTTGTCAAAATATTCAGCCCTGACGCACCATACAATAACTATTGTATAAGGTGCGTCGCTGTGAAATTGTCGATGTTTGTTTAGGAATTGTCGATGTATCCGCACCCTAGGGCTTCTTTCTTCCTGATGACGTTGTACGGAAAGCTCGGAGGCGATAGCACTAATGACTGATGACTGATGACTGATGACTGATGACTGATGACTAATGACTGATGACTGTTGACTAATGACTAATGACTAATGACTAATGACTGATGACTAATGACTGATGACTAATGACTAATGACTAATGACTTCTTCCATCTTCCTTCTAATTTTTTTTTAAGTCAGGTATTTATGCTCGCCTCAACTAGCGAATTGCTGAACACGGCCCGGAGAAACGCTTATGCGATCGGCGCTTTTAACGTGTACAATCTCGAAGGAGTAAAAGCCGTCATCGATGCCGCCGAAGCGCTGCAAAGTCCTGCGATGCTGCAACTTCACCCCAGCGCCCTCAAATACGGAAAATCGCCTTTAGTCGCGCTTTGCATGGAAGCCGCGCGCAAGTCTTTAGTCCCGATCGCAGTACACTTAGATCACAGCACCTCAGAAAAAGATATTCACCTCGCCCTAGCCGCCGGCATCAAGTCAATTATGGCTGACGGTTCTCCTTTGTCCTACGAACAAAACTTAATATTTACTCGCAAAATGACTGAATTATCCCACGCTAACGGTGCGGTGGTTGAAGCAGAAATCGGTCGAATTAGCGGCACAGAAGATGGTTTGACAATCGAAGAAAAAGCGGCTAAAATGACAGATCCAGTGGAAGCTGTAGAGTTTATTCAAGCAACTAAGGTGGATTTTCTGGCGGTAACAATTGGCAACGTTCACGGCAAATATTTCAGCGAACCGAAACTCGATTTTCCGCGTTTGGCAAAAATCCGGGCTTCTGTTTCGGTGCCGTTAGTGTTGCACGGCGCTAGCGGTTTGCCAGAATCGATGATCAATCAATCTATTAAATTAGGCGTATCTAAGTTTAATGTGAATACGGAAGTTCGCGATGCTTATATGGAGGTGTTAAAAACTAGCAATTCTTTGTCAGATCCTGATTTGTTGGAAGTTATGCAAAAGGCGATCGATGCTATGCGATCGGTGATTTCTGGCAAACTGCAACTTTTTGGTTCTGCGGGTAAGGCTTATTTGCATCAGTCACCTTACGCCGATGAGTTGACTGCAAATAGTGTTAGCAATAAATAAGCTTAATTAATCAAACTATTGTTAAATATTATTTTTTTTGTAGGGAGAAGCTTGTTTTTTTATGGGAGTCTCAAGAAGGACTGAATTCATCACTACGAGCCTGTGTAAAAAGTAGGGAAAAAGTAATTTTTAGGAGTTATAATAAGGACTGAATTTCTGAATGTAAACTTGTGACAAGAAGGACTGAATTCATCACTACGAACCGGTTTGCTCGGTGGGAAGGCGAGTCCTCTTTGGGAGTTAGAAGCAGGACTTTAGTCTGATTTTGACTGGTAATTTTGAAAAAATACTAGATTTATGCTAAAATAACTTTAATAGTGGCAAGACAATCGCCAACACCTTTCAAACTTTTATTGGAAACCTTTTTACCTTCTTCCGTGAAGTGAATCTAAAATCTAAAATTGACTGACCCAAAATTCTGTACTATGCTCAACATTCCTCAACTGATTGCTCAAGAACTTGACATCAATCTCTCCCAAGTCAATAATGCTCTGGAACTTTTCGCCGAGGGCGCAACTATTCCGTTTATTGCCCGCTACCGCAAAGAACGTACCGATTCCCTCAACGAAATTCATTTGCGGGATATTTCCGATCGCTTTACTTATTTGACGGAAATTGAAGACCGTAAAAAGTCGATTTTGGAGACGATCGCCTCCCAGGGCAAACTCACGGAGGAATTGCAAGCTAAAATTGAATCGTGCTTGCAAAAAAACGAACTCGAAGACCTTTATCTGCCTTACAAACCCAAGCGGCGGACGCGGGCGACAATTGCTAGAGAAAAAGGTTTGGAACCGCTGACAGAATTTATTAAGTCTCTGAACAAGCCGACTGCTCAACCGGCCGATATCGCAGCGGAAGCTAGCAAATATGTGTCGGAAGAAAAGGGAGTAAAAACTTCAGAAGAAGCTCTCAAAGGTGCTGGGGATATTTTGGCCGAGGCGGTTTCTGAACAAGCTGAATATAGAGCTTATTTGCGAGATTTTTTGATGAAAACTGGGGTTTTTGTCTCGAAAATTAAAGATGATTTCCCGGAAGGAAGCACTAAATTTGAAATGTACCGCAATTACCAAGTTGCAGCGAGAAGCGTTCAGTCGCACAATATGTTAGCGCTGTTTCGCGGGGAAACGGAGGGGGTTTTAGATTTAGACTTGGCCTTTGATGAATCGGCGGTGATGGCTTATTTGGAATCTCAGGAAATTAGAACTAAGATAGCAGCAGTTAAGGAGTTTTATCGATCGACATTGAAGGATGCTTTCAACCGACTGATGAAGACTTCCTTGATTACGGAAGTGCGATCGCACAACAAAGCCGCCGCTGATATCGAGTCGATCGCCACTTTTGAAACCAACCTCCGCGAGTTGCTGCTGTCGGCGCCGGCGGGAATGAAACCCACACTGGCGATCGATCCTGGATTTCGCACCGGTTGCAAAGTTTCCGCCCTCGACGAAACCGGGCAATTTTTGGAATATCAAGCAATTTTCCCGCACCAAGCCGCAGCTCAGCGACAGCAAGCTGGTAAAATTGTCAAGCATTTAATTGAAAAATATAAAATTGAATTAATCGCGATCGGCAACGGTACAGCTTCCCGCGAAACAGACGAGTTTGTATCGGAAGTTTTGGCCGAAATGGACAGAAAACCGATTAAAGTCATGGTGAACGAATCCGGCGCATCGATTTATTCAGCAAGCGATGTGGCGATCGCCGAATTTCCCGACCTCGACATCACAGTCAGGGGCGCAGTCAGCATCGGAAGGCGCTTGCAAGATCCTTTAGCCGAACTTGTAAAAATCGACCCGAAATCAATCGGAGTCGGTCAATACCAGCACGACGTTGACCAAAAACTGCTCAAAAAGAAACTCGACGAAACAGTCGAAAGCTGCGTTAACTATGTCGGAGTTGACTTAAACACAGCCTCCAAAGAACTGCTGACCTTTGTATCAGGAATGACGGCAACAGTTGCTAAAAATATCGTCAATTACCGCAACGAAAACGGCGCGTTTAAAAATCGCCGTCAACTCTTGAAAGTTCCCAAACTCGGCCCAAAAGCTTTTGAACAAGCCGCCGGCTTTCTCCGCATTCGCGGCGGCGAAAACCCCCTGGACAATACAGCAGTTCATCCCGAAAGTTATGCTGTCGTGCAGGCGATCGCCAAGGATTTAGACTTGCCGCTGACAGGAATAACACAAATATCGGAAAAAATCAAGACTGTAAATATTAAAAAATATGTCACAGAGAAAGTCGGAGAACCGACACTCCGAGACATTATTTCCGAACTCGAAAAACCGGGAAGAGACCCGCGTGCCGAGTTTAAATATGCCACTTTCCAAGCTGGAATTAAAGAAATCTCCGATTTGCAAGTGGGGATGGAATTAGAAGGCATCATCACGAATGTAGCTAACTTTGGAGCCTTTGTTGATGTGGGAGTGCACCAAGATGGTTTGGTTCATATTTCTCAATTAGCCGATCGCTTTGTAGACGATCCGAAACAGATTGTGAAAGTCGGACAAGTTGTGAAAGTGCGGGTTTTGGAGGTGAATGAGAAGTTAAAGCGGGTTAGTTTGACGATGAAGCTGCAAGAAAAACCGCAACCGCAAAATGGCAATACCGCGAGGCTTCCGGCCCCGCGCCGACGTTAAAAGTTTGGGGGAAAGGTGAACAAGGGCGATGGCGTTGGGCCCCGCAAGCTACGGCTATAATAGTGTAATCCTCACCAACCGCAAAATTATATGATTGCAGGTAAAAGCGACACCTATGTCTCTCCTGAAGATTATTTAGCAGGCGAGAAAGTCAGTCCTATCAAACACGAGTACAGGCAAGGTGAAATCTATGCAAGGGCAGGGGCAAGCAAAGCTCATGTTATCATTTCGGGAAATGTGTTTGCACTGTTGAGAAATCATCTTCGAGGAAGTGGCTGCATAACTTATATGGCAGATATGAAAGTTCGGATTGAGGCATCAAATTTCTATTACTATCCCGATGTAGCGGTTAGTTGTGATGAACGAGACAAAAATGCTGATGAAGATTTCATTCGCTACCCGCGCTTAATTGTGGAAGTTTTATCGCCGACAACAGCGGCTTTTGACAGAGGTGAAAAATTTGCCGATGACCGCACTTCTTAAAGTTTGCAAGAGTATGTATTAATCAATCAAGAAAGAGTTAGTGTAGAGTGTTTTAGACGAAATGCAGAGGGTTTTTGGGTGCTTTATCCTTACACTCAAGGGCAAGAAATTGAGTTAAAGAGTGTTAATTTTAGCTGTGCGATCGAGGCTTTGTATGAAGATGCGATCGAGATTGGTTGATTTTAATTACTCCTGAATCACTGATATTGATATGATTGAACCGCGAAGACGCAAAGGACGCGAAGGAAAAGAAAAGAAGAACAAGCTGCTAATTGCTATTTTTTCTTGGTAGCTTTCCAAGGGCCGCGGTAGAAGTAAAAAGGATTGTTTTTACTTGCCGATTCCCAACATTTAAGACACACAAAAAACCACTGCCCCGATTCGTCATACCGGGCGCGGTAGAGAGTCAGGGCAGATTGGAAAGATCGCAATATTTGATTCTGATTGCCGTGGTCATTGTTTCTGGGTTTCAAACAATAACGGATTCTTGAGGACGGGCGAATATCATGCGGCCTGCGCTAGTTTGCAGGGCGCTGGTGACTACGACTCTGGCTTCGGCACCGACGTAGCTGCTTCCTGCTTCTACGACTACCATTGTGCCGTCGTCCAAGTAACCGATTCCTTGAGAGGGTTCTTTGCCTTCTTTGCGGATTTTTAGTTCGATTGTATCTCCCGGCAAATAAGTGGGGCGCACTGCATGAGTCAAATCGTTGATATTCAAAACCGGCAGTTTTTGGACGGTAGCTACTTTCGATAAGTTGTAATCGTTGGTGAGCAAAATGCCGTCGATATCTAAGGCGAAGCGGACTAATTTGGCATCGACTGTGGCAATATCTTCGTAGTCAGCCGAGTGAATTTGAATCCGTTCTGGATATGTTTCTTTGATGCGGTTGAGTACATCTAAGCCGCGACGCCCGCGCACTCGCTTTTGATCGTTGGCGGAATCGGCTACGAGTTGCAGTTCTTGGAGCACGAATTGCGGAATAATAATTTGACCTTCGAGGAAACCTGTTTCTAGCAGGTTTTCAATCCGGCCGTCAATTATACAGCTTGTATCGACTACTTTGGCAGAGGCTGGTTTGAAAGTTCCTTCGGCTACCAACACCGTGTCTAAGCTTTTGGGGTTGATCAAGCGCAGGAAAGCACGGCCGTGGGTTTCTGTCAAGCCGACCCCTGTGAAGCCGAACATGACGCTACCCAATACTGCGACTAGGGGTTTGATAAAGCCGAATTCGCGGGGAATTGGCAGCAGGAACAGCGGAGCCAGCATTAAGTTGGCTACTAGCAGTCCGATGATTAAGCCGATCGCCCGCGTCAGCAGCATCTCCACCGGCATATCCCGGACTCTTTTTTCTACGCGCCGATAGGTTGTTTGAGCCACTAATCCGAACACGAAGCCGATTAATGCTCCAAACGAGCCTAGTACGGAACTTAAACCTTGTATATTTGTAACTTGCTCCAGCAGGTTGTTCGGTAGCAGCTCGACTCCGTAATAGCCGATGCCTCCGCCTGCGATTATGAATGAGATTATTATGATTGCGTCTAGCATTAGTTCTAGGTTAATGAATTTGTTTACATTATATCTTTCCCGTGCTGATAGTTTTTTCCGACGTTGCGGTCGGATATCGCTATCTTGATTCATAAATTTTAATGAACTTATATTTCGCGCCTCTACCGTGAAGGGGATGCGCGATCGAGCAAGAGTTAGATTTAGCGAGGTCTGCCGAGGGCATCTACCAGATACCAATACAGGAATCTCTGGCTATTCGGGAATTTCTGCCGATCGCCACCGATAGGAGGTGCAACTAAAATAGCCTATCGAACCCAGACCTTTATTGCTGAGAAACTGTCATAATATACATAATTATTAATGATGCTTTAATTAAAGCTTGAGATTTGAACTGGCAATTGTGGCAAAAGAGTAATGAACGCTACTACAGATTATTTAACATTTGAATTCAAAAAAAGCGGCCAAGCGGCAAATTCCGGCATTCCGAGTTCGGCTTACCTGCACGTACCTTTTTGTCGCCGCCGCTGTTACTACTGCGATTTTCCGGTTTTTGTGGTGGGCGATCGCAAAAATGGCGAAAATTCCGGCACAATCGTGCAATACGTTGCCGCACTGTGTGAAGAAATTCAAGCAACTCCAAATTTAGGCGCATCTCTGAAAACAGTTTTTTTTGGTGGCGGCACGCCTTCGCTGCTTTCTGTCAGTCAGTTGAGCCATATTTTAGAGACTCTAGACGGCAAATTTGGGATTGCTGCTGGGGCGGAAATTTCTATAGAAATAGACCCCGGTACTTTTACTTTAGAACAGTTGCGGGGATATGTAGCGGCGGGAGTAAATCGAGTTAGTTTGGGAGTGCAAGCTTTTCAGGATGAATTGCTGCAAGCTTGCGGACGATCGCACTCTGTGGCAGAAATTTTTGAAGCAGTAGAAATCGTGCGATCGGCCGGGATTGTCAATTTCAGTTTAGATTTAATTTCGGGACTGCCGCACCAAACTTTAGAACAGTGGGAAACTTCCCTTAAATCGGCGGTAGAAATTGGCCCGACTCACCTGTCGAGTTACGACTTAATTGTTGAGCCTGGAACGGCCTTCGGGCGCTACTTTGAAGCAGGCGCGCAGCCGCTACCGGCAGATGAAACTGCTGCTGAAATGTACCGTTTGGCGCGATCGATTTTGACTGGGGCTGGCTACGAACATTACGAAATTTCTAATTACGCTAAGCCCGGTTATCAGTGCCGCCACAACCGCGTCTATTGGGAAAATCGCCCTTATTACGGTTTGGGAATGGGGGCGGCGAGTTACGTGCAAGGGCGGAGGTTGACAAGACCTCGCAAAACTCAAGAATATTATCAGTGGGTGCGATCGATCTGTGCGATCGCTTCAGCAGCCACCCCAAAAACAGGAGAGGAAACCCCGCAGGATATTTACCCAGCACTCGATCAAAATGTTCAAGTCTCAGAAAATGACATTTTGTTAGAAACGCTGATGCTAGGCTTGCGTTTAACAGAAGGAGTTAGCCTTTCGGCGCTGACTCAACAGTTTACGCAGCAAACAGTCGATCGAATTTGGGATTGTTTGCAACCCTACTGGCGGCTGCGATGGGTGGAAATCGTGACAGCCGATCGGGAGATTTCCTACGGAATAGATCCGCTTGACGCAACTTTAGCCGAAGGCGCGAAACTGCCGCTTTCAGGAAATTTGAGGTTGAGCGATCCTGAAGGTTTTTTATTTTCCAATACAATTTTAGCCGATTTGTTCAGCCAGCTAGGCAAGGATAACTAACTGGCCTCTGAGCTGTACTCCCTCAGACAGTAACCGAGGGCGATCGAGCCAGGGCAGCAAATTAAAATTAGAGAAAAATTAATTGCTCCCTAGTTTGATTCCGTCAAAAAAGATATGTTTTCTATCGATCCCTAAACAAAACTTAAAATCGAACTAAGCCTTGAGGTAGACGCAGCGACTGAAATCCGGCTGTCATACTTGAGATTGAAGATTTGAAAAAGATATCGATGGAAACTCTAACTCTCAAACGCCAGAACCTTCACAGCGAATCCATTCTTGTAACTAGCGATCCGCCCTGCACTTCTATTTCTAAATGCGCTTTTTGCTGTTACTACAAAGATCCAAAAGGATCGGTTGGTCACTGTCAATTGTTGAATGCACCTGTGAGGGGAGGATGGAAATCTTGCACCTTAGCAATGTCGCCTTTTGCACCTTCTTGGGAACAGGTAGAAAAAGGCAATGTTTCCCCCAGAGGCATTTATTAATATACCCAAAGTATGTTTATTTTTTATTGTAATATGTTATATTAAGATCGGGCGAGCAGCCGATGGATTACACAATTTCACAAACAAGTAAAAAAAATGAATTTGACAATGAATGAGGTGATTGCCGAACCTAATACGCGCATTTTGTGTTGGTATCTCAACAATACTAGCAAAGTGCAAATTGCTCGAATTACAAATATTCCTAATTGGTATTTTGAGCGGACGGTGTTTCCGGGAGAACGTTTTTTGTTTGAAGCGGTACCGGAAGCTAAATTAGAAATTTGGACAGCCGCAGAGACTGGTGGTGTGGCGTGCGAACCAATTTTGTGCGATCGACTGCAAGTAGAAGAATTAAGCACCGCTGATTGAACTGCAACAAAAATGGTAGGGTGCGTCAGTTTTGACATCTTAAAATCGTGCCGAAAAAGTCTCATGCTGACGCACCCTTGATTTAATTCCGGGCGTGCGTCAGCATGAGATTCTTGGTTTGTCGCCAAAATAGTTGTAGCTGACGCACCCTACTTATCAGAAACCAGGTTTCTGGCGTGATTTATCGTTAAGCCCAAAACTCCTAGAAACCGGGTTTTTGGCCCCACATCAGCCCTAAAACTCTCTGAAATATCGATCTAAGCTAAATTATAGAAAATCCACCGCTCTTCAATCTTAAAACCCGATGTCCCTCACCGAACAAATCCTCTCCCAAGTGCCGGGAAATGCCCTTGAAGGCCTGCAAAAGGTCGATCGACTCTGGAACAACCTCAAACAAAACACCGCACCAGCACCCCAAGCAGTCAAGCACAACCAACAACCCCTCGAAACCCTCGACTTCGACATAGTTATCGGCGGCGGAACCCTAGGAATACTCATCGGAACAGCCTTAGCCGTGCGGGGTTGGCGAGTAGCCCTACTCGAACGCGGCATCCTGCGAGGGCGCGACCAAGAATGGAACATTTCGCGCAAAGAATTAGACGCATTCTTAGAACTAAATTTGCTGACTGCTGCTGAAATAGACAAAGCAATAGCCACCGAATACAACCCAGCCCGCATCAGCTTTGCCAACACCCCCGACATTTGGGTGCGCGACGTACTAAACATCGGAATAGACCCAGTTTACCTCCTCGAAACCCTCAAACAAAAATTTCTCCAAGCCGGAGGCAAACTATTTGAAAACACACCATTTAAAACAGCAACAATTCACCCCAACGGAGTCGCAGTAGAAGCGGCAATTACAGATTTACCGACAGCCGAAAATTTATTTAAAACCAGATTATTCTTAGACGCAATGGGACATTTTTCCCCCATTGTCCGCCAAGCCAGACAAGGGAAAAAACCCGACGCAGTATGTTTAGTAGTCGGCACTTGCGCCCAAGGATATCCCAAAAACGAAACCGGCGACATATTTGCATCCTTCACCCCAATGCAAAATCAGTGCCAATACTTTTGGGAAGCATTTCCAGCCAGAGACGGGCGCACTACTTACTTATTTACCTATATAGACGCTGACACAGAAAGATTCAGTTTAGAAACATTATTTGAAGAATATTTGCGCTTGCTGCCCCAATATCAAAACGTCAAACTCGAACAGTTAAAATTCCAAAGAGCACTCTACGGATTCTTTCCCTGCTATCGCCAAAGTCCTCTAAAAATGCCTTGGAATCGCATACTTCCAGTCGGAGACAGTAGCGGTAGCCAATCGCCCCTCAGCTTCGGCGGTTTCGGCGCAATGGTGCGCCACCTCAAACGATTGACCCTCGGAATTGACGAAGCTTTGACAAGCGAGAGTTTAGACAAAAAATCCCTTGCACTTTTGCAACCGTATCAGCCGAATCTATCTGTCACCTGGTTGTTTCAGCGTTCGATGAGTGCTGCGATGAATCAAAAAATAGATCCCAATCAAATCAATCAACTGTTGGCTGCTGTATTTCAGGTAATGGAAGAGTTGGGAGAACCGGTACTCAAACCGTTTCTGCAGGATATTGTGTTATTTCCGGCTTTGTCAAAAACCCTGTTTAAAACAGCAATTAGTCATCCTGGATTAGTGATGAAAATCATTCCGCAGGTGGGAATAGCTAATTTGCTTGATTGGATGGTTCATTATGTAAATTTAGGAATTTATACGGGATTGCAGCCGTTAGGGAAAGCGGTAGAACCGCAGGTTAAAAATTTGTCTGCAGAACAGAAATTTTATTTTAACCGATTAGTTGAAGCGTGGCAATACGGCGCGGGAGGCGATTATTAATTTGGTCAGTAATTGGGTTTGTAGTGAGGACTTTAGTCTGTATCAAAATCAGAGGAATAAAATCCTCATATCGTTTCTGGTTGCATCGGAATAATAAAATCGAGTCAACAGTTAACAATCAACCATTCAGTTTTTCGAGTCAACAGTCAACTGTCAACAGTCAACTGTCAACAGTTATATATGAGTGCAACCGGAATTGATATCACTACAAACTTATACAGGAGCTATAACTGCTAAAGCTTGGGGAATCACTCGGAATTTTGCAGGCGTGTGAGTGGTGATTTCACCGTCGGTATTAATCGAACGGCGTTTGCTAGTATTAATCTCAAATTCTTGAGCGTGCAAGGCGCGAACCTTCGGCCAAGTGGTATAATTTCCTTGCCTCATTGCTGGCAGTAAAGCAATGATTTCCCACCAATGGTGTGTCTCTAAACTGTACAAATCCAGTCGCTTGTCGTCGATGGTGGCATCTTCGGCAACTGTCATGCCGCCGCCGTAGTAGCGGCCGTTGCCTATGGCAATTTGAATTGTTTTTACATTAAAATATTGGTTGTTTACCTTGATTTCTGCTCTGAATGGTCGCGATTTAAAAATTGTCTGCAAAGCAGCCAAAGCATAAGCTAAAATTCCCCAGCGCTGCTTTACATCTTTAGTCAGTCTCTGGGTGATTTCGACGCTCAATCCCAAACTCGCTACATTAAAAAAATGCTGTTGGTTTACCCAACCTATGTCTATAAGCCGAATTTTACCGCTGGCAATTACTTGAATAGCTGCGGATAAATCTGTAGGAATTCCGAGAGTGCGGGCTAAATCGTTAGCTGTTCCCATCGGCAAAATACCCAAGGGCAATTTAGCGTCCATCAAACCTTCGATGGCGCAGTTGAGTGTGCCGTCGCCGCCACCGATGATGACTAATTCGACTTGATTTTGGTGGTTCCGAATTGTGTTGGAAATTTCGCTGGCGCTGTCGGTTGATTTTACTATTAATTCAAAACCAAGTGCTTCTAATTTGGCAGTGGCTTGAGATAATAGTTTTTTCCCTCTTCGAGAGTGCTGGTTTACTAAAAGGAGAGCTTTTTTCATTAGAAAATGGGCAAATAGTTGGGTGAAAAAAATTAATGCTGTCACGGTTCGTAGTGCGGGATTTCGTCCACACTGCGAACCCAAGGAGGAAATGGCTTTATTTAATTGGGATTTATTAGATCTATTTTTATTTAGGTGGGAATTTGGTTTTTTGTTTCAAGAATATGACGAATTGATGATTTAAATGGATTGATTTAATGTTTTAATTATATTTTACCATGGGTGAGGGATTGACATAAATCTCAAATAATTGATAATTGTAGCAACAGATTGCGGGAGACGATCGCGCTTCTGGGCTAGCTGTCATCTACCTTCTTGAAGCTAAATTAAATTTATGTCTCATATTTTAGAACAAGCGCAAGCCGCTGCCGATCGCCAAAACTGGCCTATTGTAGTCGAATGCTTGCAGCAAGTGACAGCCAACCGCAGCCAGCCACAGGAAAAAATATTTTTAGAACAAGCCGTAAGTTTAGCAATACAAGCCTTGGAATGGGGGGATTTTCAAGACCGCTGGGAAATTGCTAAGGTATTGCCAAATCTGGGAAATAGCGCGATCGCACCTTTAATTGCTGCGATCGAAGACGAAGACGCAGACACCGAACCCAGGTGGTTTGCCGCCCGCATTCTCGGAAAGTTCCCTCGCCCGGAAGTGATTGCAGCTTTAGTAAAATTAGTCAAAAATTCCGACGAAGAATTGAGCCAAATCGCGGCCCAAACCCTCGCCAATTTCGGCCCGACAGCTATAGAATCCCTAGCAACTCTATTGCAGCAGGAAGACTCGCGACAGTTTGCAACAGTAGCCCTCGCCCAAATTCGCCGCCCCGAAGCGATCGCCCCGCTGTTGAGTGTAGTCAAAGACTCTAGAATTGCGGTGCGGCTGGCTGCGATCGAGGCTTTGAGTAGTTTTCACGACTCCCGCATCCCGCCGGTACTGGTAGAAGCACTCAAAGATGTGGCGACATCAGTTAGAAAAGAAGCGGTGAGAGCTCTGGGAGTTCGCGCTTATTTAGATGCAGAATTAGATTTAGTTAATTTGCTCAAACCTTTGCTTTGGGACATCCGATTTGAAGTGTCCCAACAAGCGGCGATCGCGATCGGGCGACTGAAAACCGATGCTGCAGCGTACAGTTTATTTGAATTCCTGCGAAACCCCGCAACTCCCCTGGAATTGCAAATCGAAACTGTGCGCGCCCTAGGCTGGAGCGAAACTGCTGTTGCTTTAGAATATTTGCAAACTGCGCTGATTGGGCGATCGGTTTTTAACGCACAACGGAGCGAATTCACAAATAGCGATCGAGTGCTAAATGCCAGCGAATCCTTACAAATTGATAACATTAATCCTGCTGTTTGTCAAGAAATTGCCGCTGTTTTAGGGCGAGGGTCAAAGCCGGAGTTAAAAATAAAAGCTGCAGAAATTGCGATCGGTTTGCTGGAGGGGAATTATCCGGCGGTGCAGCCTCCCGAAATCAAACAATCTTTAGCTTTAGCGTTAGGACAATTAGGTGATATTAGAGCGCTAAACGCGCTGATTCAATTGTTAGGCGACGGCGATAATAGCGTCAGGCTGCACGGCGCTGCAGCACTCAAACGGCTTGGTGCGGCGGAGGTTCGGCAGCAATTAGAAAGTTTAGTTAAGCAAGACAATCTGGAACCGGGATTGAGAGAGGGAATTGCGATCGCCCTGCAAGAATGGTAGGAAAATAAGTCTTGTTGACTGTTGACTGTTGACTGTTGACTGTTGACTGTTATCTGTTATCTGTTATCTGTTATTTGTTAACCAATAGCTGTCAACAAATAACCAACAACTAACAACCAACAACTAACAACCAACAACTAACAACTAACAACCAACAACCAACAACCAACAACTAACAACTAACAACTAACAACCAACAACCAACAACCAACAACCAACAACCAACAACCAACAACCAACAACTAACAACTAACAACCAACAACTAACAACTAACAACTAACAACTAACAACTGACTAAATTGGCAATCGCACCCCAAAAGTCGAGCCTAGTCCTAGGCCGGGACTTTCGACCCAGACAGTGCCGCCGTGGAGTTCCACCAGATGGCGGACGATCGCCAATCCCAGTCCCAGCCCGCCGTAATTGCGCGTAGAACTGCTGTCAGCTTGGCGGAAGCGATCGAACACAAACGGTAAAAACTCCTTGCTGATGCCAATTCCGGTATCGGTGATGGCGATCGTCACAGAGTGAACCGGAGACACAGACAAAATGGCACCACCAGCCGATCGCGATTCCCCCTCATCCCAGACCCTGATTTCTATGCGACCTCCCCGCGGCGTAAACTTAATTGCATTCGAGAGCAAATTCCACACCACCTGCTGCAAACGAGCAGCATCGCCCCTCAAGGTACTCACTCCTTCGCCGTAATAACTCACCAATTCAACTCCGCGAGCTTCAGCATCAGGAATCAGGGCCTTGACGGCCGTTTCTACAGTCCCAACCAAATTCACCGGGGACAGCTTCAAACACACTTTACCGCTGACAATCCGGGAAACGTCCAGCAAATCCTCAATCATCTGAGTCTGCAACCGCCCGTTTCGCTCGATCGTCTCCAAAGCCACAGCCGTTTTTTCGGGACTCAACTTGCGCTGTCGCAGTATCTGAGACCAGCCCACCACCGCGTTGAGAGGAGTCCGCAACTCGTGGGAAAGCGTTGCCAAAAACTCGTCTTTAATCCGGTTGGTCTCGGAAGCTTCCCGGTAAAGCCGCGCATTGTCGATCGCCACCGCCGCATCCCGCGCCAAATCCGACAGCAAAACCAAATCGGCGTACTCGCAGCGGCGGCCAGACTCCCCGCACAGCAGCGAAATCGCTCCCAGCGTCCGCCCGCGAGCCATCAGCGGCACGCAGATTGCCGATAGCGGGCTATGGGAACACAGCACCAACAGCAATTCCCTGTCCGGTACCACCGCTTCGAGGGCCCAATTCGGTATTTCGGGGTAAAGTTTCGCCTCCCCAGTCCGCAGCACCTTTGCCACTCCGTGCCTTCCCTGGGGGTCTACCGGCAAGCGCTGGTCGATTTGCCACAGCAGGGCGACTTTGTTCGGATCGGAGTTAGCAACTGCTTGCAAGCGGAGCGAGCCGTCGGGTTCGATTAAATGCACGCAGCACCAATCCCCCAACTCAGGTACTGCTAAATCTGCCAGACCTTGCAGCGCCTGCTGGTAATCTAGGGAAGCCGAGGACAGCAAAGCCAAGGCTCGGGCGCGGAAATCGGCTGTTTGGGTCCATCGGTGGCGATCGTCAATATCCGTACAAGTCCCGAACCACTTGAGGATTTTCCCCTCAGCATCCCGCACGGGTGTTGCCCGACCCAGATGCCAGCGGTAAGCCCCATCAGATGCCCGTTTAAAGCGGTATTCCACCTCATAAGTCTCCCCAGTCTGCACCGAGTTATTCCAGCGTTCTAGGGTGTGTTCCACGTCATCTGGATGCAAAGCTGGCTGCCACCCCCAGCCTTTAGTTTCCTCCAGCGTCATGCCGCTATATTCAAACCAGCCCTGGTTGCAATAGTCGAGGGAACCGTTGGGCAAAGCAGTCCAAACTATTTGCGGGATGGCTTCAGCGAGGGCGCGGTACAACTGTTCGCTGGCTTCTGTTTGGCGGCGGGCTACTTGTTCCCGCGCCAAGGCGAGATTCCGCTGTTCTTCGGCTTGTTTGCGATCGCTGATGTCGCCGATCGCCCCGATCAATTTGTAGGGATTGCCTTGAGAGTCAAGCACTGCCATGCCGCGATCGATCCAGTGCAGCCAGCCGCCGGCTTGGTTCTGAACGCGGTATTCCTCAAAAAATGGGGCAGCAGAACTGTCTGGCGCGCTCAAATATCGATCGACCGCCGCCATGACTCGCGATCGGTCTTCCGAATGCAAGATACTGTTCCAAGCTGCTCTCGTCCTCGGAAATCCGCCTTTTTCGTACTCCAAATGTTCGTCTATCTCACCGAACCACAGCACGATACCCGTATCGATATCCCATTCGTAAATCAAATCGCTAGCACTTTTTGCCGCAATCCGAAACCGTTCTTCAGACTGTCGCAGCACTTCCACAAAATTAAAGCGTTCCGTCACGTCCAAAACCAGAGACAGCACCGATATCAACTGTCCAGAATCGCTGTAAAAAGCCGAATTGTACCACTCGCAGTGGAGCAACGAACCGCCCTTATTATAATTGCTGTTGCGAACTACATTGCAGCGAGTCTGTGGGTTTTTTAAACTATCAATTGCCGATTGTACATCTTCAAAATCGCCATACCCAATAAAATTCCATTCGCTAAAATGCTTGCCTAAAACTTCTCTTTTCTTCCACCCAAAAATCTTTTCGGCAGCCGGCGACCACCCGCTGATGCGACAATTTTCATCCCACTCAATCACAGCTAGGGGTGTATTTTCAAAATGAGAAGTTAGTTTTTGCATCGCGTCGCCCAAAGATGCTTCTACTTGCTTGCGCTCAGTAATATCGCTAAAAGAAATCGCTATACCGTCGCCCAATTTAACCGTCACAATCCGAAACCAGCCGACAATGCCTTCGCTGTTGTAATAAATCTCGGTATCTAGGGGAGTTCCTGTTTCTACAACTTCCACGTAACGGTCGAACAAATTGCGCTCTTTATGACCGGGTAGCACTTCCAGCAATCGCTTTCCGATTAATTCTTCAGGAGTCATGTGCTGAATTCTTGCCGCTGCGGGATTGACGTATTCCCATTCAAAATCTACAATTTTAGATTCGTCGCGAAGGCTGCGGAACACGTTAAATCCATCTATAGATAATTCCTGAAAAACGCGGAAGCGTTCTTCACTTTCTTGTAGCTTGCTTACAGTATCGAGTAGAAGTTGCTCGACTCGCTCGCGCTGCGCTATTTCTGCGAGCAATTGCTGGTTAATTTGCTGAAGTTCGTTTGGGGGGGAGGCGGCGGAATTTTTAATGGCCATCACAGCAGGATCTCGATCGAGCTTTGGAGTTTTCGGCGCTGTATTTGCGGAGAAAGAAGCCAAACCGTCCAAAGCCAAGAATTGTTGAGAAAGCGATGGCATCAGTTCCGCCACAGCCCACAAAGAAATCACAGCCGTAATGGCGGCGAGGAAACTTGAGGGCCAGTAGCTGGGATGCACCAGCATCCAAACTTGCATCAGATGAGTTGTGCCCCGGCAGAAAAACCAGGCTCCCAATAACAGAAACCCCCTGCTCAAAGGCAACTTGCGCTGCTTCCAGGCAAAGTATGTCAGAATCGCTGGAATTGAGTAATCAGCCAAGGAAATTAACAAGTCGCTGACCGCGTGCAGTCCCATTAACTGCGGTGGCCACTCTTCTAATCCACCTTGGGAAATAAAATTGTGGTTCAATGACATAATTTTAAGAAGAAATTGCAGCATTTCGGCTTTCCCGTGCGTGCGATCGTACTTGCACTTGTGTTGCTGACCCGCTAATTCCTAGTTTATACACAAAGAAACAGAAAATAACAGTCACTTTCAGCCGGGATAAAAGTTCAATGCAGGTTTTAACCGTGCGCCAATCTTCGGACATTTATTGACAATTATAGGGAAACTCAGGTACTATAATGCTCCATTAATTATCAAATTAAACGCTATATTTTGAGATCGAAATTCAACAAAAAATCCCGCAGCTTAACGCAAGCGAGCGATGGCGACTGCTAATTTTATTAAAAATCTTGAGCTATCAACTGGCAAAATTCTCTAAATTTATCGAAATTTAATCGGTTTGTTGATAAGTTGGCAGATTCAGAAATCCCTTCAACATTGGAGAAGCGACATTTACTCGGACGCTCCGAAATCCTGCCCCAGCAACTTGGTTCGTAAAAACGAGCATCTCCGCGTCTGTCAGCATCAAAACTAATCTGTACTGTATCAAATTCTACTAAATTCTTCAACTAAATCGGTTAACGTTACTTACGATCGTTCGAGGAAAATGTCTGAAACCATCTAGAATTAAACATCCATGCGCTTAGAGCAGCTTCAAGCATTTCTTTCGGTTGCTGAAACCGGGAGCTTTCAGCAAGCGGCCCGGAAGTGCGGCGTGACTCAATCGACTATTAGCCGTCAAGTGCAGGGACTCGAAGCGGAAGTGGGTTTGTCGCTGTTTCACCGCGCGGGAAGCGCGAAGCTGACTGTGGGAGGGGAACGCCTGTTACCTCACGCTCGCAAAATCTGTCAGACTTGGCGAAATGCTGCGGTCGAATTGGGGGATTTGCTGGCGGGAAAGCAGCCGGAACTGTGCGTGGCTGCGATTCATTCGGTTTGTGCTGCTTATTTGCCGCCTGTGCTGCAAAGGTTTTGTCGCGATTATCCTGAAGTGCAGTTGCGGGTGACGGCGCTGGGGAGCGATCGAGCTCTGAAAGTTCTCAAAGACGGTTTGGTGGACATCGCGGTGGTGATGAACAACCGTTATTTTACTCAAGCCCCGGAAATGTTGGTTGAGGTACTCTACAACGAGCCGATCGAGGTATTGATGGCGGCAAATCATCCCCTGGCCGTGTACGATCGAGTACCTTGGCCGGAATTGATTTGTTACCCGCAAGTGGTTTTTAAGGACGGGTACGGAATGCAGCGGATGGTGCAAGAACAATTTGAACGCATCGGCGCTAAACTTCATGCTGTTTTGGAACTCAACACTCTGGATGCTTTTCGGGGTGTGGTGCGACAGGGAGAATTGATTGCTTTGCTACCGCATTCAGCTTTGATTGAGGCCCAGGGCGATCGCACTTTAGCAATTCGGCCCATCGTCGCCAAACAAAGCGCAAATCCCAAAGTTTCGACGATCCTCTTCGAGGGCTTCGCTAACGGACAATCGGCGATCGATCCAGCTTGGACTCGCGAAGTGGTATTGGTGACAACTCACGATCGAATGCAAATTCCGCCGATCGCCCATTTCTGGAATCTGGTACGCGAATTTGTACCACCATTGGATGTCATCAAGCTCGGAAAATTAGGGAATTAATTCGCGAGTTATCAGTTTTTTTTGTTGACTGTTGACTGTTGACTGTTGACTGTTGACTGTTGACTGTTGTCTCTTCTCTTTCTAATAACAAATAACAAATAACAAATAACAAATAACAAATAACCAATAACCAATAACCAATAACCAACTACAAGAATTATGAGTGACCAATTTAGAGAATTGCTGCGAAAAATTGGCAGCGGAATACACACAGGAGAAAACTTAACTCGCCAGGAAGCAGCAGCAGCCACGCGGATGATGCTGCTGCAAGAAGCCACACCAGCTCAAATTGGAGCTTTTATGATTTCCCACCGCATCAAACGGCCCACCGGCGAAGAATTAGCCGGAATGCTAGATGCCTATGAAGAATTGGGGCCCATGCTTGCCCCCCCAAACCGAGAAAAAGGGTTTGCAGTTTCTAGCGTCGCCGTGTTTGGCGTTGCTTACGACGGGCGATCGCGCACCGCTCCAATTAGCCCCATAACCGCCCTAATTTTAGCCGCCTCTGGCGTGCCAAGCGTCATGCACGGGGGCGATGTCATGCCAACCAAAGAAGGCATTCCCTTGATAGAAATTTGGCGCGGTTTGGGAGTAGACTGGACAAAACTTAGTTTAGAAAAAGTCCAGCAAGTTTTTGACAGTACCGGTTTAGGTTTTGTCTACCTTCCCAAGCATTTTCCTCAAGCCACCGCTTTAGTGCCCTACCGCCGCGAAATCGGCAAAAGGCCGCCTTTTTCGACAATGGAGTTGATGTGGTGTCCCTGCGCCGGCGACGTTAACGTCATCTCTGGCTACGTGCACCCGCCGACAGAAGCTATGTTTCAAAAAGCCTTTGAATTGCGGGGAGTCAAAAATTATACCACAGTCAAAGGATTGGAGGGAAGCTGCGACTTGCCGCGCGATCGTACTGCAATTATCGGCATTGCTAGGCCGGATACTGAGTTTGAGCGAGTGCTTTTGGCCCACGGAGATTACGGTTTCAGCAACACAAATCCCGCCTTTGAATCCGAGGAAGACTTACTCAAACAAATCCAGGAAGTGTTGCTAGGCAAACCCTCAGAATTGATGCAGTCAGCTATCTGGAACGGCGGCTTTTATCTGTGGCGCAGCGGGGTTTGTTTAGAGATAAACTCGGGTTTGATTGAAGCAGAAACTTTATTGAGCAGCGGTCAAGTCATGCAAAAACTTGAGGAAGTTAGCAAAGCAATTTGTGCTTTAATTTGAGAATGAATCATGAGGTTTTGTGCTAATGACTATTGACAGTTAACAGTTAACGGTTGACAGTTAACTAATGACTACTGACTACTGACTACTGACTAATGACTAATGACTAACCATCAAATTGCTGTAATTGTACTCGCAGGCGGTCAAAGTTCGCGCATGGGGACGGATAAAGCTTTGCTGGAAATTGAGGGTAAAAGCCTGTTGCAGCGGGCGTTAGAGGTTGCAGCATCCGTAACGCCACAAGTGTATGTTTTGACTGCTTGGCCCGATCGCTATCGATCGACCTTAACCGAACAATCCCAATTTCTGCTAGAGTACAATCCGGGCTCCGGGCCCTTAGTTGCATTGACTCAGGGATTGACAGAAATTCCCGCCGACTGGATTTTACTATTAGCTTGCGATTTGCCCTTATTAGAACCCCAAATTATTCAAAATTGGGCGAGTCAGCTAACTGCTATTCCCCAATCAACCCTAGCAATTGTCCCTTATCAAAACTCGCGCTGGGAACCTTTGTGCGGATTCTACCGCCAACAATCTCTCGCCAGTTTGCAAAGTTTTATTGAAAAAGGGGGACGTTCCTTTCAAAAATGGTTAAATCAAATCCAAGCAATCCCTCTACCTGTAGGGGAACGAGAAGCAATAATGTTATCGAATTGCAACACATTAGAAGAGTTTGAGCAATTAAAAGATAAAATAGGTAGCGGTTGACTGTTGGCTGTTGACTGTTGACTGTTGACTGTTGGTTCTAATTCCGAATTACCAATTCCGACTGACTACTGCCAACTAAGAGGGCGGGCACGGGGACACCGCCCCTACCAACTAACTAATGACTAATGACTAATGACTAATGACTACTGCCAACTGACTATTGACTAATTAAATGATTAACGAATACTGGTTACTCGATCGCAATATAACATTTCTCAATCACGGCTCCTTTGGGGCTTGTCCGATTCCCGTACTCGAAGCGCAAATTAGTTTCAGAGAACAACTCGAAAGAGAACCTTTGCGCTTTTTAATGCGAGAATTTGAACCGCTGTTAGATAATGCCAGAAATCAGTTAGCCGCATTTATCGGCGCGGGTGAAGAAGATTTAGCCTTTGTGCCGAATGCTACAACGGGAATAAATGCTGTTTTGCGATCGCTCACTTTTGCTCCGGGCGACGAATTGCTAACCACAAATCAGGAATACAACGCCTGCCGCAACACACTTGATTTTATAGCAGAGCGCACAGGTGCTAAAGTAATAGTAGCAGAAATTCCATTTCCCATTGAATCGCCCCAACAAATTATTGAAGCAATAATTAAGTGCATTTCTGCTAAAACAAAAATTGCCTTATTAGACCACATAGTCAGCCAAACTGGCTTAATATTTCCCATCAAACAGTTAGTCGGCGAGTTAGAAAATCGCGGCGTAGATGTATTGGTAGACGGAGCACACGCGCCGGGAATGGTAGCGCTCAATTTAGCAGAAATTGGCGCAACTTACTACACGGGAAATTGCCACAAATGGCTGTGCGCGCCGAAAGGTGCAGCTTTTCTGTACGTGCGACGAGACAAACAAGATAGCATTCGGCCAACTACCATCAGTCACGGCGCTAACTCGCCGCGCACTGATAAATCGCGCTTTCAATTAGAATTTGACTGGATGGGAACAGTCGATCCGAGTCCCTATTTGTGCGTACCCGTAGCTATTGATTTTATGGGTTCTTTGTTGAAGGGTGGCTGGCCAGAATTGATGGCAAAAAATCATACTTTAGCGTTAGCCGGAAGAAAAATATTGGCCGATAAATTAGATTTGCCACTACCTTGTCCCGATGAAATGGTAGGTTCAATGGCAGTTGTACCGCTGGCTGATGAAAAATCTGATGCGGTTGCAAAAGGCGGAATTGCACCTTTGCAAGAGGCGCTGTGGCAGATTTTTAAAATTGAAGTTCCCGTGATTCCTTGGCCCGATTCTAGCAAGCGGTTGGTAAGGATTTCCGCTCAGTTTTACAATACTTTGCCGCAATATGAATATTTGGCTAAGGCGCTGGTTGAGCTGACAAGTGATGGGTTAACCGCAGATTTCAAGCGTACAGACACTGATGAAACCAGATAATTTAATCGCTTTTTAAAAGGGATGAGAATGGGATCTCCGGGCGATACAAACTGTTAATCCAAGCCTATTGGAATATAATATAGCCAAACTTGCATTTCCCCAGCCCAAACAAACCAAATGCAAAAAAGGAGAATTCAATGTCAAATGCGATGATGGTAATTTATCCCTATCGCGAACAGTACACCTGGGTTTTTGACGACGAGCGAGTCGGACTTGTCCGAGAACCGTTTGTTCAGGGCGTACCCCAGATGATTGAAGCACTCGTCGCAGAGATTCCCAATGCCTATGGAGGTTTCCGACTTTTATTCTCTGCTAATCCATTTCCCGGATATCAAGCAGAAATGGTGTGGTTTAAAACAGAATACGGCGGTAACTGGTATCGCTGGGAAGCAAAAAATCTTGAAGGCTGGCTTTGTCCGGCGTTGTTCAAATACTTTATAGAAGCACCGCCCAAGTTTTACTGTCAAGCTGAAAAACTACAATAATTAACAGCAAGTCTATGAAAAACTTGTCAATATTTAAACGAAATTTTGTTAAACCAGTCGATCGCGAAACTCGAAAAAAGCCTAAAATAGTCCTGTATGTATTTTGGACACTTTTGCTGATTTTCACGGCCGCCATCTCCGCAGGAATCGGAGCAATGACCGCCCTTTTCGCCCCCGTGGAACCGCAATTTATTAGTAGAGTCCTAGACGCTGCGGGCTTTAACTACAAATCATCCAACTCTTCTGGATACCGCCTGTCGCGGCCTGTTAATATCTTGATTATGGGAATTGACCGTGTACCAGAAACCGCTGCAAATTCACCTAAAATTTTTGAAGGTCGAAGCGATACAATACTCGTATTTCACCTCGACCCTAGAGATAAATCTATTAGTTTGGTTTCAGTTCCGCGAGATACTAAAGTCCAAATTCCCGGAATTCGTTTTAGCAAAATTAACGAAGCTAATGCTAGAGGAGGAGCGGCTTTGGCGACGCGATTGGTTAGCACTATCTTGAACAATGTGACAATAGAAAGATACGTGCGAGTCAGCAACGGTGCGTTTCGGGAATTAGTCGATTTGTTAGGAGGAGTTGAGGTATTTGTACCTCGGGCGATGTCCTATACAGATACGACCCAAAAGTTAAAAATAAACTTAGCACAGGGATGGCAAATTCTCAACGGAGAACAAGCAGAACAATTTGCTCGATTTCGCAACGACGGTTTAGGAGATATCGGCCGCATTCAGCGACAACAATCTTTAATTCAAGCTATTCTCAACAGCCTCAAAAGTCCTTCTGTATTGGTGCGTTTGCCGGAAATTGTACGATTGATGCAAAAATATGTGGATACAAATCTAAATTTTGAGGAAATTTTGACGCTGACAAGTTTTGGTTTGCAATTGGAGCGAGATAATTTTAAGATGGTGATGTTACCCGGACGTTCTAGCTCAGGACAAGGGGATTTGAGGAGTTATTGGATTTTAGATGCTGCGGGGCGCGATCGCATTATGACACAATATTTCCAGCAAGTAGTGCCAGATTTTGCCCAAGGGCAATTTCCCAATTCCAGCGAGTCAGTTTCCCCCACTAACCTTAAAATCTCCGTCCAAAACGCTTCTAGCAAACCGACAACCGCCAAAAGCGTTGCTGAATTTCTCCGAAAAAATGGCTTTTCTAATGTATCTGTAGTCAAAGATTGGCCCGACAAGCAGCGTCAAAGTCAAATTATTGTCCAGAAAGGCGATTTAGCCGCTGCCAATCAACTGCAAAAAGTGCTAGGCGACGGTAAAATAGAAGCATCATCTACTGGTGAAATAGATTCGGATTTGACACTTCGCGTCGGCGAAGATTGGGTAAAGCGATTTTAATTAGTCATTAGTCAGTAGTCATTAGTTGTTAGTTGTTAGTTGTTAGTTGTTAGTTGTTAGTTGTTAGTAGGGAGAGGAGACGGCAGTGCCGTGTCCCTACAATTGATTGCAGTAGGGACACGGCACTGC
>NZ_JADEWT010000064.1 GCF_015207505.1 Tychonema sp. LEGE 06208
AAGGTTTTGTGAGTCGGAATTCCCGGCAGTTGTGGGGCGAAAGTTGGGGCAAGTCCGGGAATTAAGGATTCCACTTCTATTAAAGGTTCTCCAATCGGGTCTGTTAAAGGCACTCGCTTGCACTCCTGATTTGAGGGTTAAATAATAGTTTTGGTAAGCTTGGATGCGTCACTTATCTTTTTGAGGAGATGCGAGTTGCAATTATGTTACCCGCTTTGGTCGAGTCGCCTGTTTGAATGGAGTTATAAGGCGAATCCGTACTCCTTAAACGACTGTAGCCCGCCTTCGCTATTGTTACTCGCTTTCGCTATTTATTGAGTCCTAGGCTCAATTTATTCAGGACTAGGCTCAATTTATTCAGTCCTAGACTCAATTTATTCAGTCCTAGACTCGATTTATTCAGTCCTCGATTCAACGGGTCAATTTTGACACTATTTGTAGTGGTAAGGCGGGGAGCGGCGCATCATACAAGTAGAGTCTATGCGTCCAGGACTATTATTATTGATTGTTTGCTTGATGTTCGAGTTCTCAAACTGCCTGTTGTAGGGTTGACAGTCAAGGTAGGGGTTGCAAAATTTATGCTTTTGCTACTTTTTTGGGGAAAAGGCAATCGGAACGGCTTTGTTAAAGTCATGGCTGCACCCTTGATTTTTAATTGATTTGGCGCGATCGCCAAGTAGATCGAGGAATTTTTACTTGCACTTACTCGAATGACGGCAAGCGAATTGTTGCTAGTCCTTATTATCGCTTAGGCTCGATTATAAGTATATAGTGATAAATACAGAATTTCCTAGTTGTTGCTGCTGCTGCGAGTCAGGAGATATTTCCGTATATTTACTGATAATTGTTAAACTTATGTCAAGTTTTGATGAAAATAACTGTTTTCATGCGAGAAAATAGTTGGTTCAGGCAGGAAATACTTAAATTACGCAGGAAAATACTTAAATTAACTTTTCCACCGCCGCGTCGCGAGAGGAAGCGCCCGTTTCCTCTCGCGACGCGGGCACCGCTTGGTTCGTCATGCACCGCTTGGTTCGTCATCCGCCACTCGGACACCCGACTCGACGCAGGGCAAATCTGGCAGTGGTGGCGGTGTCAGCAACCTGACTCTCAACTAGAGCCAATTTTCTACCCGGGAGCTCGCTCGTTCAAAGAGAGGCATCCTGGGTTCGTGGAGAGTCCGCCCGCTCTGAATGCAGGCATTACCGAACGGCGCGAGCGCGATCTCTAGCTACAAATACTTTCCTCAGAGAGCGGTATTTGGGAAATTTGGCGATCGCTATTTTTGAGGAGCGATATCAGCGTACTCTCCTGGCAACTGATGGGGCGTTAACAGATGTTGAAGAGCAATACAGTAATGCAGTTTGAACCGGGCAAATTCTGCCGCGCCGACAACCGCCACCACATCGGCTGTTGTGACAGTTGTCGGCGTCGATCGCCTCCACAAAAGTCGCCACAACAACTGCCTGAGCAATGTGAGCAATCGGCACAGTCGAAGAGCGGGTAACAATCAAGCGCCTTGATACCTAAGATTCCCCATTCATAAGGGTGCATTATTTCTATTTCTGCACGTAAAAGTTAGGTTTGCGATCGCAAAAACATTGCTTGCTACCGTCCATCTCTGCTTTTTGTGCAAGCTTTCTACCTTGCATAAATTTGCATAAATTTGAGTTTTTATGAGTTTTTTGTGGCTAATTAAGCCAAAAACAGCGAACACTTCAATTTGCAGCTTGCACAAATTTATTCAAAAAAACTCAAATTTATGCAGAAAAACTCAAAAAAACTCACTTGAGAAAAGTGAATTTTGAGGGTTTTTCCCGTCCTGGTACGCTTAAGAATTATTTAAGATTTTTACAACAAACTCTGCAATCCTGAATTGAAGCAATGGAAATTGCAATTGATTCAAAACAGGCTCAAGATTGATAATTTAATCTCAATCTTGAGCCAGCCGAACTAATTGAATAGGTTGTTTCTCGCTGAGCCGAACTAATTGAATAGGTTGTTTTGAACAAGCCGAACTAATTGAATAGACTGTTAAGATTGCCTAAAAGATTGCCCCCCAGTTATTCGCTATGCAGCTATTCGTATCAATCTTCGGAACAAGGGCGGTAGCCATTTTATAGCAAGAGTTGTAGTTCAGTTGGCTTGTGCGTGACCGTTGCTCTTGCAGCCATCCACCAAGCCTGTTGGTGTTCTATTACATTGGGTACGACTGTTTCCAGCATAGATATCTGCGGGTTCATACAGTGAGGAGCCTGTTTTTAAGTTCGCCTTCTGCCAAACGTTGCTCCCGCACTCGACCTACTCTCAGTGCGTCAATCAGGCTAAGCAAAGCGTAAAGTTCTGGATCGTTTTTAGCCGCTTGGGGGACTGAACGGTACAGGGGTGCGATCGCCTGCCCTCTGACGACACCAGCCAGGGTCAGGCCAGACATAAACCTCAGACGGTGAGGCAATTAGCTTGCTTTTCAACGGTTCAGCAGAATGCGCCGTTGGCAGTCCCCGACTTTAATTTAATGTTCGGCGCTCGTTGAAGGGCGTGAGTTATTTCGGGAGTACAGCGATCGCTTGTGTCTGAATTGCGGTTGTAGGAGCGATCGCACCATAAGTTTCATCCATTCGGCGGTTAATTTCTTTAGCAGTATAAATATATCTCTGAACATTGCTATTGCTACCACCCATTCCTGCTTTTTGTGCAAGCTTCCTATAGCGATCGGCGATTGCTCACGACAGCAGTCAATAGGATAATCCTTTTTGGGTGTAATGGCGGTAGCCTCGACTTCAGCAAGCAAAAGCTAATTTCTTATAGCTGTATAATATTCAGCTTGAATCGTAATACAAATAGTTACAGTTGTCATTAAAGCTTAAAAAAGTATTAAACCCGACCTTACGGTTAGGCTTCCGTAAAAGGAGGGTGCATTATTTCTCTTTCTGCACGTAAAAGTCAGGTTTGTGATCACAAAAACATTGCTTGCTATCCCTCATCCCTGCTTTTTTCCTTGGTTTCCCAGCTTGCATAAATTTGAGTTTTTGTGAGTTTTTGTGAGTTTTTTGCTGCAAATACTGCTTCGACTTCAGCTAATAATTCAAGCTGAGCTTGCATAGTTTTACTCATGAAAACTCACAAAAACTCAAATTTATGCAAAAAAAATCATGAAAACCCAGTCTCAAAAAGTTAATTTTGAGGTTTTTTCCTGTCTCGGTACGCTTAAGATTTATTTAACAATTTAACAGCAAGCTCTACACTCCCAAAATTCAGCGATTGTAGCAGAGGCAAGCTACTAACTGTAGCAGTTATAGCAAGCTGTACTTTCACAATTGAGCAAGCCGAACTAATTGAAAAGCTGTTAAGGCTGCTTAAAAGATTGCCGCTTTGTGATAGCTATTCAGCTATGACATATTAATGTATCGGAACAATAGCGGTAACGTTTTTCTCTTCTTGAATTGCAGTTCAGTTTGTTTGGCTTTATTGAATGCAGTGCTACCGCACTTTTGTACAAAAAAGCGAAGTGCCTCAATATTTTTTTGCTGCCAGAATGCTAATAGCGTTACTTCGGCAAGCCAGTAAATTTTGTAGTCAGAGCTCCTGTCGGGAAACTTGTTAAACTAGGCACTTTGAAGGTAGTGACAATTGCCTTCGCTTAACGCCACGGTTGTACTTGATTTCTGAAGAGCGCGATCGTCAAACGACTCTAAATTTAAGGCTGTACCGACGCTACCCAAGCTCAATGGGACAGTTGCGGCAATTGATGCTAGTGCTGCTACGAAGTTGTCACAACAGTAGGAGCAATGTTCGTGCAATCGGCACAGTTGGATATCGGGTAAAATTCAAGCCCTTTGACACACTGGGCTAACATGGCATCGATGGCATTTATCGGAACAGTTGAAGAGCGGGTAAAATTCAAGCCCTTTGACACCCCCATCCCCCAGTTTTTAGGTGTTTGTGGCGATAGCTAGTATTACTAGACTAGCCGACAGCATTGCGCTTTCAAAGAATTGTCTCGACCTTAAAAGGTGCAACTCGTGACTCGGCTACCGTTACTCGAATATCCGAATAAGCCTGGAATTCGCTATCACTGGCTCCCCATTAACTGTATCAATCCGAGTGCACCTTGACCAAACCAATGCAGAAAAGTCGCTCTGACTGGTTCAAAATTTTTAGCCAAAAATAAGGAGGAAAAAAGAGGAGAAAACAGCACATTTTTTACTCATTACACCTCCAATTTCCTACTTTTAGCCTCATTTTAAGTATAAATGCTTATCACTTTTTGTAAATAATTGTTGCTTTTGGCGTGATTTTCTGTACTCCGACACCTCTTGAATCCTCCTAAATCCTCGTAATTAGCGCGCCAGTCGCATAGCAAGCCATGTCAAATAGACGTAAGAGGGGGGGTAAAAATAATCATTTTATGGTTTTTATGGTTTTTGCAAGAGTGCCATAGGATTTCTTGGGAGTTGAAGTTAGCGATCGTTCACTTTCGACAGCCTTGGCTCGAAAGTTGGACTCTTGGCTGTTTGGACTTTGATAGAACTGTGCTTGACGCGAGCGTGAGTCGATATTGAAGCCAGGAGCGAGCCTGTTGGTGTTCACGACAGCCGCCTTTACGAAGGAGCGTTGCCGGGCACGACGCAAGCCAGTTGGTGCAGTTCGGCATTGGTGGCGAATGCCCGACGCGAGCGCGCGCCCGCTATCCTGTTTGCAAGCGAAGCAGCCGGCTGATGTCGATGATGGCGAGGGAATCGTTCGTCCGATAGCCAGCAAGAGCGCGATCGCCTTGACACCTATGATGCCCCATTCATAAGGGTGCATCATAGGTGTCTGCACGTAAAAGTCCGGTTTGTACGGACAAAAACATTGCTTGCTACCTATCAAGAACAGCCATAACCAGCCATAACCAGCTTCAACAGGCAAAAGCAGAAACAGCACAAAAAGTCAGGCAAGTGCTGTATAAATTCAGGCGTTTGCGGGATATTTTCGTGTAAATATAGGTAAAGTGCACCCCCTGCAAATGCCTGCATTCTCACTAATTTTATACTGCACTTGCCTGACTTTATACGGCACTTGCCTGACTTTTGGGCACACAAAAATTAGCTATTTTTTAGCGTTTTTAACAAAACTTGAATTGATTTAATAGTCAAGTTTCGGTATGGTAAGTTGAATTAAAAATCAAATTTGCGAAGTGCTAGAAAGTCGGTAGTGCAGCAGTCGTTATGTCAGCCTTGACAGTTGCATAAATTGCTGTTGTCGGACTAGCGATGAAGCAATCGGTTAAACAGTTGTTGTCCGAGAGAGTTTGAAAGTCGGGTAAGCAATATGCTCAATATTGATAGGGTGGATATTTTTTGTCTGCACCTAAAAGTCAGGTTTGTGATCACAAAACCATTGCTTGCTACCTGTTGAGAACAGCCATAACTAGCCTCAACAGGTCAAGACACGAACAGCACAAAAAGGCAGCCGTTTGACCGACAAATTCAGGCATTTGTAGCCGTTTTCTGGATATTTTCGTGTACATACAGGTAAAGTGCAGTCCCTGCAAATGCCTGTAATCTCACTGATTTTGTACTGCAAACGCCTGACTTTATACTGCACTTGCCTGACTTTAGCGCTCCGCAACAATTAGCTATTTTTTAGCCTTTTTAACAAAGACTGGATTGATTTAATAGTCAAGTTGTGGCATCGGAATTGAATTAAAAATCAAGTTAAGCAAGTGTGAGAAAAGTGGCAACACAGCAGCCGTTATCTAAATTGAATAAAAAATCAAGTTGAGCAAGTGCGAAAAATTTGGCAGCGTAGCAGCCGTTATGTCAGCCTTGACAGTCGCATAAATTGCTGTTGTCGGACTCGCGATGAAGCAATCGGCTAAACAGTTATTGTCCGAGCGAGCTTGAAAGTCGGATAAAAATTTACCGCCTGACTCGGTTTACAGCAGTCGGTCGGTTTACAGCAGTCGCTCAACTTCCACCTATTAATGGCGGTTATAATTCTCCACGTTATGAGTACAAGCAGTAATCTCTTGCCGTAAGGAGCGATCGCTAATATATTCCAACAAAAACATAATTCGCAGTGCCTGTCCCATACCTTACCGCTCTTATTGAGGCATGGACGCTTCAGTCGCGACTCGCGAGTCGTTCCTTATTCCATATCAATAAGGTTTGAACTGTGGGTAAGCAGTATGCTCAATATTGATGGGGCGGATTATTTTTATGTCTGCACACATTAGTCATGGTTTGTGATCACAAAAACATTGCTTGCTACCGAGAAAGAACAGCCATAAACAGTCTCAACAGGTCAAGACACGAACAGCACAAAAAAGCAGCAATTTGACCTACAAAGTCAGGCGGAAAGCAGGATATTTACAGGCATTTGCAGGTAAAGTGCATCCCCTGCAAATGCCTGCATTCTCACTAACTTTGTACAGCACTTGCCCGACTTTATACGGCACTTGCCTGACTTTTGGGCACACAAAAATTAGCTATTTTTTTGGTAGCGGCTTCGATCGGCTTCGGCTATTGCCGATCGGATGAACTCGACACATTCGGCGTGGGCATCTTGGGCGATCGAGGACGGGGAGGGCGATCGGGACTGCTGCTTAGTTTCTAGCATGGTGTGCCTTCCTCGGCCTTCAATTGCATCAAGACGGGCGCGTGTGAGATTTTTGGAACCGCAACTGTAATCACTTCCAGATTGTGCGATGCTTTGTCGAGCTTGATTCGATAATCCGTCTCTCTACTGCCGTAGCTAACGCAAATCACCTCTCCCTTCTGCCCGTGGTGTAGGTGACCGACCTCGGTTATAACTACGCGGTCGCCCTCTTTAAATTCCTTATGCTTTGAACCGACTGCACCACTTGAGGGGGTATCCTGCACCACTTCTGCACCACTTGCTGCACCAGTTGAAATGTTTGCAGGCAGGGAGTTTGCACCACTTGCACCACTTGGGGGGGGATTTTCTTTTGCTTGTACAGGAATTTCTGTAATTGCCTCTTGATTACAAGCTGTTTCCGGTGATGAAAATTGATTGTTTGAGTTTTCTTGGTAAGGTTTACCTTCTAAGTGGTGCAAGTGGTGCAAACCCTTGCTGGGTATATTCTCAAGTGGTGCATCAAGTGGTGTAGAAGTGGTGCAAAGTGGTGTAGCAAGTGGTGCAAGGCTTTCTAGGGATTGTGAGTAAGTGGGATGCTCATCATGTTCCGATCGCAGTCGCAATCCCTCAAACGTTGATGTTCGAGCCTTGCACCACTTGGCGGATAGTCTCTGATCGGTCAGCAGTTCGCTTAGGTGGCGGGGGAACTTGGTCAGACTAAAAGGCTTCAGCCCGCTATTCTCACACCAAGTTTTGTAGGCCTCATATAGCTTTGAGGTCGGAGTCGTTGTTGAGTCGGCAAGCACCAGCTCTGTATCGAAAAATGCTGCGATAGAATCTGTCTCGATTTTCATTTCCCATTCTTTCAGCTTGAATTCCATAATCTGGTTTGCTCCAGTGCCGCGTATTGCTTGGGTAACAGCAGAATCGAGCAATGAGAGGGCGATGGTGATTAGTGCAGGTATTTCGGCATCAAGCTCTGCTTCGAGGCTGTGATCGCGCTTATCCTCATGTACGGGATTATCGAAGTCAACTAGGCATAATCGGCGCTCTAATCCAGTGGTATCGCCAATAAAGATGGGTTTATTGGAGCAAATCAGCAGGCTCCCGTAGAAGTAAGCACTAGCTGCCGGAGTGTGCAGTTCCCGGTAGCTAATTACATCGCCCCCGGTCAAGCTTAGGATGTTATTAATTCCTACTGGTTTGCGTTCGTCGGGAAAAACTACCAATTGCTTATCAATTAAGGAAGCTTTAGTCGAGCCGTCGATTAGGCGCTCAAGCTGGCATCCGATAGAATTATCCTTGCCTACCAATTTCTGGCAGAGCCGAGCAAATTTACCCTTACCGCTACCAGGCTTTCCTATTAGGTGAACGAACATTTGCAAGTCAAAAAAACGGCGTTTGAGTAGGGCATTGATGATAGCCAAAAGCTTTAGCATTTTGCGCTTGTCGGCATTCATTGCCTCGTGAAAAAATTTATAAATTTTTGGACAATTTACCGATAGAGCCTCAAGACCATCTCCCAAGTCGCCTTGTAATGGCTTATAATCATACGGCAAGTATGAAATAAATCCCATGCCCGGAGAGTGTTCTAGGGCTTTATTCTTATTGCCTTCGAGTACGCAATTGCTGAAATTGATGTATTGCGTATTGTCCCATGCCAGCCAGCGAACTTGGCGCAAATCATGCTCCAATAGTTTCTTAACATCCTCAATGTATGCGCTCCCACGGTAGTTTATATTTCTTGCATCTAGCGTGGTTTTGACCAAACTGGTAAACGCCCCTATTTCAATCTTCTCCCAGCACTTACCGTTCCATACACGCCACGTTTTTTGCTCGTTATCGTATTTCCATTGATGCCCGTAATCCTCTTTTATTTGGGCTGCTACCTTGCGGGGTGTAGGAGGTTTTTTGTCGAGGCGTTCTCCCGCCTCATCATTCTCTTTCTCGCCGAATAGCTTGGCTTTGGTAAGGATTACTCGGAATTCTTCAATCCCTTTATGCTGAATAAAATCATCCATACCTTTTGTATTTTTCACCTCGCCTCCCTCAATCACTGAGGCGGGGGCCCAATCTCCGGTAATAGTCCGCACTGGCACACCGAATTTACCCAATTGCTTAGCCAATTTTCGCTCGGCCTCGCAGATATTGGAATTTGTGAGGGCATCGGCATCGAAGGCAATGATAAAGCCGAAGCCAGCCTCTGCATATTTTCGCAAAGTCGGTATCAGGAATCGCTGTTTTTCGGGGTCGCTTTTTTTGCCCGTCAAACCCATCTCGACACCTAGCAATCCAATCGTGGGAATGCCATTTGAGCAACCAGAAATCGCTTTGTAGCCCCCTTCAGTAACGAGAAGGTAGGGCACATCGTTAATGTGGTAGCACTCCTTTCTCAGATTTGCTTCATCCCAGTAATCTGGGGTGTAGGGGCTTGTGGGGAGAATAGCATCGAAAGCCTCCCCCGATTTGGTTTCGTACTTTATGATGTCGCCGTTGCTCTTTTTCCTTGGCTTGTCGGGCCGGAGTTGCTCTTGCCCATTCGCTCCTTTGAACAAGATTCCTGCCGATTTCACCGAGAACCCTGCCAAAGAAGCTTGAGCCTTACTTATAGAGCAGCAAGTCGCACGAGCCCAGTCGTTGAGTAAGCCTCTATCTGCGATTTTTTGCTCGTGTTCGGGGGTGAGGGAAAATTTTTCGTTAAGGCTGCACAATACCCCGAAGCCGCTTAAATCCGGCGTGGCTTGTGCCACCACTACATCACCCCGATCGATGTCGGCTTCGATGTGGGCTTGATGTTCCGGTGTAGGTTGCGCGGTATCAAGCTCGTGGCTTTCTTGCGTAGATTGTGGGGTATTCATGCTGCACCCCCGATCGCTTCAAAGGTAGGTGCAGAGAATCCCCGGTTTGCTTGCGTATTTACAAGGGATTGTGGTAGAATTGAGCGATATCCAGGGTTTCCAGATTTAAAGAAGTTTTTTTGACTAGACGCATTTTTGAAGAATCTCGCAAAGCAAGCAATAGCACCGCGTCTAGCGTTTTGGGGAAAAGAATTCCACCTTTTGATTATACGCACTGCATAATCAAAGCCGTTATAGTTCATAATTAGACTATTAGCCACATCTCTGATGTGGAAGAGTCCAACTTTGTTGCTAGTCTTGCCCGATAATCAACAAAGTTGGGAGTGTATTTCAAACAATTTCAAACAATTTAAATCCCTAGAAGCCCTTAGACTACTAGGGATTCTTCGTTTGATGTGTTGATTTTGTGAGCTTGTGCGTGAAAGTATTTGAGATAGGTTGTTAGGGCTTCCCGAACAAATTCCGATCTATTTACCCGATGTTCGTAGCAAATCTTGTCTATGTCGTGCAGTAATTCATTGCTGAGGCTGCACGTCATTCGGGGGAATACTTTTTGAGTTTCTTGCGACATACGAACTTAAAAAAGAGCGTTGTTTCCTCATATCTTACACTACAAAAGTTTATTGCGATCGAACACTCAAACTAATTTTCCAAACGTCTGGAGTGATTGGCTCAAAACTAGGGAGTAGGTGTCATGCCAAGGTTGGCAAAATCTAAACCCGAAAATCCTCCAGACCGCGCAGATTCGATCGGACAGCCATCGCGCCTTTGTCTAAAAAATTAGCTACCCGCGTAGATAGACGACTATATATCAGTCGAGCGTTTATTGATTTTTTTAGAGATATGGTGTATTTTTACAGCCTTATAATCTACAAAAAAATACCAGAGAATTGGATCGAGAAACCAGTAGGCATCGGTGATTTAGCGTATTTACCACTTTACATAAAGTGGTATTCTCACCCCTAATAAAACCGTAAACGATCTATTTAATAGGTAGCTGATCACTCCCACAGTCGCGATGCCCACGGGCGATCGGCTGGGAGAACCTTGATAGTAACTCAACCAGACTCATCGTTTGTCCCCGGAATGCCCAAGGGTCACTCCTCATCGCCCTCTGGGTAATACAAGTCATCGCCCGGTAGCCGCAACTGTTCTAGCTCAGCCCGATTTTCAGCTAATGCCTCAAGAAACTCCTCAAAAGTCAGGCCAAAGAACCGCCGCTTTTCATCCGGTGTCCGCTGTTGTACTCCAAAAGCATCTCGGAACCGAGAGTCCAGTCCTTCTAGGGTGAAGGCTGCTTGAAGGGCGATCGCTCGTTTGTTGCCAGCAAGCGCTTCAACCGTTATTAGCGTGGTGAGGTCTTTGAGGCTGATAGTTCGAGCTTTGTTACTTCCGCCTCTACCAGCCCTTTGAACTGGTATCAGACTCGTGCCTCTATAACCTTTGTCTGATAACGCTTTTAGCTTATCTGGGGACTTATCCTCGATCTCCAAAAGCCAGTTACGTTTGTAACCCATTACTGCGGATACGCTGACTGCACCCGCTCGGAATTCGCCGTTTGGCATCATGTACCCGTCAATTGACAAGGTATCGCTTAATTCGATGGTGGCGTTTATGGCTTTGATTGGTTCGGTCACTAAAATCTTCTCCTTAGCTAGACATTTACTAAATAGTTGCTAGACATTAACTAGCACCCTTACTTGCCTTTCCCCGCTTGGCTTTCGCTGTTGCAGTCGGTTTTACTTTTGTAGACGTGACGGGTACTGCCTGCGAGTCTTGGGCATTGCGTTCTCTTCGTTCCTCCAGTGCTTTTTTAACAAAAACGAGAACTAATTGAGGGATAGTGCGATATTCAGAATCCGCCCACTCTTTTAATTCCTCATATTCGTCATCGTCAAAGCTGATCGTAGTCCGTGGCCTCTTGGTGGTCATTGTTTTGCGGTGTCTATATATTCCACATTATCCGCAAAAGTCTACCGATACAAAGACTAACTATTATTTACATCACTCTTGACAAGTGATGTAAATTGAGACTAAGATAGCACACATAGACGAATCGATTCCAAATCGATTCCGAATTGATTCTCCCAAAGAGGCGAAACTATGAACCTTGAAAACCAGACAGTGATTGACGTAGAGGTGACACCAATCGATACTCATGAGCCAGAATCGATTGCGATCAAACACTGGTACTCAGCAGCGCAAGTGCAATCGATTCTTGATTTGAGCAAGTCGGGGATGCAAAAGGCGATCGCCAAACTACAGGATATCTACGGCGTTGAACTTAAAGCCTTACGCCGTGGGGAAGCGCGAGCCACCCAATACTCTGAGTTTGCTCTTAAAGCTTGCAAATTATTGAATGCAGGAAAACTGAGCGAGCTTCGCCAACTGGTAGAAGCGGCACCGATCGCACCGACTGCCGGATCACTGACAATCTCGGAATACACGCCTGCACTCGATCGACGGATCACCCAATTGAATCAGAATGCCAATTCTGCCTCGGCATCCTTGAATCAAAATGTGCAGCAGCTTCTAGCTCAAATTGCTTCCGAAAATCAAGCAGCACAACAGCGCGATGCTGACTTAGACAATGCTGAAATCAACGCCGCTCAAAACCGTGGGGCCACGCGTGCTCTCGCAGTGTTTCAAGCTGAACAGAAGGCACAAGCTGAAGTTCTGGCACAACTGCGGGCAATGAAGTTAGGGGGGGCTGAATAATGACAAACTCAACATCTAAAAACCAGCACTTTCGCGACGTGCACGTTGTTAGCAGTCGCCACCCTACCCGCATTTTTCGGTGTGAGGCTGATTCTGAAGTCTGCGCCATTGATGCACTGCGAGCGGTAGCTGACAAATTACCCGAACCCGAACCGGGTGAAAGTCGGCAAATTAAAACGTTTTTTGGGAGAACTAAATAATGGCTTTTTACAAAGTGAAAGTGCAGCGCGAAAGCAACTCACCAAAGCAGTTTAATGTCACCGCTAACAAATCTCAGGACGCTGTTGTAGTGGCAGCTCAGAGCCTCAGAGATGAAGGGATTACAGATGCAAAAGGCATTGAAGTATTGGGGCAAATTAACAGTTTGAGGGATTGAATAATGACTGATAAAACTGATTCTGAGATTGTTTTTGCCCACGGTAAAAAAAAAACCCAATCTCAGGCTTTTTTGGAAGTTTTGCGGGAATCACCGCCAGAACAGAAAGAAGCTATTCTCGCTTACATCCAAGCCTTGAATGAAAAAGAACAAGAGAAAATCAATCAATCTGAGGAGCAAAAAAATGCTTGATGATGACAAAAATCTCGACAAAACCCTAAACCGATTGATGATTGGCGGTGCTGCATTGACCAGCGCTCTTATCATTGCTGGGGCTTACGATGCAGGCTATCAATCAGGAAGAAAGGAAACTCAAGCACCAATAACTGTGCATGGCGACCTGACAATCAACAACAACAGCAACAACCAAAATTCAAGCCAGCCGACCTCGCAAAAGTAACCGGCTGGCCCCGCAAGCAAAGCCCCTTATTCAGGGGGCTTCACCGCACTCTAAAGGAATTTTATCATGCAACAGCAATTCAGAGTAGCCCAAACCCCCGGCGCTGCACACGTAAGAAAACAGTTCAACTACGAATCGGGCCCGCTGACCCCAGAGATAGTAAATGCAGCAGCCAAAGAGGCAAAGATTCTGGATCTACAGAAGCAACTACGCACCGCCTACAACCGCCACCACACCAAAATCAGAGCCAACACAGTCGAGGTGGAACGGCTGACTCTTGAGGCTATTGAGAGCGGATTGACAGACAAGCTACAGATTGACAAGTACGTTGATAAAGCCATTGTCGCTTCTGCCAAACATGACCAACAAATCATTAATTTGCAGCAAAAATTACAGCACGAATTAGGCTTAATCAAAGTCGAGGGCGCGTCTGTCCAAACCTTGCAAAACATGGATTTTCGCCAGCGGTTATTGCTGATTAAGGCGAACCATCAGGCAAAGGGACAAGTACAAGAAAACGGCTTTCAGCAATCCTTAAAAGCCATCCAAGCCAGCCCGCAGAAAGCAATTGCAATGCAGCAGCGTCGGAGTGCTTTTACCAACTACATTAATGCTACGGAGTTTGACCCCATACCTGCTGTGTCAGGCGGTTCGAGCGGTGGAAATAGTGCCTCTATCGGAGACGGTAGCAAAGGCTTTTTAGGTGGTCTTTTCGACTTTTTCACAGGACGCAAATAGTAGTTTATCGGGCGGGTTAATACTCGCCTTTCTCTTCATGAATATCTCAGAGTTTGATTCATCAGAATTCGATTATTTGAACGCTGGCGATTTTTCACAAACTGAAAATAAAACAGTCGCAAAAACTCCCGAAGTAACCAACATCGAACGGTTCTGGAACTTGACGGGGAACTGGGGAGAATTCGGCTCCTACTTCGGCGCTGGTTTGTCTGTGTCGCTGATTGTGCGGGCAATCCCGGCGTTAATCCCTAGCGCTGTGATTCTCATTCCGGCTGTTGGCTTGGGCTTAGCGGTGTTCACTTTAGCCTCTGAAGGCACTGCCAAACTTCGATCGCAACTAATCCTAATTGCCGTCGCGACTGCCTTGATTGCGGGTAACTGGGATGCGTGGCAAGCGTGGATAATTGCCAATTCTCAACTACTGATTTTTAGCTTTGCATTGATTGTAATTACCTTGGGTTTTGTCGGCGCACAAATTTGGAGCAAATTAAATGTTAGCAAATAGAAATCAGCCCATTGTTGCAGGTTTGTTAAGTCTCAGTGTTGCCGGAATTGTTGGCGCTACCGCTTTGCCTTTCAACGATCGAATCGAGTACAGAATAGGGAATCGGATTGAATCTCAGCCAGCTTGGTTAGTACCTCCCAAAGCAGAATTTAGAAGTGTAGAGCGCGGGTACGGTGGCATCAAGATTCTCCTTTCTCTGTTGGCTACTGGGGGGATGGTGATGGTTATGCTCATCGCCCGCAAAGAAGGGGAATTAGAGCCTATGAGGCAACGGATTAAAGGCTATCAGCAGAAAGCTCAAGAATTCGATTATGCTGCTGAATCTGCCTATCAAATGGCACGAACCCAGCAACAGTACAAAACCCTTTTAGAGGCTGATGATGTAGCTTTTCAAGGGGAGATTGAAACTGCCTACTGCGAATCGCTTGGCATTGACCCACGGCAACAACAGGCACAGCTAACCGGGACAACGACGCTCGACAGCGTGGCTAACCCCGGCGACAAAGTGGAATCATCGACAGCAGCGGCGATCGGGCCCGACCCCAATATTGAGATATCTCGCCGGACTGCCAGCAAAATCTTAAATTCCTTAGCGGGCATCAATACCTCAATCTTTCTCGCGGCCCCTACTCGCTGCGGAAAAACCCACACTCTGCACAAGTGGCTAGGCGACCTGACAACACGGTTTCCGCAAGCTGACATCTATGTGATTTCTCAAAAGTACGAGGACTTCCCCGGTGTTGCAAGTAACCGTTTGACAGTTTTTGACCCGCTACAAATTGAACAATCAATGCAGTTTTTGGATGAAGTTTACGAGAAGCTACAGACCAGAAAATCAAAACCAGCGACTGAGGAAACCTACCGCGATCGACCTATTAAACTAATTCTTGAGGACTGGTTCGCGACTCACCAGTGCCTATCTCAAAAAAGGAATTCTGCCGTCTGGGAAAATATCGCCACCAAGCTAGGCACGATAGCCACTGTGGGCGGTCAGTATAACGTCGGGTATTTCATCTGCACCCAATCATTCAATATCGCCTCTAGTGGTGTTGCTGACTCTAATATCCGGCTTAATTTGGCGCTGTTAGCACAAGGCTTAGTCAGGACTACCGCTAACGATGAAGAGCAAGGCTCCTATGGTGTAATTGAGCAAATGCTAAATAACTCAAATGTGATTGCCAGCAAGGAGAGTAGGGACAGATTAGCGTCAGATTTGAGGCTATTAATCGAGCCTTCAATGAGCGAGCAAACACCAATCATTTTATCTACCATCGGCAATCCAGTATTAGGCTTGATGCCTAAAATTGACGTGCATAAGTCCGCAGTTGCCGACGTTTCCGACGCTCAAATTGACACTCCCGACACCCCATCCCGGACGGATGCCACACTGCCAGAGCAAGATACCGGAAACCCCTTAAACCTTTACGGGAAGGGAGCGGAAGGGTCGGCAGACTCGGAAGGGCTGAATACCTCGGAAGCCCTAAACCAGAGCTTAAATGGCTTCTTAGCTGAAGTGCTAGCCGAAAACCTTCCGCCCGTATTCGCTGACGATTTCCCATTGAAGAAACACGAACGGCGGGTGCAATTAGCCAAGCTTGTAATTGCTCAAAACTTAGGTAAGCAAAAGACAATCTGGCTACTCTGGGGTGTGAAGGATGGGGGAAGAAACAATCAGCGCTACATAGACGCAAGAGAGATGCTTGAAAAGCTAAGCAAAGGGGAGGATAACACCGATGCTCAGTAAGTTAATCCGCATCCTCCCAGACTACATCCTTAACCCCATCTACGATGCCATCTTTGCAGAGTTTTTACGACGGGGCAACATCATCTTTGACTATGAACTGACTGGCAATGACCGCAACTAAAGGAGAGTAAAACAATGCCAGCTAACTACCGTGTAATCGAAGAAAATCCGAACCCCGAACCCGCCATTACAATCCAGCATATTGAGTACGCGGGACGACCTTTTTTGCAACATGAAATTACAGGATGGGGAGGAAGTGCATCTCGCATTGAAGATGAAGAAGGATTTATAAAGGGATTGGGACGCTCAATCAAATATGTGAAGGCGAATTGCAAGGGAGGCGGAAATTTAGGATGACTAACACTTACCTAATCTCAGTCCGCCCGCGCTGGGCCTCTGCCTTCTTCCTCAGTCAGAATCCCAAGTCGATCGAACTGAGAAAAGGCAATTTCGGAACATCCCTAAAACCCGGCGATAATATTGCAATTTATGCCACATTGCCGACTGCTGAACTGCTAGGAATTGTTCGGGTTTTGAAGCGTGAGAGACTACCGCTCGATCGACTGTGGCGGGCATCGGAGCAAGGCAAACTGGCAAAGGTATCGCGCCAACAGTTTGATGCTTACTATGCGAGTCAGATTTTCGGTGTTGGTGTCTGGGTTAATGCCGCCGAACTCTTCCCCAGTCCGATCGCCCTTCCCAAACTTCGGCAGAACTGGGGCCCTCGCTGGCAGCCACCGCAGCAGATTCAGCAATTAAGCACTGAGCAAGCGCTACTAATCAGGAGGAATCTGATCGCACACACTAACTAAAACCGAGCGCTACTGTGTCATCTGTGATTCTGGCAATTAGCGCGACACTCCATCCACGCCCAAACACCCCACAGGAAAATAAAATGCTGCAAAATTCGCAACTCAGAAAAGATATAGCCGCGCTTTATGAAATCAAAAAGCGACTACTGAAAACAGCCGAACCCGACGGTGACACTCCCACCAAAATAGAACTCGAAGCATTGAAAGCTGAGGCTGTTTTGGCGCAAGCCATCAAAGCTTTAGAAGCTATGGATGATCTAATCTCGGATGACTAACATCTAACGACAAAACAAAAGCCTCCGGGAATCTCCGGGGGCTTTTTGTTTGGGATTGTGTCGCCGCTGCATAACGACAAGCCTATTGTACCGATCGCCCAAATTTCAGAGCCGCTATACTGCGGGTATGGGCGACCCCCGTTGCCAATTACCAATTATTAATTACCCTTCATTAAGTGTCCCCGACCTTGCGCCGGGGTTTTTTGTTGGGCGATCGGCTGTTGGAATTTCTCGCTGCATATCACAGATATTGTCCGCATTGCTCAGTTTTATACGAACTTTACAAATTTCCCCTGTCACCCCTACCAAGTACAGCGTCTGTGGGGCGAGGGCTAGGGCCTCCGCAAGCGGCTAGAATCTTTTGTAAAGCAGGGGTGAGAACCAATTCAGCAGGCGACACCCCTAGCCACTTGCAAATAGCCAAAAAATCCTCAAAGTGGATACAAGCTGGCATCGGTCGATTTTCGATGTGAGCTGTTTCCGCTCTATAGACAGCTACAAGAGGTACTCCAATCTCTTTTTTAATATCCTTGTAGCCACGTCTTCCCCGTTTCTCACTGACCAGCCCCCCCAATTTCTTCGCATCAAAATCGTTTGGGTTGAGGTAGGGATATTGCGGCGTTTCATAACTCGTGCCTCCGAGTACGGCATCATAGGGGCGAGGCTGTGGCTGCTCGTTCATTTTTTCTCCTTTTCCCTTTAAACAGATATCAAATTTACTTCGCCATCCTCAGCCGCCACATCAATCACAAAATTGTCATTTCGGCAGCGCCATGTCCCTTGGTCTGGCCGTCCGTTGTCTTTGAGTTCCAGAAATTCACATTCCCAGTCCGTCTCCGGGACGGAAACCATATCTAGTTCGGGTAATTCCCCGCGCTGTTGAGCTTCCCGGATTAGTCGGATAGCGGTTTCCGCGTCGGGGACGGCTTGCTCAGATAAATACTCAGCTTGGACTTGGGCCATTTTTGGGCTGAAGTCTGGCAAGTTCCCTAGCTCAAGCTCGGTCAATCTTTTCTCGTATTCCTCAAGTTCCATCTCTCCTCCAAGATTTCTAAAATTCTCTTTACATCCGCCCTGCCGCAATTGCATCCGCCTTATCTTGTGCTTTCTTGCGCTGCATCCACTGTGCCCAAACTTCATCCGCAAAAGCCTTTAGGTCTTTCTCCACCGCTTCCCAGTCGATGCCATCCTTGGGAAAGCCAGCAACCCACACATTTATAGGCTGGCCAATCGAATCATAGAATTGCTCACACAAACTGTCTGCGTCACTTATCCCCGGCATATCGGGTATTTCTTCATTCAGTCGCCCGCACCCTCGCAGGCACTCAGCCAGCTTTGCTTTCTCTGCATCCATCCATTGCTCAAACTGTTTATTCATCATCGCTACCTCCCAAGATTTCTAAAATTTCCGCAACATCTGCTAACTCTGCCTTAGATTTCTTACGCCGCCCCTTTAACTGGTTGAGCAAGTCGGCTGGCTCTGGTAGTTCGCTGGCAGTGGCTGGCTGCTGTTTTTTGTAAGCTTCTAGCTCAGCTTGCAAGTTGCCTATTTCCAGCCTCAAGGCGGACTCTGCGGGGTTAGGCTTGAAATTGTATCCCCGCTCCAATTCCCGCATCTTGTCCCCTTGCTTGAGAATGGTTGCTTTAGCGTCGGCTAGCTCAGACTTGGCATCAGAAAGTTCACGTTGCCAGCGGAGTTTCTGAGTCTCGATCGACCGTTCCTCCAGGTGAATCTCTGCCGCAGCTTCCTTAACTTCTTTCTTGAGTTGGGCTAGTTCATCCCGATCGGCCTGGACTGCTGCCAGTTGCGATCGCACTTCCTCTAATTCCTTCTTGAGATTGCCAATAGTAGCGGCCGAATTTTCGAGCAATTCCATATACTGCCGCTTGGTTTGTGCTAGTTCTAGCCTGAGCGATTCGTCTTGGTTGCGATCGCGAGCGGCTGCGGACTCCCCCAATTCCGCCCTCAGCTCTGACTTGATGTTGGCTAGTTTGTCTGCTAGCAACTTGTCTAGTACAGAGGTGATTGCTGATTCTAAATCCTTGGTTGGTGTGGGTTTAGCGGGTTCCATGCCCACTTTTTCGGCTAGCGTCGCCACAACCCAAGCATTGAGGCTCAATCCTTCCTTTTTAGCCATGATTTTGATGGTGTCTAGCAAATCCTGCCGTCCGTCTAGTCGCAGGTTCAGTTGAAGGCGTTCTTTATCTGCCATAGTCTTTTCCTAGTAATGTCTAGCGGTAACTAGCTACAGTCTAGCAGTGTATTAGCCTTTTTGTCTAGATATAAGGTAGACAAATATACTAGCTCTAATCCCTCACAAATACTAGACATTAATTCCTAACACTTGCTAGACAAATTGCTAGTATATAAATATAGCGAAACGGGAACCGACACAACCCGCGCTACATACACACTTCACACCACACGTAGAAACCATGATTAACTTACTAGCCGCCAAGTTCGCTCAAATTGCAGAGCGCGCTCGACACCACAAACGCTCAAATCACCGCGCCGACTGGCAAAATTGAGCGAACTGCAAGAACACCAGGAGCAACTACTATCAGTCGAACAAGCTTGCCAGTCGGCGCTCAAGCAGGTAGACACGGCGCTGATGATGTTGCATCACGTCGATCCGTCTCAGGTGGAAGTTTTCCAAGCGGCTAACGAGAGCAAATTCAACTCCTCGGCGATCGGCATTCTCTCCCCGGCCTTCGCAAAAGCGACTGAGCCGATCGAGCCGGAACCTACCGCACCGAATTGCGCCGGAAACTTCGGCAGAGCTTGAGATTGACCCGGCAATTGACGTTGAGGCTGCTGCTACCACGGAAGCGCCTTTTCGCAAGCCGACAGTCGCGACACCAATACCAGGGGCGGACATCGAGGGACTGCTTAATAAACTTTCGATCCAGTCGATTCGCTCGCCTGGCATCGGCTCCGGGAGCCGACACAAAAGGAACGCGGGCAAGCATAGCAGCGAGGTTAAAGGCGATCGATCGTCACAGAGTCTGATATCCGGGCCGCTGGCTAACAGTTGCCCAACCGCTAGCGCACCATCCCATCGCTAGACAAATATACTAGATACAAACTAGACAAATGTACTAGATACAAACTAGACAAATGTACTAGATACAAACTAGACAAATGTACTAGATACAAGATAGACAAATATACTAAATACAAACTAGACAAATATACTAGATATTAGTTGGTAAAACGCTAGATATTAGTTGGTAAAACGCTAGACATTAGTTGGTGTTGGTAAAACGCTAGTATATGTCTAGTACAAACAAAACCACCGCCCAAAGTTTCTGACGCCTAAAGCGGTGGCTAAATCCCAAAGGATCTAATCATGAACGTAACACAATCTGCCACACCGACGATCGACCGCCCCACAGCCGCCACGCTGACTTGCGAGCGTCTGTCCCTTTGCCCGCCTGATTGAGGATAACCGCTACGTCTGCCAAGTGTCGGAGACAGCCGCCGATGTTGTCAGGTGTCACTGGGAAGCGCGGACATCCTGCTACGAAGCTGTCAAAGCAGAAGCCACGAAAACTCTTGAACCTGTTGCCGCCGAAACAGCAGCGCCTTTTCCCAAGCCGACGCAATCGACACAACCGAAAAAACCCGCAACCGCACCAACGACACCCGCACCAGCACCAGCCATCCCCGTTACTGCTCCCGTAGTAACGGCAACACCAACTACAGCCACCGGAACCAACAACGGCGATGAACCGCCGAACCGGGGAGATAACGGACGCTCTTCCAGGTTCCGCCAGCCAAAAAACTAATGCTCTTGCTGGTTTCGGTCAAGCGCATCACGTCCGATATCCCGGCCTGCAACTTTGACGCGAACGAATTAGAAATCGCAGGGGAGTTGAGTTTGGCTCTTGGTGGCTTCGTAATTCCCCCGGTGTTACGGCGAGATGGCGATGGGTACAAAGTCATCTCTGGCCACTTTCAAGCCTCACGCCGCAGTTCTGGCACGAAAATTCAACCCTGCACGCCGGCGAGACGATACCGGCTCTAGTGCTTGAAAGTGAAAATCAGTCGGCGGTGCTGGCTCAACCTGGAATGCTGAAATTTGCCAGATACTTGACCCCATCTGCAAAGGATGGGGTTGCTTTTGACCTTAGTGTTCGCGTAAACTATCAATATATACTAGACGTTATGCTAGTACACAAATAGCTTTTTATCTAGCATCTTAATCGAGCTTTTTGTCTAGTGTCTCTGCCCTCACGTATACTAGACATCATGCTAGTATTTGTTATAGCGAAACGGAAACGACACAAACCGCTCGCTACATACGCTTCACAATCAGCACACACAACCAAAGGACGAAGAACAATGACTCTGTTAGCCAACAAGTTCGTTCAAATCGCCTCAAAAATCGACGCCGCGAATGCCCAAATCGCAGCCCTACAAGCCAAGCAAGCGCGAGATCCAAGACTATCAGCAACAGTTGCCTGACCCCTATCGAACCCTCCCATCGCTAGCGGTATCTAGTAGATTAGCTAGACAAAATTTTAGCATAAACTCATTAGAAATACTAGATACAAAAACTAGCTTAATTACTAAATGTCTACTAGGCATAGTGCTAGTATTTATCTAGTACAAACAAAACCAGTGCCCGAAAAAACTCCGACCGCCCCAGAACCGATCGCCACACCGACGCTACCGCGCCAACTACCCTAGCACGGCGCCGGCCGATCGCGCCAACAACGCCGGACATCGAGGGACGGCTTAATAAACTTTCGATCCAATCAATCCGCAAGCTGGCATCGGCTCCGGGAACCGACACAAAAGGGACGCGAGCAGCAATCGCAGCGAGGTTAAAGGCAATCGTCACAGAGTCCGATCTCCGGGACGCTAGCTAACAGTTGCCCGCCCCCAGCGATGGGAGGGTTCGCTAGCGGTATCTAGTACATAAGCTAGACAGAAATACTAGCATTGACTCAGAGAAATACTAGACACAAATACTCGCTAAATTGCTAGACATTAACTAGGCAAAGTGCTAGTAGTTATTTAGTACAAAAACAACCACCGGCCCGAAGTTTGGACGCCGAGGGCCGGTGGAATTTAGCCCCAAGAGAAGGACTGACATGAACTTAACACTGCCACAGCCACGACGATCGATCGACGATTCCGCCCCCGCTACCTTCACCTGTGCTGACGGCCCTTTTGCCCGCCATATTGATGGGAATCGCTACTGTTGCTCTGTAAGTCAGACAGCCTCTGATGTAAAAAGGGGACATTGGGAAGCCACAGTGTCTTGTTTTGAAGCGCTCGCAAAAGCTGAAGCCGAACAAACTCCTGAACCTGTTGCCGCCGAAGTTGAAGCGCCGATCGCCCACACCGACGCAACCGAAGAATATCCAATCGCCACAGAAACAATCGCACTCGCAGCCACTAAAACGGAAACAGCCGCACCAGTTGCAATCGGGACAAACGACGAGCAGCCACCGAATCGAAGTGATAATGGGCTTGCAGGCGTGCAACCAGTGCCAGTTAAGAAAGTTTCGACTGTTCCGATTTCAGGCAACAACCGCTATTAACCAGTCTCCGCCAAGAAATTGATGCTCTCGTTAGTCTCGGTCAAGCGCATCACATCAGATGTGCCAGCCCACAATGAAGATGAGAACGAACTCTCCATAGCGGGCGAGTTAAGTCTGGCGATCGGTGGCTTCATAATTCCCAGGCGTGCTGGTGCGCGACAGTAGCGGGTACAAAATTATCAGCGGGCATTTTCAATATCATGCGACAGTTCTGGCACGACAGTTAAATCCGAAAGCCGACGAAACGATTCCTTTGCTAAGTCAAAGAGGCCGAAAATCAAGCGACAGATGCAGGCAAAACTTGGGAAACTAAAACTCCTAGCCGTTTAAACACCACAGCCCCCGGACTGAGACGCAACCTTTACCCCCATGCCATCGTAAACTATCATTATCAATAACAAAAAATCATGAAAGCAGAAATTTCGATCGCCCGCCTGGAAGCTTCCCTCGATGCCAAAATTGAAAGATATTTCGATACTCTAGATACCGATCCTGACGTGCTCAAACAATTACTCGCCGACAAGCGCTCCGAAAATACTCGCCGCGCCTACGAGAGGGACGTAAATGACTTTTTGGTAACTATGACGGGGATGCCCGCCTTGCCTGATAACGTTTTGGAGTTTTTGCACCTTGAGGAACGGCAAGCAGTTTCGGTGGTTTTGAAGTACAAAGCTAAGCTGATCGACAAGGGACTCAAGGAGGCCACGGTCAATCGGCGGCTGGCGGCTGTTAAATCGTTGGTGGAAATGGGTCGCAAGCTCGGCGTGTGTCACTATACTTTAGGGGACATCAAAGGGGAGAAAATTGTCGGCTACCGAGATACAACGGGCGTTGATAGAGCCACTTTTGAGCGAATTTTGAGCGGGTGCGATCTGGCAACGAAAGCTGGCAAGAGAGACTATGCTTTGCTGCGTTTGCTGTGGGGTAATGCTTTGCGGCGAAACGAAATCAGTCAGTTGAGTGTTTGTGACTTTGACCCGGTCGGTAAGACTTTGCGAATTCTTGGCAAGGGACGCGGCACTCAGTCGGAAGTAGTGGACTTGGGCGTGGCGACTGTTCGGGCGATCGCCGATTGGTTGGAAGCAAGGGGAAGTTGCTCGCCCGATAGCCCGCTTTTTATAGCACTTGACTCCGCCCACAGTGGACACAGACTTAGCGGCGACGGTATCTGCAAGATGGTTGTCCGTTATAGCGAAAAGGCTGGTATCAAAAAACAAATGAGTCCCCACCGAATCCGGCACTCAGCCATCACAGCGGCACTGGATGCAACAGACGGGGATGTGCGGAAGGTTCAGAAACTCAGCAGGCACAGGAATTTGAATACCCTGATGGTGTACGACGATAATCGCAGCCGCGACCAAGGGGCCGTTACCGACTTACTGGATGGGATGTTTTGAGCCAAGAAAAATCCCTCAACTTTCGAGTAATTGAGGGATTTTGGTTTTGGCAAGTGCGATCGCACTTGCCGGGGTAAAGCCGAGATACCTGCATTCAGAGGACGTGATATTAAGAAACGTAACAAATAAGTCGCGACTTTGCTTTCGAGGAAGCTTGCAAGCACAAAAGCATCCTAAATTAGCTGACTATTCAACCAAGTTTGAGAAGGCAGAGTATAACCAATACTCTGCCTCCGTACAGACCCAAAAAGCGTCCATCTTTTACTGCTAAACATTTCAGGCTTTGCTACTTCAAGTCATTTTGTCTTATATTTACAAAACTTTACGTCATGTCCTATTTTGCGCGTATCTCGGCTATACCCCTTGAAGAAAACATTATCTATGTAAACGGAATCGCCACCGTCTAAAGAAAAGGTTATTTTCGCTGGCTTCCCTCGAAACTCTGCGATTTCTGAATCAGTGAGGTTTAACTTAAGTTGGAAGGTTTCAAATCCTTTTCTCCCAAACCCAATCTTATTTTCGATATCAGAGTAGATATCCTTAGTATTCTGAATTTGATTGTTGGTACTGTCAATCAAAAAGTTTGCATCTTCTGCAAGATTGACGGTTACATCTTTACTTTGACCGTCGATCGTTTCAAGCTTTACATTCAGTTGTCCGCTTTGAACAGGAGCAAAAACATCAAACCGCAAATTACCCCAATCGGGTACAACAAACGAGTCATGGGTGGCTTGGGTTGGGTTCCCAGCTCCCAGGAGTAGAGCATAGTTGGGAATGCCATTTGAGGGCGGAGTAGCTCCAGGAATACCTGCTACATCAATTAGGGCGCTTTGCTTGAGTTTGTTATCAGTTCTATTGCTGTACCAGCCCGGAATATTTTGAATGCTATTCGGGTAAAAAATTGCATCAAAATTGCCATTAAAGAGCGTAGGAACTGCAAAATCACCCCGCATTGCAGGTATTGGGGTATTATCCTCGTAAACCGAAACCCGATTATTCTTCAAATACTCCTCAAAGTCACCCAACTCACTTTTACTATTCTTCCCACCATCAAAATAAGGTCTTACCTCAGAACCTCCCCCTAAAACAGAGTTGAACCAACCCGTACCAATTCCTTCCCAAGGAGCTTTAGTATCGCCCTGAGTAAAACTAGCATTAGTGTGGTCAGGAGTGTACCAAGTCTTAGTAGCATCAGCAATATTATTTTCAGCCAAATCACCCAAGCGACGGTAAATTGTTTCGCCATTCTCCGAAGGAAACTGACTTTCATTGAGATTAGCAGTCCCCGCATACCAAGCCAAAGCAGCCCGATGGGAAGCACCAGCCCCGTCATCCGGCTTAAAACCAGCCAGATTATTAAGTGAAACATTAAAACCAGAATTATAAAGTTTGTGAGGTTGAATTTCATCCACCAGGATACGATTGGGATGTAGTCTTGTCTGGCTCACGCTCTGCTATTATTAATATGTAAATATTTTATCTTAAAAAAAGTGATGAATAGCGAAGAATATCTCGAAGGGGAAGAAGAAACCGAAAAATTTATGCCGCTTCTATCCCTCTACGAACATCACCCAGAGATGGAAGGTCCGGAGGTTGTCAATTTGTACAAAGATGGATGGAGAGACTTTTCTGGAATGAATTTAGAAGGAATTGTTGTCCAAGGTGAATACCTGATCGATATCGATTTAAGTGGCTCTGATTTGCACTCAAGTATTTTCCAGGGGTGCGACCTGAGCGGTGCTAATTTAAGTGACACTAATCTAGAAAATGCTAATTTGAGGAGCACTTGCTTAGTGGAGGCAAATTTTAGCAAGGCTAATCTGACTAATGCTCAATTGAAGTATGCTGACCTGAGCGGTGCTAATTTGGAGAATACTAACTTAAACAATGTTAGCCTGGCTGAGACGAACCTAACTGGCACCAATTTTGTCTCGGCTCAATGGCAGAATATTGATACAGAATCTGCGTTGTTTTGTCATACTATTATGCCGGATGGCAGCTATAAAAGCGATCCAGTTAGAGTTCTTGAAACTCAAGAATTGCTACGGCGCTACGCTGCTGGAGAAAGAAGGTTTGAGGGCATAGTCTTGTATCGGGCCGATCTTAGAGGTGTGGATTTGCCTAACATTATTATGCCGAGTGCCCACTTTGCTAATGCTAACTTAAGCGGTGTCAATTTTCAAGAGTCCTGCTTGAAGAGAGTTAATTTTAGGGGGGCAAATTTGAGCGGTGCTAATCTGTGTATTGCTAACTTGAGAGGAGCAAATTTAAGCTATACCAATTTGAAAGATGCCAACTTATATGCAGAAATGTATGGTGTAGATTTTACAGAAGCTAACCTGAGTGGGGCTGAGCTTCTGTTCACGGAATCTGCATTCTTTCGTAACACTACCTTGCCCAACGGAGAAGTTATCATTGGTCCTAGTGAATATGCTTCTAATTGGAAAAGGTAGGGTTCTATTTGCCATCAATTTGATTTCTATAAATCATGGACGTGGCAAGTTTATATTTTGCTTGAGAGAATCTCGAATATCTCCAGGAATATTTGAAAACAGCTTAATATTTTTACCTTTAAGCAAGTTTTCCAGTTCTTCAAGACTAACTAACCAAGTGTTGGGGTCTCGCCATTCAGTCACATTTTTAATGGGAGATAAAACTCGATTTAATTGCAACCGCTCTCCAATTTCATAAAACGGGTGGACTATTCCTTGCTCCCCAGCATTAGCCCAGTCTAGCGCTGATGGTTCGGCTCTGTTAGGTGTAAGAAATGTGTAAATTTTGGTATTGCGATTAACATCAGGCACCCCTTGGCTAGGATGCTCTAAAACTAGATTTGTTTTCCATGTCCAGGTAGGAATGTTAATTCCTTGTTGCCGAAAAGCCTCAGAATTGGTAAGCCCTTGATACCTAGAATCGTTGGGGAGAGCGTTACTCTTTTTCTGTGGTTCCCAATTTGTGCCATAGGTACCCGCAACAACGTAAACTTGTTTACTACTTTCAGCTAAACCTGTTACTAACTGTTCTATATTGTACCACGCAGAGGCTTCGGCGGGATTATTAGGAGCGCTAAAAAACAGATTATTGTCAGCGTTTTGCGGGATTAAGTTGGTTCCTAAAAAAGTGGCTATGTTGTCTTTGGGATATCTTGTCCGATCTCCTGAAGGGATTATATGTCCTTTGTTAAATCCCAGACTTAACCCGTTATTATTTTCATAATTGCTACCACTAATTTGAGGCCAGCCATTAGGTAATGTAGGATCGGCGATGAAATCGTCAGCTTGGCGTTGTCCGCCAATCCATGATTTATTTACCTGCCAGCTTACCCAGTTGGGAGTTTTTGTCGTGCGATTGTAAGATGCTGTGTACTGCGGTTTTTCCAGTAACAAGTTTTCGCGATAGGGATTATTGTTTGGTTCTTCAGGACTGTACCTAGCTTCTGATGGATTGCCAAATTCAAGGTGACTACTCTTAAAGAAAACATCATCTAAATAAACTCTGGTATCTCCCTCAACTTCAAACCTCAATTTAGCGCTCTGACCTCGAAACTGATCTAGCTTACTGCTATCTACATGGAAAGTTTCAAACCCTCCTCTGCCAAAACCAATTTTGTCAATATCGCTTGCATATGTCTCTAGTTTATTTTCTGGATCTGCTGAGAGATTTATCTCTTTGAGAAGGTGACTGCCAGTACCAATAATTGGTTGCCCTTGCGAGTCTGTCTTTGGTGTAGTTTCCAGCCAGACCTTAAGTTTTCCACCACGGTTCTGAAACGGCGCGTGGAGGTTAAATCGCAAATCTCCCCATTCTGGCATCACAAAGTAGTTATGTACGATTTTCTTTGTCCCACCTACTCCCATTCTCAGGGCAAAATTAGGTCGAGCCACATCGTAGCTTATGGCATCTAAGTAACCGCTACCTATTAAGTCTTTTAAGCCGGGTGTGTTGGCTCTATTCTTTGCAACTTCCTCTCCGATGGTATACCAATCTACTAAGTGGGATTGTAAAACATCTTCAGAGGAACCATTAAATAAAGACCAACCTGGGATAGTTTGAGCGCTTTTTCTGCCAGCTACAGCATCAAAATTCCCATTAAACAAAGTAGGAACTGCATAATCACCCCGCATCCTATCTGTGTAGGTATTATCCTCGTAAACCGAAACCCGATTCTTCTTCAAATAATCCTCAAAGTCACCCAACTCATTTTTAGTCTTCTTCCCACCATCAAAATAAGGCCGTAATTGAGAACCTCCCCCCAAAACAGAGTCGAACCAACCCGTACCAATTCCTTCCCAAGGAGCTTTAGTATCGCCCTGAGTAAAACTAGCATTAGTGTGCTCAGGAGTGTACCAAGTCTTAGTAACATCAGCAATATTATTTTGCTCCAAATCACCCAAGCGACGGTAAATTGTTTCGCCATTCTCCGAAGGAAACTGACTTTCATTGAGATTAGCAGTCCCCGCATACCAAGCCAAAGCAGCCCGATGGGAAGCACCTTCCCCATCATCCGGCGTAAAACCAGCCAGATTATTGAGTGAAACATTCCAATCAGATTTCCAGTTCGTTCCCGAAAGTTCCCGCCCGTTAATTGTATTCCCAATACCATTAGTTTGGTAGTAATTGTCAGCATAAGTGACATTATTCCAAACCTTAATTTCCGGATCTTGAATATTAAGGAAAGGTCCAGAAAAAGAATTATCATCGTAATCGTAAGGGTCAATAGTCGTCATCTGAAGGTCGCGATTTGCGCTATTCGTACCTCCGGCATCAGGTAAAAACGTACCCAAACGCTGTACAATTTCACTATTAACAACAGCCCCCTGACCGAAACCAACAAAATGTAGCGGCGAGTTGAAAACAGCTCCTTGATTGCGGATTAACTTGCCCGTACTATCATAAAGTTTACCCTCCTTTCCGATAGAACCGCCCTCCTCCAAATCGAGTTGTACCATTGAGGCAAATAAAACATCTGCGGCTGCCTCAGCAAAACCCGAATTGTAAAGTTTGTGAGGTTGAATTTCATCCACCCAATTAGCTAGCAGCACTAATGGCTTGCCATATTGAGGAGACCGAACGGCGTTACTAAATATCCAATCGTTTCCTTCGGGGGCAACTGACTGCCACTTCCCAGTTGCAGAGTTATATTTCTGAACGGCACCTCCTTCTTCATAAATGTGTTTAGCAACTCCATTAAGTTGGTTGTCAATCAGTTGGCTGTGTTCCGGTTCGCCAGGCTCTAAACCCCGCGTTAAAACAGTGACGCTGCTGAAAGTATTGCTATTTTTTACCGTGGGCAGAAGAGTTTTAAACTCACCTGTTACGGGTTGACCTGTACCTAGCTGTTTTCCATTTTCTCCCAAAGCTTCCACAGCCCAGTAGTATTTCTGGCCGGCTGTTAACATGAGACTGGGAGGAAGAGTAAACTCCTCAAAGTTACCAGGCTTACTGACGCCGTTCCAAGTCCAATTACCAGTATCTTTACTCCACTTAGCAGTCAGGATACGATTGGGATTGTAGTCTTGTGCCGATGTTAGAGCCTCTAACCCAGGCCACCTATCCCCCGGTAATAATCCTTCCTCTTTGGGAAATACGCTGACATAAAGATTGACTTCATGAATGTCTTTATCTGGGTCTAAATTAGGAAGACCGCATTCCTCATTTTTGCCTTTAATATCCCACTCAAAAGTAGGAGTTAAAGGATTGCTATCATTCTCGCTATTACCAATCGGTCCCTTTAATTCCAGCCAATTTTTAACAGAAGCTATTGCCAAACCTTTAGGATTTCCGCCGATACCAATGGGAGCGCGTTTCGTGCCATCCGGGACGCTAAACTCAAAGTTATTAATCCAATTTCCCCCCGTAATTTCGTAGTCGGCCGCAATACTGACAAGAGGGTTGATATCGTCAATGGGCACGCGGGCGAAGTCGGCTTGGGTCGCATTTCGCTCAGTGTCAGTCGCGAAACCAACGGTACCCACTCCCCTGTCTCGTGCGTCAAGCTTGTAATTGCCGGGATTCTCTATAGCCTTAATCATTTCCTGAACATCGAAAACGTAGGAACTTCCTCCCAAATTTGTGGTGGGATAGGAAGCAATCAAATATTTGCCGTCGCTCGAAAGCGCTAGGTTGTTAGTTAAGCTGTCGGGAATCGGTCGAGTCGCAGCCACCAATTGAGGATTGGGTCCCAGCGGGTCTTTGATAATGCCTATATTTCCACCCTCGCGCGTACCTATATTTGCCCTAGAGTTGCGGCCGGCAACAAACGCATATTTCCCGTCTGGCGTTACTGTTACAGCCACTGCCTCGTTGACATCAAAATAGTCATTAGCTAGGCCCAGCGACAGAGGAGCGTAGCTGACTTTAGCACTAAAGTTGAGGGGGTCATCAGACTCAATTTCGAGTACCCCAAAGCCCTGGCCGTCATTCTGAAGCTTGATCTGCTCCCCATTACTTATGGTGAGGACACTAGCAAATCCGTTGGTGAACACCATTTTCTTGGGGTCGGGAGTAGCAGCTATGCCCTCTGTCTCTGATGCGGTGGGAATTACTCCAATCTGCTGCTGCCACTTGCGATCGTTAGAACCCTCAGCCTTCGGTTTGTCGGCGGGGTCAATGTTGACAGCGTAAATGCGGCGGTTAGGTGTTTGTTCGTTATTGTCGGAACCTGTGGCAAACAGTCGCCGCCCGTCGCTGCTGATAGCCAACTGGCTCAATCCCAGCGGCGATGAGACGTTAATTGTCTGAACAACGGTATGATAAGTTGCCGAATTCGGATTGATGTCGAGAACGTAGATGTTGGGGCGATTTTGGTCGGCAATGTAAGCATAATTGTCTTTGGGGTCGATAACAATAGCTTGCGGTCTGGCTCCAGAGGGCAAGCTAATCGCATCTACAGTCGCCGTTTCAGGAGTAGTGTCTATCTCTCGCAGGGCTATCAAATCCACCACAGACACGCGGCCGGTGTCGCGCAGAGTCACGTAGCCGCGGGTAGCATTGTTGGTAGGCGCGATCGACTCCGGTCGGTCTGATGGGATATTGGGATTACCCACAGGAATGTTAAAAGCAACCGCCAATTTATCGCTGGTCTGGGTTTCAACAGTTGATAAAGGGTCTTTGAGGTTAATAACGTTGATTTTGTCGCCCGTGCGTTCGGTCACCAGCGCCAATTCAACGCAGGTAGGGGCGAGGCGGATATTTTCTTCACTTTCTAGTTCGACAATCTCGTAATCTCCAGTACCCGGCCCGAAGCGCTTTTTCTGCTTCCTCGATACTACAATGCTGGATTCACCGACAGGTACGGTAATCGGAATTTTGACAGCAATTTTGTAGCGATTTTCTCCTAAATCTGTGTTTTTATCCGGTATCGAAATGCCGGGATAAGTTTTGTCGCCGACGCGGAAGCTGACAGTTAAATCCTCAAATTCACCGCCCAAATCATTGGAGTTATTCAGGAAATTGCTGCCTGTCAGGACGACGGTTGGGGATCCATTTTCCAACTTAAATTCAGCGGATTGAAGCACTGGAGGTGCGAAGGGGTCTGCTGGGAATAATGTCGGTATATTTAGAGTCGCTGTGACGCTGGGAATCCCTTCTGGATCGAGTTCGACACCCGCAGGAGTGACTACAGGTAAACCGACTTGTGGAATGGCGATGACTTTCAATCCAGATTGCAGGTATTTAGCTAAGTAAGCAAGGAGTAAGATTGTCGCGGCGAATTGAGCTCCGGTGGCGGCGGCGATACCGATTAAGCCGGCATTGGCTCCTAAAAAGGTGCTTTGGAGACCGAAATTAGTTGAGAGGCTGAGGGCTTTAGAAGTTTTAAGGGTAGCATCTACATTTGCGATAGTGAATAACTGTTCCAGTGTGGGAACTGGAGCTTGTAAAAACCCCAGAGTTGGAAATGCAAACATCGCCCATTCGCCACTATCTAAAACACCAGGTAATGGTGGGGAATTGGTTCGGATGGTACCCGAAGCATCGACTACTCCGGATTCTTGAATCAGCCAAGTAGGGTTTTGGATATTGTTAGCATCCGGCAGCGAACCTTTTCGCATGAATAAAATTTCGGTACCGGGAGATAAGCCGGCGGGGGCTGGAATTGCTAATTGAGCGGGCAATTTCAGGGCTTGATCGCCTAAGTCTAAATTGAAGCCTCCGGCAAACTGCAAACCGTCTGGAAGTTGTAGCGATAGATCGTTGCTGGTTAGAGATGTCAAACTAATAGCTGTATTTTCGGCAAGAGCACCGGGCGGTACCATCACAATTGAACCGTCACTGCCAGAAACTGCACCGCCATTTACTCCTAAAATTGTTCCGGCGGCGGCAGGCAGGGAGACTCTTACTGGTACGACTTCTTCGGCTGCTCCGTGAATGACGGTGACGTTAGTAACTCCTTCTTCTATTGCAGTAATAATGCCGTCTGAATTCACTTGCAATAAGTTGGAGTTTCCGGGGAAATAGCGAGTTCCTACTGAGCCGAATTTCAAATCGGGGGATTGGATGATATTTTCAATTCCTACTAAAAGCGAGCGTCCCATTCCGGCTGTCATGGTGACTGCTTTGGGATAGACATTCAAACCGTTAATCTCGGCTAGTGCTCCAGTGAATTCTGCATCGTTGGTGGGGGCTGGCAATTTTCCTACTCGCACCGCTGTTACTGCTTGCAGGTTGTTGCGACTCGCGCTCAAAATCGAAGTGCCGTTGACCAAACCCGTCACTTTCCCGGTCGCGTCAATGGGTGCTACTTCTGGATTTATTGAAGTGTAAGTTAGATAAGAATCTGGCAGCACTACACCTTTTTGGTCGGCAAAATCTCCCAGCACAACTAATTCCGTATTTTCTCCTGCATCCAGTCGGGGATTTCGCTTCACAAAATCTAGATTCAGCAGCGGAACATCGCTGACGTTGACTGTCACCCGCGCGGGAGTTGAACTCCCAAAAGCGTCGCTGGCAAGGAAATCAAAGCTGGCAATTCCAGAGAAACCGGGTGCTGGTTTAAAGGATGCTTTGTTCGTTAAGGGATTGAAAATTACTGTGCCGTTTACTGGACCCTGGACGCTAATTGTTAGGGGGTCGCCCTCTGCATCTGTGGCAAGATTTTCTAAGGAAATAGTTGTCTCTAATTCTGTGTAAGTCCGAGCGTTTGTCGGCGAAACAACGGGCGGATTGTTGTCAGAATTCGGGGGATTGGCTTCGGCGAGCAATTGTTGTCCTAAAGCTGTATTGCGCCATTCTCTGTCAGGGTTGATAACGGAATCCAGCAGCGGTGCGTTTCCTGTTGCCCCAAGCACTGTGAAGATTAGGTCATTGTAGTCGCCGTCAGAGTTAGCGGCTGACATATCTTCGAGGGCAAAAGTGTTCCCCGTACCTGTTACATCGGCGACCTGCAACACGTAAGATGTATCGTTGGGATTGGCTGTGGCGATACTGAATAAGGGGCGGTTTTCGGGGAACCAATTTCCCGAATATGAGGATTGGAGCGATGACTGCACTGTACCGTTGGGGACTAACATGACGGCAAAGGTGTCGCCTGGAGTCATGTTGAAAGTTTTGATACCCTGATATTCGCCGCTGTCCCAGTCTCCGTCGAACGGCATCGCACCGGTGAATTTTGCTCCTTCTATGCTGTCGCTAATTACAATGTGTCCGTCGGTGGAATTGCTTAAAACTCTACGGGATGCTTCGGCAATGAATTCTGGAGTTCCGGGTATAAATGCGGACATTCCAGCCAGGCTGAAAATGCCGAGTTCGCCTTCGTAGCCGCCGCCGTCAAATACATAGTCGAATCTGACTTTTCCTTGGTTATCTACAAGGAAAGTACCGGGGATTGGTAAATTGGCTGTTGTTGTTATTGATAAATTTCTTGGGGGATTGGTATTGGTTTGGAAGTTGCCGGTACTCTGTGTGGAATTGGGTTGAGTGTCTGCAATATTGTCTGAGAAGAGAGCAGATTTTTCGGTTACTGACGCTAGCAAACCGCTGGTTATCTCTGCGGATTCCGGCGCAATTTCAGTATCAGAATCCGCAGGTAGAACAGCGACAGTTTCTATTGGATTTGAATTGCTATTATAATTGTTTGAAGTCGGTTCGGGTGGGGATTTAAGAGTTGAGGGTGCAACGGTTGTTTCGACTTCGGCTTCAGTTATCTGTGTCGTAACTGCTGCTGTCTCTGATGGAGTTGAGAATAGTGCTGGTATTGAATTATTATCGGTTTGTATGTGTTGATTCGAGTTGGAAATTAGCGAGTCTGATTCGAGAGAATTAACAGTAATAGCTGGGGTTTGATCTGTTTCAAGTTTTGCTATGAAGGCAACAGTAATATCCAGTTTTATTGTACCAGCAGTGAATTCTGCGGGAGCTAGCGAATCTGTTTTTGTTGGGAATTGTTCGGTTTCTAATTCTGCTGTTATTTCAGCGACAGGGATATTATGTTCAACCGTATCATCCGCTTCGGGTACGGCAATAATTGACTCGTTTTTTGTGGGCAGTTGTTCGGTTTCAAGTTCTCCTGTTATTTGAGCGACAGGGATGTCCAGAACCACCGTACCAGAATTGATTTCTGCGGTAATAATCGACTTGTTTTTTGTTGGCAATTGTTCGGCGGCGCTAGAAACATTGGAGTTGGTTTCTTTTGGTGATTGTTCGCCAACATTAGAGACAAGCGAGTCTGTTTTGGCAGGAGATTGTGACGCAATGGGAGCGATAACTGACTCTGTTTCTGCGGGGGGTTTAGAAATGCTTGCAGTTGCAGTTTGGTCGGTTTTTATTGATTCAGCATCTGCTGATTGATTGACAATAGATTCTGTTTGAAGTGGCTGTTTATTTTCTGAAATTGAGTCAGTATTGTTCGGAGATTTTTCTGGGGTTTGAACTGCTGCTGTCGCTGTCGTCACCGCTGCATTTTCACTGGCTGCTGTTTTTGGTATTGCAGCAGGTTCGGTTTTTAATGGGTCAACTTTTTCTGAATCATTCTGTTTGTCAGTTAAAGCTTGACTGGCAGTTTGTACTGGGTTTGTGGAATCGGTTGAGTTGACTTCTGGGTTGATATTAGTGTCAGGTAAAACAGGGTTAGATGCGGCTGGAATTAATGGGGCTGTTGGGGGCTGTGTTGTCAGCGGTTCTTGAGAATTTGAACTGGGTTTTTCGGTCTGTATTGCATCGACTGTTGGGGATTGTTTGTCTGAGTCTATCAGGGTGCTAGCTTCGGCAAGTGGAAGCTGTTTTTCTGAGTTTTTTGTTTCGGAAGTTGAAGGAATTGGAGCTTTTTTATCGGAGTCTATTTTGTCGGAAACTTCGGCAGTACGAGATGGTTCGCCTGAGTTGGTTTTCTCCACAATTGTGGAGTTTTGAGATTGCTTGTCTGAGTCTATCTTGTCGTCAGCTTTGGCAAC
>NZ_JADEWT010000065.1 GCF_015207505.1 Tychonema sp. LEGE 06208
TTGGTAAAATGGAGGTAACATTTTCTATAGATGGGGTTGTTTAACGATATTGACCCCATCTTTTTTTACCATAAATCGGTCAAACCTTTGTTAGCTATGGGTTTTAACGGGGTTGTCACCCCGTCAGCTTTTTGCGTCGAGAAACCCGTTTTTTTACAGTGGAATAGCACGGTGCTTTATTCCGTACCTTCCCCTTTTTCCAGCCGGGGGACTTTCCCCTATGTTTAGGCATTTTCGCGGCAGTACCAATATCAACTAAAAGCCACAAAACAGGTCAGTCGAGTTAAATTGATCAGCTTCAGATTGCTCTAGTGAGTCGATTCTCGATCGCTAAATCCCTAGCCAGCCAGAGTTGCCAACTCATCAATGGCATTAAATCGCTCCACCGCTCAGATTGTTCGGAAGTTCTCAAGTTAGGCAATTTTCAATGTAATCGTTGCTTGACCAATCGATACCAACGATCGACTCCAAAACGCCGTAAATACTTAAACCAAATAATTTCGCTTGGGTAGAGTTCGCTCTCCCACAAAAGCCAACCATAAGGGTAGAAACGGCTGACTGTTTGACATCGGCTTCATTCTTTCGGCGAGAATTCAATTGACTCTCTGTCGAGTGGCATGATTCCTATTGCTTCTTAACTCTGCTTTAAAGATAGAAGTCCTGACTGCGAACCAGGATTTAAGGACTTCTCTGATGGCTGCAAACCTTTTTTTATAATAAACTAGCAATTGCACTCAATCGCAGACAAAATTGAATTATCTGAGTCCATCGGTGTTAATCCGCTGGAAATCTGCGGTTAACAGAGCAAATATTTATGCAGCCCAACTCTAATAACTATTATGCTTCAAATGCGGCAACCGAAACCCGATCGCGCCCTGCAGCTTTCGCCCGATAAAGCGCCTCATCGGCGATCGCAATTAACGCCCCCGGCTGCGACATCGGTGCTGGAATGCAGCAAGCCACACCCAAACTCAGCGTCACGTATTCGCTGACACTAGACTTGGCGTGAAGTATCTCTAAATCCCTCACCTGTCGGTTGATAATTTCAGCTACGCAAGTGGCACCATCAATATCAGTATTCGGCAAAACTATGGCAAATTCTTCTCCACCGTAACGCGCAACTAAATCAGCCGATCGCTTTACCGGACGCTGGAGAACTGCAGCCACCTGTCGCAAACATTCATCCCCCGCTTGGTGCCCGTAAGTATCGTTATAAAGTTTGAAATAATCGATATCGCACATAATCAAAGACAGCGGTGCTTCTTCCCTCGCCAAACGTCGCCATTCCGTATCGAGATAGTCATTAAAAAAGCGACGGTTTCTTACATCAGTCAAACTGTCGTAAGTTGCCAAATATTGCAAGGATCTATTCACCGTTTCTAACTGCCGTTTTTGCTGCAGCAACTGACGATTGAGCACCGTCAATTGCTGTTCGGCTGCGTGGGTTCTGAGCAAATTTCTTACCCTCGCCAGCAATTCCCTCTCGTCAAAAGGCTTTGCAATATAATCGTCAGCACCCGCATCCAAACTTTCGATCCGAGCTTCCATCCCCGATCGCGCTGTCAAAAAGATTACCGGAGTCGAATTCAATTCTGGCGTATTCCGAATCTCCTTGAGCAGATCGAGTCCATTTTGTCGGGGCATGATTTGGTCGCTCAAAATCAAATTTGGGCGCAATTGTTTGGCTTTTTCTAAACCTTCAATCCCGTCCACAGCCACGGCAACTCGATAGTACGGAATTAATAAATTTTGAAGGTAATCGAGTAAAAAATTGTTATCTTCTACTACCAGCAACAGGGGTAATTCTTGTCTATTATTTGTTAATTTATTTGGATAAATTGTGCGGTCAAAATTGTGAGAATCCGGCGGCGAGGACGGAGGCGCGATCGCCCGGACATTTCCCGCGCCGCAATCTTGGCAGCTAAATCCAGTCTGTCCAGCCAATTGGACGATCGCGCTCACCAACTGATGCGGGGACACAGGCTTCGACAAATACCTCTGAAACCCCGCAGAGAGCGCCGATCCATCGTCATCCCCCAGGTCTTCCGTGAGCGCCAACGCCGGCAGCAGTTCCCTGTCCTGGGACATTTCCATTGCTCTGACACGACGGATCAAATCGCAGCCGTCGGCTTCCGACACCGCCATATCGCTCACCAACACGTCTGGCCGCGACTGTTCCAACTCGGCGATCGCTTCGCCGGCGCTAGCCACCGCTGTTACCTTAGCTCCAAATGCTTCCAGACCAGTTTTCATACATTCGCGGATCTCGGCGCTGCTTTCAACCACCAACACTTGCTTTCCCGCTAGGGGTTTGGAAACCTGTCCTGATATACCTTCCATTGCGCCCAGCGCAGCATTGTGGGCGATCGGATTTTTGCTGTTCGCCACCGGTAGCTGCACCTCAAAGGTAGCCCCCTGTCCGATTCCGGGACTCTGGCCCCAAACATTTCCCCCGTGCAGTTCCACCAACTGCCGCACAATGGAGAGTCCCAAGCCGAGCCGGTTTTGTTCCTTGGTTTGGAAGCTATCTGTGGGGCGGAAGTAGTCAAAGATGTACGGCAGATATTTGGGGTCAATCCCGCAACCGCTGTCGCTGACGCGAATCAGCGCGCCCGACGCAGTAGGTTCGATCTGTATTTGGACTAGACCGGGGGCGGAATCCGGGGTAAATTTGATGGCGTTAGCAAGTAAATTCCAGACTACTTGCTGCAAGCGTTCTGCATCTCCCAAAATGTAGGTGACAGCGGGGTCAAAATCTGTTTCTATGCGGATGTTTTTGGCTTCGGCGGCGGGGCTGAGGGTGTCGATCGCCGATTCGACGACAGACGGGAGGTGAACCCTGCCGACGTTGAGGTGTATTTTTCCGCGCAGCAGCCGCGAAAGATCCAGGAGATTATCTATTTGCTGGTTCTGCAGTCTGGCGTTGCGCTCGATGATTTCCAAAGCGCGGCTGGTAGTGGCTTCGTTTAACTTGCGCGATCGGGCTAGCTGTACCCATCCCAAAATCGCGCTCAGGGGCGATCGGAGTTCGTGGGAGGCGACCGCCAAAAATTCGTCTTTTGCCTGGTGGGCTTGAGCTTGAGCTGCTTCAACGGCTTTGCGATCGGTGATGTCGAATCCGATCGCCAAATACTGACAGGGTTTTCCCTGAAAATCCAACAGCGGAACTACTGCTGCATAAACCCAATAATCGCTGCCATTCTTAGCTTGGTTCTTAATTTCTCCTTGCCAAACTTCACTTTTGGCAACAGTTGACCGCAAATTTTTGATCAATTCCGAAGACTTATATTCCGAGTAGAGAATTCCGAAATGGCGACCGATCAGTTCAGCGCGCGAATAGTTAGATATGCTACAAACTCGATCGCTGACGTAGTTGATAATTCCTCGGGCGTTTGTCCTCACCGCCAGTGCTGCTCGGTCGATCGCTCCTTTAAAATCTAAACATTCTTGTAGCGACAACTCTACTTCTTTTGTCATATAATTTTGGTTTGGGCGATCGGGCGCGTTTGGTTGCTGGCGATCGGTCTTATTCTTGCTCCGCTGTTGGATTTCCATTGCTTCTATTTTTCCCTGACGGCTGACAGCTAATCTACTCACATCCTGATTCATTATCACTGTTTTGTTCCCCGCAAATGGGTGCAATATTTTGTATTTATTCATTATTAAAATTCGGCCGTCCGCACATCCAATAAGGAGTCACTTCAGATTTTATTGATTGTTGGGCAAAATTTTGTCAATCTGAGGGCAGATTTTCTCGAATTTTACCGAATTGGGCCATCTGTAACAATTCTCAACTTTTTTCTCACAATTTGCCTGTCGCATCTACCTTAAAATTTCTTCTTCCCGAGGCTTCTGGGTTTCCCGCATTCTGCCTCACCTTTACTCAAGCATATCGATGTCGGAGCTTAACATTTCTCAAATAACTGGCAGGGAAAAAGCCAACAAAGTCCGTGTCTGGCGATCGTCGGGAACTTCTGTTAAATTATTTTCTTCTACATCTTGACAGTCCTGTAAATATTATGTATTATCGAATGTAGTATATTTAACAAGAGACCAGACCAACTGCATTAACGCACTCAAGTATTAACAGGTAGAGAAAAATTGTCTGTGAATTTAAACTATGTACGCGAGGAATTTGAACAAAGAGCATTTGATTATGACAGTTTAATTCCCCGCCTCATTCCGCACTATCGCGAGCAACAGGATTTAATACTGCAGTTAATACCTTTTGAAACCAATGCTAACATACAAGTTCTGGATTTAGGCGCGGGGACTGGCATACTGTCGGCTCTGATTATGCAAGCATTTCCTCAAGCCAAAGTCCTAGCCTTTGACATGGCGGAAAATATGCTGAAAATTTGTCAAACTAACTTGTCCGCTTTCGGAAAACGCCTGACATTGCAGCAGGGAAATTTCGCAGAAGATGATTTCGGCAGCGGTTACGATTTGGTAGTTTCAGGGTTAGCAATCCACCACCTAGACAGCGCCGGGAAACAACAGCTATTTCACCAGCTTTTTCAGTCAATGAATCCAGAGGGAATCTTGCTAATTCGAGACATTGTGACAGGTGCTACTCCCAAGCTGACGGAGCAATACGAAAAGTTGTGGCGGCAGTACATGAAAGCCAGCGGAGAAGATGATGCAGCCTGGTTTCAAAACTATTTAAAAGAAGATATTCCTTCCTCTGTGGAAGAGCAAACAAAGTGGCTTGCAGAAGCAGGTTTTGCCGACGCAGCCTGTCACTGGCGCTATCTAAATTTTGCTATTTTTGGCGGAGTTATCCGAAAGTAGTTTTTGTAGGGCGCACCGGTTGACGAGTACGAGTAACTTTTGTTACTAATTTTGAGTATGGTAATTTTGAAACCAAGCTGCGCCAAAGAATTTTGTTTGCTTGAACTTTGAAAAATTGGAATGTTAATCGGAAGCTTGGGTTCAGAATTCAAACACTCTTTGCTGTGGATGCCGCAGCAATGCAGCTTGACGGCTGTACATTTTACTGTTCGGATAACCAAGTTTGGTTAGTAGATTTTGTGCCTCCGAATTATCTCAAAGTCAATTGATAAATCTAGTGTTTTTGTGGAAGATGTGCGCGGAAGCTTTTAAAATAAAAGTAAGTAGGAGTTGCAATAAGTGAGTGCTGAAGATATGAGCGATCGCCAAAACAATTTTACTCAAAATAATCCTCAAAATCGAGGGTTGCTCGGCTCTGGCTGGCGACCTCTCTACCGTCAATTTGATTTGGAACACCTGCTGCATTTAGCATCGAGCGATCCGGTCGAATTAGCTCAAAAAACTTTAGATGCAGCTAGCGATATTGCCGACGCAATGGGGCGACATCAATATACCTGGTGGGCAAATATCTTAAATGTATTCTCGGAAAATACTCGCTACGAAATTGATGAATTTTGGGATTACATTACTCCGCAGCCAGTTTACCCGGATTACCGCTCCAAAGACGTTTTAGTTACTGAAACGCCGGTGGTGCAGTTTGTCAGCCGCGCTAGCATTCCCATTGACTATGTTCTCAACAAACTGCAAGAGATTACTGTTTTTAAAGTTCTGAATTTGTTGGGGAAACCGGATGCGATTACTCAGTCTTGTATGGAGCGGCATTTTTCTTATCCGCCGGAGCGGTTTGTGAGCTGGGAACGCTTGGAAGTTTTGGGTACTGTTTATGCTTATTGGGAGCGATGGGGCTGTTGGCTGCAAATTGACAGCTACGATAGGGGAAGACGCTGCTACACTCTGATTTGTAAAGATATTGCGCCGCTCGTTAGCAAGGCTACTTACAATTTGGCGGTGATTTTGAGCGGGTACAAAAGCCGCGTGGGACAGGTTCACAGTCAGTTTCCTATTCGGACGTTTTCTGCGGATGTTCAAAGTTTTACGGATACGGTTCAGCAGGCAATTCTCGACCAAAATCAGTTGGCTGTTTTGGTTAGCGGTGAACCGGGGACTGGCAAAACTGCTTGGACGCAAGCGGTAGCAAAGGAGATTTTGGTGCCGCTGGGTTATGTGATTTTTATTTTAGACCACGATGCTGTGGAAAATTTTGTGCCGCCGAGTTATTTGGAGCGGATTTGTATCATTATTAACGAGGCTGATAATTTGGCTCAAGATCGATCGACCGATGCGGCCCAACGCACTAACAAAACTGAACATATTTTGAGTTTGCTGGATGGAACTTTGTATCAAAGTGTTATGGATGAACACGGCATTCAATTTCAGCAAAAACTCGTAGTGTTGATGACTTGCAATACAACTGAAAGATTTGATCCTGCAATGTTGCGGAAGGGGAGAGTGGATTTTACCAGTGAATTTACGCAAAAATTTGTGTAATTTAATACAAAATACTGACAAAAAATTTAAATAATTGCACGAGCTGGACTTGTTACCAAACCTCACAATTCTGAAGATTTCTTCAGAATTGAAAAATTAAGGTAAAATTTTTTTGAGTACCTATAGACACATTTCGTGAAAAATGATATGAATGATGGGTGAGACCCTCTAAGGGTATCACCCGAGAGAGCAAATCAGGGAAACAGCATTTTTAATCAGAAACAGAATTTTTCTAACTTGACCGTCCTAAAAACGATACAGGCTGCGGCAGGGCTGTCGCGGCATCCCAAATTTTAGAAGCAAGTTCAAGCTCCAGTGATTCATCTGTGGAGTTTATCCAAAATCTCAAAATTCAAAACTCAAATTGACTGACAGTTATGGAGGAAATCCCAAACCGTGCAAACACTCGCCAGTTCAGCAACAAAGTCGGAGGCTGGGAAGGTCTGCCGACGGGAAAATTTCGATCGCCCACCAGCATCCCCAGAGGCAGACGTGTTGGAGAGTAAAGAGCGATTTCGGCGGTTGGTGGAGCGCTCCGCCGACTCCGTAGCAATGGTAGATTGTGAAATGCGCTACCTGTCGGTTTCTAGTCGCTGGGAAACAGATGGCGCGATCGGCTGCGGTGAGGCGATCGGCCGCTCTCATTGGGAACTGTTCCCGAATCTCCCGGAATATTGGCAACAAAATGCTCGCGCTTGTTTGACTGGAGTTTTGGAATACAGCGAGTTTGTGACAGGACGATCGCCCGTATGTGAAGCAGAACAAATCGAAGGCTGTGGCAGCGGGCGGGTAAAATGGGTATTTTTGCCCTGGAAAAATTGCTCTGGTGCGATCGGCGGTTTGATCCTGTTTGCCGAAAAGATAGCTGAGGAACTCGCCCCAAAAAATGGCTACCATAAATTAACCTCAAATGTCAAAACCCCGCAGTTAGAAATCAAACGAAAACTAACTCCCATTGCCCTCGACAATGCTGCGGATACAGTTTTTTTTACAAGTGCCGAAGGTCAAATTTGCTACGCGAACAAAGCCGCTTGTGATCTTTTCGGTTACTCGGAATCGGAACTGCTAAACCTGACAGTTAGCGACATCGATTCGCAGTTTTCAGTATCGGATTGGCCGGAACTCTGGGAGAAACTCAAACAGCAAAGCAACTTCACTTTTAAAGCCACTTACAAAACCCGAAACGGTGCCTGTTTTCCCGTCGAAGTTAAAGTCAATTATTTAGAATACGGCGGTTGTGAATACTGCTGCGCGATCGCCAGAGACATTTCGGCTCGTATCGCAGCCGAATCAGCGCTTTTAGAAGCAAAAGAGCAACTTCAAGCCGTCTTGGATGCCGTACCCGGATTAGTTTCTTGGGTAAGTTCCGATTTGCGTTACTTGGGAGTAAACCGACATTTAGCTACTGCTTACCAAATGCCGGCCGAAATATTTTCTGGTCAGAAAGTTGGTTTTTTAGATACAAGCCCTAAATTTAACGATTTAGTATACGATTTTTTTGCCAGCCCCCAAAAGAAGACATCTCAAGAAGTAATAACAAACATCAGAGGAGAAGATAAAACTTATTTAATAGTCGCTCAAAAATATCATAAAAATACGGCGGCGGTATTTGTGGGATTGGACATTACAGAAAGCAAACAATCTCTATTCGCTTTGCAAGAGTCGGAAGAACGTCTGCGGCAGCAAGCGGCGAAATTAGAGCAAACTTTGTTAGTTTTGCAACGAACTCAAACTCAACTGATCCAAACTGAAAAGATGTCTAGTCTGGGGCAGTTGGTAGCAGGAATAGCGCACGAAATAAACAATCCAGTGAGTTTTATTTCCGGGAATGTCAGCCACGCCACGGGCTACATTCAAGAACTCTTGAAGTCGATCGAGCTTTACCAAAAGCATTATCCCGATCCGGTGGCAGAAATTCAAGATTGGATGGAAGACTTAGACTTAGATTTCATCAAAAAAGACTTGCCAAAACTGCTAAATTCAATGAAAGTAGGTTCCCAAAGGATTCGGGATGTTGTGCGATCGCTCCGGTTGTTCTCGCGTACTGACGCAGCCCAAATGAAGCCTGTAGATATCCACGAAGGTTTGGACAGCACTGTACTAATTTTGCAAAATCGTCTGCAAGCTAAAGGCGGACGACCGGGAATTTCTCTAGTTAAGGAATACGCGGATTTGCCGCGAATCCGCTGCTATCCGGGACAGTTAAATCAAGTGTTCATGCACTTGTTGACAAATGCGATCGACGCTTTGGAAGAAGGAGGAAGAAATCCCCAAAGGTGTGGTACAATCCAAAGTCAGTCTTTATTGTCTGCGGGCGGCTCGGAAACTGAAATATTCAATCCAGAAATTCGGATTCGGACGTTTTTGGTAAGTTCAAGCGAAGTTGCGATCGCAATTAGCGACAACGGCCCGGGGATGACGGAAGAAGTTCTCGACTGCATCTTTGATCCTTTATTTACCACTAAATGTCCAGAGACGAGCACAGGTTTGGGTCTGGCAATATCGCAGCATTTAGTAGTAGAAAAGCATGGCGGCCAGTTGCAGTGTGTTTCTCGTCCGGGACAGGGAACTGAGTTGATCGTTAAAATTGCGATCGGTAACGATTAATTTGCCTCACCCAAAGCTGGACTTATTGTACCGGTTATAAATAGTGCGTCAAACCTTTTTTGCGTAACTCATATTTAACCACCTGAAGAATCTGGGTTTTGCATTTAATAGTGCTGTCCCCCGATTTTTGGCAATAGACTAGCAATTGCATAAATCGGAAAATACCCTAAAATCATCTGCGTCAATCAGTGTTGCATCTGCCCGATATCTGCGGTTTCTGGATGGAGAGAAGACTTCTGCAACTCAAGACTATTGCACCGCTGGCTAACTCCATAAAAAATCCTTTTTTTCAAAGCCGGAGATGCTCCATAAGCGCCCTGTGCGACGGTAGAGTCCATGCTAAAATCTAAAACCTAAAATCTCAAATCGGTTGATTTATAAAGGAAAAATAATATGGTAATTGAGTGGCTGAAATTTAAAGTACCTCCCGAAAAGTGGGAGCAGTTTATCCTGCGAGATGAAGAAGTTTGGACAGCAGGACTAAAAAAAATCCCCGGTTTTTTGGGTAAGGAAATTTGGGTGGATGCGGTGGAAAATGAGGTGGTGATGTTGATCCGCTGGGAAACTAGGGAGAAGTGGAAGTCGGTGTCACAAAGCACAATCGAGGAGTTGGATACCCAAATGGGCGATTTGCAAATTGCGATCGCCGAAAGTCGCGAATATCAAGTTCCCCACTTCTTGGCTTAGTTAGTCATTAGTCATTAGTCATTAGTGATTAATCATTAGTCATTAGTGATTAGTATGGTTGGTGGGTGAGCGCTGTGACTTGCGGATGATTGTAGAGAATCAGTGAAATACAATCGGTATCCAGAATATATCGACACACAAAAATCTACCTCTACAGATAATAGGGATCGCCTTTTATTTTGGTGGGGCTCTCGCTCTTAATGCGTGAAGGGCGATCGCACTCCGTAAAACGATCGCAGTGTTTGGTATTTGGTGTCAGGGGCGATCGGGCTACCCCTTGCTTTCCACCTATGCAAGGACAGATAACCTGGAAACTTTCGGTTCTGATTTGTTGTGCTGTGTGCGCTACCTAGACAGTGACAGACTTGGCAATTTTTGCCAGCAATCGCAACGCTTCATTGACAGAAGCTGAGTCTCGAAATATTTCTGCTACGTCTGGATCGAGAATCACAACATTACTTGATTTCATATAGGCTTCATAGTATTTGCCACGGACACCACCTGAAAAATCGTATTCAGGTCTCATCTCGTCATTAATTGTTACTTCAGGTTCCTGACTCATAACTTTTTCTCTCTTGTCGGGTGGCTAAACGGGCACTGATTAAACGCACTTCACCTTCTCGTTCTGTATGGGACACAACAAAAAGGCGCTGTAAATTTGACTGACCGATCGTTAAAAGACGGAACTCACCTACAGAGTAGTTAGGGTCAGAAATTGTAATAGCCAGTGGATCTCCGAAGACAGTGACAGCTTCTTCAAAAGACACACCCATGCTTTTTGGCATTACTACTGGCTTTGTTTGAGTCCCACTGAAACTTCATATATCTATTCTACTCTCAAGCAGAAGAGGGAGGTTGGCAATTGCCTAGCTTACTGCTCTATTTTACTATTTAGGGCAAAATGGCGAAAATCAAAAATGTCAAGGTGACTGACTTCTAGGAACTCATAGACTCTGAGGAATATTGAACTGCTGCTGTAGCGCTGTCATGGCTTTCTCGACTGGAATTCCTTCACCTCGATCGAAGCTTTCGAGTCCTTTGCGGATGCCGATAATGGCTTCGAGGTAGTCGATGCGCTCCTTCTGTTGTTCGTAGGTATTGACTTTGGGGTGTGGAGGCGATTTGAGCGCACTAAGCTAAGAAGATCCGCAAGTAGTTCGTCAGGGGTGCTATCGATTGCTTGGATGAGGAGTTCTTTGATGGTCATCGCGGCATTTGGTGGAGGATTGATACACTGATTGTAACGAGTGTCGATCGATCGTTGTACGAGTTGCGATCGCACCTCCGTACAAGCATCGCAGTGTTTGGTAAGTAGTAAGACACAATTAATTACACAAAACTCTGGGCTACAAGCCTTGTCTAGTAAAGAATCAGCAAAAAATCAGTGTGTAATTAATTCTGTCCAATTACTTATTTGGTGTCAGGGGCGATCGATCTTTCATTTTAGGCGATCGGTCATCGGAAACAACAAAGGGATCTCGCTATCTATGCAAGCATTTCACTATTTAGTATTTGCTTTGGTGAAGAGTTTTGAGGTAAACTAGAATCGCTCGAAGTTTCTGGAGTCTGACTAGGAAACAATGAAACTGCGCTCGCATATTGGATGTGATGGCATATTGCTTAAACAAATGCCCGCTGAGTTTAAAGATACTTCTGTTGAAGTGGTAGTAGTTGTACAGCATCTACCATCTGAGGAAGTTAAACCGAAGTATAACGCTTGGGGAAAGGTGACTACTAAAAAATCAATTCAAGCAGCAATTGCTAGAATGCTACAACTGCGGAAAGAAATTGCTTTGGCTCAAAGCTCAATCCGTTCCATGATTGAAGAAGGGCGCAGGTTTTAATGCAGTTTGTATTGGATTGTTGTGTTTGCCTTCTTCATCATCACCACACCCGCTGAATTGGATAAGCATCAAAAGCCTCATCACGACTAATCAAAACCAGCGAATGATTCATCGTCTGTGCTACCAAAATGCGATTGCGCTAAGCGCACGCTACGCTAACGAACGGAGCTCGATGATGCAGTGGAAGACTTGTGTAAATCTCAGTATCTTCAAATGTAATTGGTAAAATTTGAGCGTTAATGTATTCCAATTCTTTTGGCAGATATTCAAACCCTCGATTCAGTTGAAGCTTGCCAACATTAATTTTAATGGAGATTTCCCACAGGCTGGCAATACTAAAATACAAACCTGTTTTAGTATCGATCGCTTCTTTGGCTTTACTACCGAGATTGGAATCGCCAAGCAAGTACCACAGAAAGGCATGAGTATCTAAAAGAAATTCCATGTTATGTATATTCCTTTAAATCTTCCAGCGGTTCATCGAAATCATCAGACATAACGATTTGACCGGCCCAGCTACCATAACCATGAGGTTGTTCAAGTTGTTCTGGAGATGATTCAGTTTTTGCGTGTTTTTCAAGTAAATATTTTGCATAATGCAATATCTCTTGTTTTAGAGATTCTGGCATCTTGACGACAGTTTGAAAAATCTGTAGATCGATAGTCATGATTTTTCTGCAATTTTTACGCTTATCATGCTTACTCATTATACTGTAATTGCAGTCAGAAGGTATTTGGTGCCAGGGGCGATTCCCTACGGGATAGCTACGCTTCACGCACCTCCGTACAATCATCGCAGTGTTTGGTATTTAGCGTGAAGGGCGATCGCTTTTTCATTTTAGGCGATCGGTCATCAGAAACAACAAAGGGATCTCAGTTTTGATGCGTGAGGGGCGATCGCTTGCAGGTCGATCTAAACTGGGGGATTGGTCTTGAGGTGTACAAGGTCTTCAAGCTGTTCACGAAAGACTCTAACTCGCTCAAATAAGGTTTTTCCAGTGTCTACTAAAGCTTCGGGAGGGGTACTGACTTCTAGGTTGGCGATACGCCCCTTAATTGCCATCCGAGCATAGAAAAAACGCCATCTTTGCCTGTTAATCTGCACCACAAACCACAGCAAATCGTTGAGGCTCATCTTGTACTTGGGCAACAAAACCCGAACTGAACTGCCACCGTTGCCCCTTGCCATAAATGACCAGGGCTGTAACGCTGCTTTGCCAAAAGCAGTAATCGTGATGCCGCCTTGCTCAAACACCTCCTCTGGAACAGGATCAATCAAGCTGATAATGCTGTTGGTCGAGTCACCACTACTGATATAGGGAATCGCGCCTTCAATATAATTTTTTTCACCTATCGAGCGTCCATTCTTAATGTCGAAGTATTTGGAAAGTGTTCCATGAGTTCCATAAGGTAATTCATTACCGTCATCCTCTTCATCTGCAACCCCAAAATCTTCAAGAACAACATCAGCCAAGTCTGGCATCAAAGTCACGGCTTCAAAGATGCCGCGCATAGCTTCACTTCGTAAACGTTCAAATTCGCGCTCTGAGAGTTTAGGTTGAGGTAGCCATTGTTGTGGACTCCACTCGATATTGCTCATGGGAGAATGTCACATCCTTCTACGACTGTGACTAATTCAGAAATCACCGTTTGACCTTTCATAAAAACATGAAATTGGTTGACAATCTCATCAATCTGATTGCCTGCTCGTTCCACACGCTTACCCTTAAGCTTTTCATATCCATCATTCCAAATTCGCGCCATGAATATTTTGTCAGTTGAGGCAAGAGGTACATGAGCTTCAGCAACCATGATCGAGGTTGGTGCAGCAGTCGGATAAAACAAGTCTTCAGGAAGGCTAATCATGGCGAGGAGTTTATGTTTGAGCAGAAAACGTTGTCGCCATGCGTTGTGATTCATATCGGCGAAAATTCCAGCATATACAACTACAGTCAATAATCCACCTGGTTCTAGTGCATCTATTGCTCGGTCAACAAATAGATACTCCGGCTCCTCGTCTTGGGAAAACGGCGGGTTTAGAAACGCTCTAGTGCATCTACGATGTACAACCGAGAAGGTATTTTCGTCAAAGCAGCTTTCGTTATAAATATGACTTTTACCATCTCCTCGAAAGAACATATTGAGCATCGAAAGCGCCCAAACAGTCGGATTAGTATCAAAACCAATAATTGAATCTTTGACCTTCTCAATTTCAGCAGCACTACGAGCTTGTTGCATCATGGCATCAAATGCAGCAACGAGAAAACCGCCTGTACCCGCAGCAATATCAATAATCCGATCTCGTACACTAACTCCAACTAATTCGGCACACATCCGCGTAATATGTCGTGGCGTAAAAACAATTCCCAGCGCATTATTGTCATAGCCATAACGCAAAAATGCTTCGTAGAACATTCCCAAAAAATCAGCATCTGTTTGTATGACTGAACGAACATTGAGGCGTTTTAGTGTATTGACAACTCGACCAATATAAGGAGCAAGGCGATTAAAATCTGCCCCGGATAAACGCAGAGCATCTTTGAGTCGTTCTTTATTTTGATTGGGTAGTTTATGTGCGTCATTAATAGCGTTGTTAACAAGTGTATTAACTGAGTTCAACGCATTAGTATTGCTTGTATCTATTTGTCCATGATACATTGCCAAAACTAAAGCACCAATAACTTTAGGACGAAGTGGAGCTTCTATTTTCGCACTGCGTAGAATACGACTCGTTTCAATTGCTGCATCAACAAATTCAGCTTGTGATGGTACACTCACTGTTGTTAATCCATTATCGGCTTTCAACGCAATTTCAACTTCTGCTTTGGTTGGAAAGGTAGTTAGGGGGAATCCATGTGAAGTGAGAGCAATCCATCCCTGATGAGTCAGAAAAGAAACACTAATTTCAAACCCTTTATCTTCTTCGCCCGCAGCACCAACCGCTACTTTGATACTGTATTTACCTGTTGTATTAATTTTATCAGCGTAATCCTCTGCTTCTTTTTGTGCTTGTTTCAGTTTACCTGCTTCATTTTTTGCCTCGACAATAATCGTGGGATCACCTACCAAACAAAAAAGAAAATCCGGGCGATCGCCTTTAAGACCAATGTTATGGAAATAAGCCTCTATTTCTTGTTCTTCTAAAACATCTCCTCCACTACTAATATGACGGAGATCCCAACCACGACGTTCAGCTTCACGCCGAACATAATAGCGACAACGATTTTCCGATCTTCGATTTTGTTTTGGAGCCATGCACTGTTAACAAGCTAACTATTAATGAGAATGCAACTGCGCTCTAACACACTGTTACAAGGTATAAAACTGCAAGCGTTCAATATCTCAATTTACGCTTTAATACTTCTTCTATTTTCCTTGTAAATCAAAGGTTTGTCTAGCCAAAAATGCTGGATTTTGTTGGCAATTTTGTTGGCTACTCCAACTCGCCTTATGTAAAAAATGTTTGTAAATGCCAGAAAATGTTGAAAAATGTTAGGTATAATACGGAAAATCACAACATCTACGATGCTGCATGAATCTTAAGGAAGTGTTAAAAATGGCTGACGAGATGGTGTTTGCAAAAACCGGTCAGCACCTCGATAACTTACAAGAGGCAATTCTGCTGGGAACCATGCAAGGTGAGAAATACACCAAAATTGCCGAGGAGATTCACTGTAACGAGAGTTATGTTAGGCAAATCGGATCGCAATTATGGCAGATAATTTCAGAAGAGTTGGGAGAAGATATTAATAAAAAAAATTTTAGATCGGCAATTAAGAGGTTACAAGTCTCTAATTCTTCAAACTTTGCACAAGACGTTGTAGCCATCGGCAATTTTAATATCTGTGGAGAAGCTAGACACCCGCAAAATATCCCAAACTCACATCCACCAAATCAAGAAACATCTAACCCACAACAAACTAAAACTTCACATCAAGATTTAAGCGAAATGCCGGAGTTGGGCAATTTCTTCGATCGCACTTCCGAACTCCAAACCCTCACAACCTGGATTCTACAACAAAACTGCCGCCTCATCACCCTCACCGGCATCAGCGGCATCGGCAAAACATCCCTAGCAGTACAACTCGTACAACAAATCAAACACGAGTTTGAATACGCAGTTTGGTACACCCTAGACGAATTCCCCACCATCGATAAATTTCAATCAAACCTAACACAGCTTTTTTCCCAGTCAGAAAACCCAGATTCACCCCCAACCAACCAGAAACGCTTACCGCTAATTAAATATTTACAACACCATCGCTGTTTAATAGTCTTGGATGACGTTCACAACCTTTTTTGTAGCGGGGAATTAGCAGGAAAGTACAAACCAAAACACGAAGAATATCGCACCCTATTCAAACAAATAGAAAAATTATCCCATTCAAGTTGCTTTCTGCTAGTCGGTTGGGAACCGCCCAAAGAAGTTCCTCAACTTACCAGCCAAAATACTCCCATTCGTACCTTACAACTCACAGGCTTAGATATCGCAGCAGCACGGGAAATCCTCAGAGATAAAGGATTAGCAGAAATCGATAACTGCGAAGCACTTATTCACCGCTACCAAGGCAATCCTCTATGGTTAAAAAGCGTGGCGACTTTGATTCAAGAGCTAGGAATCAGTGCGACTGAGTTATTAATAGATGATACCATATTGTTAGCCGAAGATTTGAAAGAAGTTTTGCAAGAGCAGTACGATCGCACTTCCGAACTAGAAAAACAAGTTATGTCATTGTTTGCGACAGAAAACCAGCCAGTCAACTTCGCCAAATTGCTACAAAACCGACAAATACCACCATCAAATTTGCTCAACGCCTTGCAATCTCTATCGCGGCGATGCTTGATAGAGAAACAGGAAAATCTTTATACTTTTTCACCTGTAATGAAGCAGTATATCAAAGGATTGTAACGGAGATGTTGCACCATTGTTAATAAACCTTTTATTTCTTAGTCTGCGGAGGCAGACTTTGTTTGACAAGAAGCGGTTTCAACCGCCCCATCATTAAGAGTGGTGACTGTGCTATCATAGAATACAAAACATATTGATTCGAGTTATAGCGTTTCTCAGAAAGATGAGGTATGCTAATTTATGCTACAAACCTTACACCACCAAGCTTTTTAAGTGAAAATTCGTACCTCATCAATGTGAAAAAGGCTATATATGACCACAATAACTACAGTCACAACAGCCTCCCAACTCGCAGATTACTACATCAGGTTTGCGAATGACGTAGGTTCCTATCTCAGCAACCACAAGCTACAAAAACTATTGTACTATGCCCAAGCATGGTATCTAGCATTTGAGGATACGCCGCTGTTTGATGAAGATTTTGAAGCTTGGGTGCACGGGCCGACTATTCCGGCTTTATTTTACGAATACAAAGAACAATTTGACTGGAAGCCAATTCTCAAAGAAGTCTAAAAACCAGAGTTTTCAGAAGAAGTACAAGAGTTTTTAGACGAGTTATCCGATGATTATTTCTTTCGGGATGCTTATGAGTTAGAATTGATGGTGCGACGCGAAGATCCTTGGATTAATGCTAGAGGTGGGTTGCCAAGAGATGAGTCTTGTCGTGCTATTATTACGAAGGAATCAATGAGAGAATTTTACAAAACCCGTGTCATAGAAGAAAATTAAAAAATCCGATATACGCCGCCAGCAATCTTTATCTAGTATCAATCGTCTAGATGTTAAAATACCGGAAAGAGTTAGTTTTTCTTTCATATATTACCAGGACGATAAAGATAAGTTTTCAAGTGGGATAATTAATGTTACCCAAATTCAGGAAACGGCAGTGCCTTGTCCTTACAATTAATCGGGTAGGGAAACGGCATTGCCGTGTCCTTCTCGGTGGCGGGGTTCCCTCAGACTAAAGAAACCGGGTTTTTTATCTAATCTGTGGTTGTAACGAAATATTTTCGCAAAAAAACCGGTTTATGGCACCCGTGGGTAAGTCCTAATTTTAAGCAAATTTTGCATAGAGAGCTAAAATAAAATTCACGCTTAAAAAGCCGACTGCGAGTACGAGAATGATAAAGATTGCGATACTGAAAATAGACTTTAGCCGATCGCCAATTTCTGGTTTTTCTGAGTTCATCGGTCAATTTTTGCTGTAAATTGGTTCCGGGAAATTGAGCAAGAATATATTGTACCAATGCAGGCACAAAAATGCAACTCCCGAACGGCTCAAAACTCCGATCGCCCTCATGAGGTGGCATTTTTCATCTAAAATCTAAAAATCGACTGGCTTTTGTAGCGATGGTCGATCGCCCAAACCAGATCGCACCCGCCTCCTGTAAAATAGAGGGCGCGCTGGGTTTTACCGTTTAACAGCCCCAATGGCGGGCGATCGCGCCTAGGTATGCCAAATACATAATAATATACCAGTTATCCTTAACCTACTCAATAAGGTAAAAATAGAAGAGTGTCACGAAATAATCTAAAACATATAACTGAAAAAAGGATATAAATCAATGCTTCACCCAGTCTCGCAACCTTACCAACAACGAGAAAATACTATGACTCAAAGAGCCGTGCGGAAGCCAAACCCCTCTGCTAGAAACCACTTAAGGCAAAGTTTTCCTCAAAGACACTGGCTGGAACTAGCAGAATACGCCTCTCTGGCGGCCTCTGGAGTCGGTTCCCTAGCGGTAGCACTGTCGGGTCAAGCTTTTTACGGAGTAGCGCCCCTCACTTTGGCTTTGTCGCTGAATGTTGCTAACCGATATCGATTCGAGCAACAAGTGCGGGTTCACCAAAATTCCGAACTAGCCAGCGTGCAAAAGTCGGTAAATAAAGTCGAAAAAACCGCGGTGACGGTAATTGTAAAATTGCGGAAGCAGTTGTCAGGAGATATTGCAACGCTGCGCCAGCAAATGGCTGCATTACCTAGAACAGAAGGCTTTGACGAATCTCTAGACATCGAGCGGCAGTTGCTGAGTTTGGGAGAATCGGTAGCTTCTTTGCAAGAAATCGTAGCATCTGCCGTGCTCAATGTCCGCGAGCAAGTAAGCCAACAACTGCAAGATTTATCCGTTGGCCAACCTGCAAATCTCGAAGCCGTGGAAGACGCGATAGAGAAACTGCAAACCGCGACAAAATGCTTGACAGAAACTGCTATCACCCAAGACGAATGGGAAGCAGTAAATACTCGATTCTTGGAAATCCAGAAAGTCATGGCAAATCTGCAAAGTCAACTGCAATCTACCCCGCACCAATTAACTCCCGATTTGTCTGCAGTCCAAGCTCAAATCTACCGTTTGGAACACGAGCAACAAGAAGTTGTGAAACCTCACCTCAAGCGTTTAATCTCGGTAGTAAAGCAGTTGCAGCATACGCAAGAAAATAGTCAGTAGTCAGTAGTCAGTAGTCAGTAGTCAGTAGTCATTAGTCAGTAGTCAGTAGTCAGTAGTCAGTAGTCAGTAGTCAGTAGTCATTAGTCATTAGTCAGTAGTCATTAGTCATTAGTCATTAGTCATTAGTCATTAGTCATTAGTCATTAGTCATTAGTCAGTAATCAGTAGTCATTAGTCAGCAGTCCTTTTACCCGAAGAGCTAAGTCGAATGGTAGTCATTAGTGATTAGTCATTTTAGCCGCTCGCGAAGCGGAAGGCTAGTTATCAGCAGACAAGATTCTATTCATTCACTCTCAAAAGTTGAAATTCATCTTTGTGAAGGGAGTATCTTAGTTTTGCAAAAAGCATTTTTTTGTATTGCGAGCATCCCCGAATAGCGAGTTGTACAATACGCTCTTCGGGGATGTTCGCACTATAATGCAAAATACCAGATGCTCCCTAAGTCATCAGTCAGAAGGAAGATTTTCGCACTCTCTTCTTCTCCCCATCTCCCGGCGGTCGTCCAAATTTTTCGACAATTGTGTTACAAAATTAAAAGGTAATCTGTCTAGTTCATCTGTTTTCAACCAGTTAGAATAAAATTAAATGACTGCAACCGTAAATATTCCTGATAACCCATTACTAATTGGCCAAGGATTGCCGACCTTTGACGCGATCGCCCCAGAGCACGTAATCCCAGCCATTACCGAACTGCTGACCGAGCTAGAAGGCTCGCTAGCTGCCTTAGAAGCATCTGTAGAGCCGACTTGGAGCGGTTTAGTAGAACCCTTACAACAGCTTGGAGAGCGCTTAAATTGGAGCTGGAGCATTGTCGGACATTTGATGGGGGTGAAAAATAGCCCGGAATTGCGATCGGCCCACGAAACAGTGCAGCCGGAAGTAGTAAAATTTTGGAGCAAAGTCAGTCAAAGCAAACCGCTTTACGAAGCTTTTAAAGCGCTGCGGGCCAACAAAAATTGGGACAACTTAGAGTCAGCTCAACAGCGAATTGTCGAAGCCGCTCTCCGAGATGCACAACTCTCCGGCGTGGGTTTAGAAGGCGAACAAAAAGAGCGTTTTAATGCCATTCAATTAGAATTGGCCGAAATTACTACTCAATTTTCCAATCACGTCCTCGACGCTACCAAAGCTTTCAGCATCACCCTCACAAACAAAGAGGAAATTGACGGTTTACCGCCGAGTTTGTTGAGTTTAGCAGCCCAAGCCGCTCGCAGTGCCGGCGCAGAAAATGCCGATGCCGAAAACGGCCCTTGGCGGATTACTTTAGACTTCCCCAGTTACGGCCCTTTCATGCAGCACAGCACTCGCCGCGAGTTGCGCGAAAAGTTGTACAAAGCTTTTATCGGTAGAGCCAGCAGTGGAGAGTTGAATAACTGGCCTTTGACCGATCGCATTTTAGCACTGCGCCAGGAAAAAGCAGCCTTGCTCGGCTTTAACAGTTATGCCGAATTGAGTCTGGCGAGCAAAATGGCTCCCGACGTTGCAGCAGTCGAAGCTTTGTTAGAAGAATTGCGCCAAGCTAGTTACAGTGCTGCTGTCAAAGATTTAGAAGAGTTGAAAGCGTTTGCGGCGGCCAAAGGTGCGCCGGAATCAGGGGATTTGAAGCACTGGGATATGGGTTTTTGGTCGGAACGGCAGCGCGAAGAAAAATTTGCTTTTAGTGCCGAAGAATTGCGCCCTTATTTTGCTCTGCCACAGGTATTGGATGGCTTATTTGGATTAGTAAAGCGGCTGTTTGGCGTGACAGTAACGGCGGCGGACGGTCAAGCTCCTGTGTGGCACAAAGATGTGCGCTATTTCCAAATAGATGATGAAGCCGGAAATACGATCGCCAATTTCTATTTAGACCCCTACAGTCGCCCGGAAGAAAAGCGCGGCGGTGCTTGGATGAACGATTGCGTGGTGCGCGCTAAATTTGTGGAAGCGGGAAAAACCATCACGCGGTTGCCGGTGGCTTATTTGGTGTGCAACCAAAGTCCTCCCGTGGACGGAAAACCGAGTTTAATGACTTTTTTGGAAGTCGAAACTTTGTTTCACGAATTCGGTCACGGTTTGCAGCATATGCTGACAACGGTAGACTATCCGGGGGCTTCTGGCATCAATAATGTTGAGTGGGATGCGGTGGAATTGCCCAGTCAATTTATGGAAAATTGGTGTTACGATCGGGCTACTTTGTTCGGGATGGCAAAGCATTACCAAACCGGGGAAACTTTACCGGAACACTATTACCAAAAACTGCTAGCAGCGCGCCACTACATGAGCGGTAGCGTCATGCTCAGACAAGTACATTTTAGCAGTATCGATATCGAATTGCACCACCGCTACCAGTCGGGCGGTAGCGAAACTGTGGCGGATGTCCGCAATCGCATCGCTAAAACTACGACTGTTTTACCTCCTCTGAAAGAAGACGCATTTTTGTGCGCTTTCGGACACATTTTTGCGGGCGGTTATGCGGCGGGCTATTACAGTTATAAATGGGCGGAAGTTCTCAGCGCTGATGCTTTTGCGGCGTTTGAGGAGGCTGGTTTGGAAGATGAAGATGCGATCGCCTCTACGGGTAAACGCTTCCGCGAGACTGTGTTGGGATTGGGCGGCAGTTTGCACCCGATGGAAGTGTTTAAAACTTTCCGGGGGCGCGAACCTAGCACTAAGGCTTTGTTAAGACACAGCGGTTTAGTTGCGGCTTAATCGACTGTGGAATATCAATCCTGGTTGTACCGTCAGGTGATTGTTGACTGTTGACTGTTGACTGTTGACTCGCGGTCGAAAAACTGAATGGTTGAGTGTTAACTGCTGACTCGATTTTATTATTTCGATGCAGCCGGAAACGATATAAAAACCGGGATTAATACGGGTGAATGTATCTGGATTAATCCCGGTTTTTTCCTGAATTCAAAGGTTTGTAGTCAGGACTTCATCAGCTAACCGGCATTTAATTTGCACGCTCCGAAAGCTCCAACCCTACACCCGACACCCCACACTCCTTTCGACAATTTCAATATGCAATTTAGAGGCGCAGCTATCCCTCTTGAGAAATCGCCAGCCGACTTTAGCTTAGGTTGAAGGCTCATCAAAGCAGCATCAGTGTTAATACTTTCAGTATAAACTGCCCTTTCCAAATATTTGCTGTAATCTATCAGTGATTATACTTAATTTCCATCAACTAGAAGTTAACTTTATATTTTGCAATATTTACGGGCTGTTTTTTCGATACAGCTAAGGCTTTTATTGGCAACTAAAAAACCTGGATTTTACCAAATCTTTAATATAAGCGGTTAACAGCGCTAGTTTTTTAAAGTTTTGATAAAGACGGTGGGACGGCGACTCAAAAAATAGAAAGAAAGCAGGTAAAAATTCAAAAATTGTATTGTCAAAAAACTTTGATATATATGATAATAAGTAAAGATTGATGGTTACTCGTTCACCCAAAATTTAAGATTTTCATGGATATTCAATTAATTAATATCGGTTTTGGTAATATTGTGTCGGCTAACCGAGTGATTGCCATTGTCAGTCCCGAATCGGCACCAATTAAGCGTATAATTACTGATGCGCGGGAGCGCGGACAATTGGTTGATGCTACCTACGGCCGCCGCACGAGGGCGGTAATTATTACAGATTCGAGTCATGTCATCCTCTCGGCGATTCAGCCGGAAACGGTGGCTAATCGTTTTGCGATCGGTAAAGACAGTCAAGTTCGGGATGATTGATGTTTATCAGTTGCAATTTGAGCACTTACAGTATACAGTAACCGAAAGCTTAAATTGTTACGAGTTTCTATTCTAAAAATGAAATCCGGTAAATTAATTGTTCTGACTGGGCCTAGCGGTGTGGGGAAAGGCACCTTAGTCCGATCGCTCCTCAATCGCCATCCCGAATTATGTCTTTCGGTATCCGTCACAACTCGTACACCGCGCGAGGGAGAAATTGAGGGAAAACACTACTATTTTGTCAGCCGCAGCCGTTTTGAACAAATGGTTGAGGCTGACGAGTTAGCAGAATGGGCAGAGTTTGCCGGCAATCTTTACGGTACTCCCTATTTTGCTCTAACACAGGGCATTGGTGAGGGAAAATGGGTAATCTTAGAAATTGAACTCGAAGGAGCAAGGCAAATTAGAAATAAGTTTCCAGAGGCTTTGCGACTTTTTATTTTACCTCCTTCTTGGGAAGAATTGGAACGGCGGCTGCGGAGTCGGGGTCAAGATTCCGAAAGTGCGATCGCCCGGAGATTGCTGCGGGCCAAGGAGGAAATTGAAGCGGCGGGAGAATTCGATTTTCAGGTTGTCAATGACGATTTAGAATTTGCTTTAAAAAAACTAGAAGCAATACTTAATTTGGTCGATATTTCGGGTAATTAAGAGCTAATAACTAATGATTAATAACTAATGACTATAGCATTTCTCAGGTGCGGGAGGTATGCAATAAGGCTTGAAATTCCCGATATTCATGGAAGCTAGTGTACCCGATATTTCGCTCGAAAGGCTATAATAACAACTAACAACTAACAACTAACAACTAATAACTAACAACTAACAACTAACAACTAACAACTAACAACTAACAACTAACAACTAACAACTAACAACTAACAACTAATTACCCATTTTTCTGTACGCGCTAAAACTTCGGTACTTTTTTTGACAGCAACACAAATTTTTAAATTAATTTCCAGAATATTAAAGGAAGAGGAAAAGTTTCGCAGAGGTTCTATTTCGCGAGCAGAACAGCCCAACATTTCCATATAAGCTAGTGTCCAGCCAATAGCTGCAATATCGCTTATATAGCCTTCTCCGGCGCACAGGTGACAACCCGATTCAACCTCTGGATAGCACTCAGGACAAACCCAATTGCTGACTTGTGAATTGATCTGAATTGTACGGGATGTTGAGGCAATTGTTAAGGCTTTAATGTGGTTTTGAACTACTTGTTTAAAGCCTCGGTTTTGGTGGCTGAGGCGGTCGGAATTGTTGGGCTGTCCGATCGCACTTCCTGACTGTGGTGGCGAAGCCAGAGGTGATGTGCGGTTCTCAATTTTGAAGGGAGATTCGCCCAGATTTGCCGTTAGCTGAATACCGCAGTCTTTGAACTCAAGGGGCTGAGATTCTTTGATGGCGCGGGAAGAATCGGATTCTGCGCGATCCTCTTCGAGGGCTTCGCCAACGGCAAAATCTTGCATCGAGAGATGATGTTCGATCGCCAAAGACCAAGTTCTTTTATGGCGGAGGTCGCCATATTTTCTCGCTTCGGCATCAGTAATGCCGATCGCCGCAGCCTCTTGGCGCAGCACATTCATCGAAGTCATGACATCTGATATCATTAATTTATTTACAACTAATATACGATCGCCAAATCAACCCGCACAAATTCCCTTAAATATAGTAGCCTAAATCTAAAATCTAGAATCTAAAATCTCAAATTGTTAGATGAATGCAATTTTTCCTGAGACAACGTTGTCGGTGGGCGGACTAACATCATACCTGCAAGAGTTGCTGGAGGGCGATCGCCACCTGCGATCGGTTTGGCTGATCGGCGAGGTGTCCAACGTTTCGCAGCACGCCAGCGGCTGCTTTTTCACTCTCTGCGACAGTGACAAAAGCGCTGCGATTCGCTGCGTGGCGTGGAATTCTCAGCGGCAAAAATTATTGAAGTTACCCGTAAAAGGTGAGCAATTGCTGGTTTTTGGAAGCATCCGGGTTTACAAAAATCGCGGCGAGTATCAGTTGACAGTTGTGCAATCGCTACCGGCTGGGGAAGGATTGGATGCTTTGCGGTTGCAGCAATTGCGATCGCGCTTGGAAGCTGAGGGCTTCTTCGATCCCGCCAGAAAGCGCCCGATTCCCGCACACCCGCAAATTGTGGCGGTGGTGACATCGGATAGCGCTGCTGCGTGGGGGGACATTCAGCGCACTCTAGCGCAGAGATATCCGGGTTTGCGGGTGTTGCTGTCGCCGACTTTGGTGCAGGGAGATTTGGCTCCGGCTGCGATTGCTAGGGCGATCGCGCTGGTAGAATTGGATGGTAGGGCCGAGGCGATCATTTTAGCGCGGGGCGGTGGTTCTGCGGAGGATTTGGCTTGTTTTAATGATGAAAGAGTTGTCAGGGCGATCGCCAATTGTGCAATTCCAATTATTACAGGAATCGGACACGAAAGAGACGAATCTCTCGCCGATTTAGTAGCAGATAAACGAGCCCACACTCCGACAGCGGCAGCGGCCCAAGCCGTACCAATTTTAGCAGATATTTACTCGGAACACCAGCAAAGAATGCTGAATTTAGCAAGTGTTGTCAAAGCCAGATTTCAGACAGAATCAGAGCATTTGCAACAGTTACAAAACCGACTAAAACGGTTGCCTGCGACATCGCGAACTTTGCGGCAAGCAACTGGTAAACTGGAAATATTGCAAGAAAAGTTAGCAGCCCTAAATCCGGCGGCGGTTTTGGAAAGGGGTTATGCGGCGGTAATGCAAGCTGACGGTAGGATTGTCCGCGAAACTGACGGTTTAGAATTGGGAGACGAGTTAACCGTGAGGTTGAGTCGGGGCGTGCTGAAAGTTAAGATTGTAGAAGTGTTGGATGCAGAATAAATGCTATGGTTAAGTCGAAGTTGCGCCAGTCTGACTGGAATTATGAGGAAACGGTCGATCGCATAGAAGCAATTATCGATCGGGTGGAATCTGGAGAATTGCCACTAGAAGAGGTTTTCGAGCAGTTTGCGGTGGCTGTGGAGTGTTTGCAGGAGTGCGAAGGTTTTCTGGCGCGGGGGAAGGATCGGATGGAATTGGCGATCGAGCTTTTAGCCAAAGAACCAGACTTTTAAGCGCAGGCGAACGCCGATCAATGTGGATGAAATATGTTGATTCGTTATTGGATAAGTAATATCAAATCCGGTAGCATCGGCATGATTCAGATATATATTCTCGGACTCTGTGTACTCTGTGTTCTAATAAGGTTAAATCATTCCGATGCCAGCGGAAACGATATAATTACTATAAGATTTTGTAGTTTTACAACACCATGTTTGCGATACTGAGATAGCGGTTCTCACAAAAGTGAGGTATGCCCTATCCCGGATAGTACCTCCTATGAGAGCACAGAAAGGCTATACCTAAGTTCAGAAAACTTGTTAGGACACGATCTTACGGTTACTAAGCGGAGTCGAAGGACATTCAAGTTTGATAAAAATTCTTGTGGGGTAGACCAGAAAGCCTGCCCCAAAAATACAATCTAGATGCCCGACAGCTTACAATTTGTCGATCGCTCTTTTAGCTTTATCTGCGATATTTTTCACAGCATCTTTAGCATCTTCTGCTGCGTGGCGGGCGGCGGATTCCGCTTGTTTTGCTTGGCCTTCAGCTTGGTCTTTTTTGTTCCCGGTGATGTTTCCGAAAATTTCCTGAGCTTTGCCTTCTACGTTTTTGCCGATCGCCTTTGCCCTGTCTTCTACACTCATAATCAGCTCCGCTGGGTAGTTAAACGTTATTGCTATCCTAACATTAGCTCAACTGAAATCCCTCCCTAACTTCACATTAATTTATGTTGGGTTTGATGGCGAGCTGTTTTTAGTAGGGTGCGTCATAATGACTTAATTATTTCGATTGACTCGCTATATAAACTGACGCACCCTACAGAACGATCGCGAGGTCTTATAAGGTGCGTTAGAATGACTTGATTATTCCCATCTGCTCCGGTTTAAACTGACGCAGCCTACAGTTATTACTTCAAACTCGCCGCAGCAACCTTAATCGGTTCCAGCAAGTCTAACGGTATGTGCAGCATATTCAATGGGGTAGTTTCAATACCTTTTCTTTCATTTCTTTCGGGTTCTGGGCCGTGATAATCGCTGCCGCCAGTTACCAGCAAACCGTATTCCAGACACAAATCTTTCAAGTTTTTCATTTGGCTGGAACTGTGGCTGGGATGGTATACTTCGACTCCCATTAAACCCGCATCTACTAATTCTTTCAACACTTCTTCAACAGCGCCGCCGCGAAATAAATAAGGGTGCGCCCACACCGGTACTGCGCCGCAACTCTTGAGTAAATCTATCCCTTCGGCGATGGAGAATTTCTCGTAATGCACGTAGGCGGGGCCGTCGTCTCGCAGCCAGCGATCGAAGGCTTCCCGCGATGATTTGGCGTGACCAGCTTTTACCAGCGCCGAGGCAATGTGAGGCCTTCCCGGTGCCATTCCTGGGGATGTTGTTGGTAGTTCGATCGCATATCCCAGTGCTGCTAATTTTTCTACCATTTCCTGCGATCGCCTCAATCTTCCTTCTATGCGATCGTTCAAAGGAACGCGCAACTTATTTGCATCGGGATAAAAACCTAGAATGTGCAGCGATCGACCGTTGTGGACTGTACTGAGTTCGAGTCCGGGGACTATTTCGATACCGTGCAAAGCAGCGGCGGCGAAGGCTTCATCCCAACCCGACATCGTATCGTGATCGGTGACGGCCAAGGCGCGAACCCCCGAAGAAGCGGCGGCTGCTACGAGTTCGGCTGGGGTGAGAGTACCGTCGGAATAAGTTGTGTGACAGTGGAGTTCTAGCATTTTTTTATGGTAAATAAAACTCTGCGAAACCTGCAATTATTCTCATCATTCATCGAACATATATCCTCACTTCAAACAATACAATAAATTATTTTAATTTAAATTTAGCTGGTTGTAATAAATTCCCGCCTCTTTAAGATCGTATCCAGTCGATCGTCATCACAAAAACGGTTTGTAGTGCGGACTCGCATTCCGCTTTCATGCTGCAGAATCGCATTCGGCACTGCGAACTAATATTAGGTTAATCGACGAACATCATCTAACTGGGATATTTCTGTTGATTAAAACTCTACTCTATGTAAGTGGGTAAGCCCGCCATAACATTCAAATTTGCAGGCTCAACAGCTTAACTATTTCTGGATTTCTCGCATTGAGTGAAAGACACCATCTGGCAATTTGGAAGGAATCGGCGATATTTCAAGACTTTCTATGTTGTGAATAGGGATAACTACAAGTTTATCTGCTAATTCGATAATTATTGGATCGGCAGTCAAGAATTTGTGCAGGCGAGTACCTAAATTTGCTTGCTCTCCTACCCTTTCTGCTGACGAAATGAACTCGAACTCTTGCTGTTTGCCGTTGGTATAGTTGAGTGTCAGAGTGATAATTCTGTCTTGGTTGGTTGCTTCCATAATTTTTTCCCCTAGCGGTCGATCGGGCCTTTCGTCAAATTAACAATAAATCAAAAGTTGCGATCGCACCACCGTCCTTAGCTTTTGAGAACGCCGCGCTGTGGTTGCGAAAGTCTGGTAACAGCTAATTTTACCACAAAAACTGTACGGAAACTCCCCAACCTACCAAGTATACAGTTACCAATCGTGCTGTCTGCGCTTCGGGTCGGGCGATCGCCTTTGCCAGAAATCTTCGGGCGATTCCCCACCGGATAGCTTCGCAGCGCGTGCTTTGTGCTGTGCTAGTTAGCAAATTGGCTCAAATTAGCCTCTGCAGCCCCTTCACCCAAAGCGCCGTAAAGTTATACACCATCAACACTTGAGCGTTTTAGCGATCGAGATTTTTTGAGGTACAAACTGTGGAGGTTCCGATAGTGGCATTGTGCGATCCCTACCATTAAGGATTTTTTTATAAATTAATAACATAACATTCAGGTACAGCGTATGAAATCCACACTTTGCTATCCCGAAACCTCTGTTGAATCTCCGGCAGTTACTTTTGATAATAGTGCTATAGAATCTTGTATCGTAGCGGCTTGGATTGACTTAGTAGGAGGAGATTTTGAGAGTCTGGGAGGAGATGATTGGCTTAATTTGTGCGGCGACATTGACGACGGCGAAATTTACCGGGAATGGTTTTTGTGGCAAGATAGCGAAGTCACTCAAGAGTGGGAAGCTTACGATCCAATTACTAATTATCGAGTTGTAGCATCTAGCCGAGAAATGCTAATTTCTCAAATCGACCAAATCGAAGATGCCAGAAAAATTTAGCCTTTCGCGAGAATGTTACCTCTTGATGTTAGAAATTAACAATTCTGTCAAACTCGGTTTCTTCTCAACATTTTGAATCGAACGCGATACATCGCGAAACCGGGTTTTTCAGACCCAAAATATAGGTTTTGTTTCATTAGAATGGCTCCACCCACTAATTTAAAACTTGCGCGTCAATACCGAATAAACCGGATTTATTACCGAGAGTTAAAGCCACAATCGAATATTTTGTTACTCGTTACCAGGTTCTGCCTAGTAACGAGCCAAGCACAATTGAATATTTTTGTAAAAAACCGGGTTTCTGCGTAATTCCCGCAATTTATGTCGCTACAGATTTTTGTTTTTCTCGTTCTAATTTGCGTTGCTTCAAAGCGGCAAGATTTTGTTTGATCGTGTCGATCGCGGGGATATTCCCCTGCTGTTGGTATAATTCGCTGGCACGGATCAAATCTGCCACCGCTTCGCCGTCCGATCGCAAATTCGCAAAAATCAAACCGCGATTGTGGTAAACTTCTGCCGTTGCCACCTGTTGTATGGCGCTAGTAAATTTATCTTCAGCTTTGCGGTAATTTCCCAATTTATAAGCCTCAATTCCTGCTTGAAAATAAACCGCAGCTTTGCTACCTGCGTCAGTATCTGGAAATTCTGGCGAGTTTAAAATTGGTTCTTTAAACAGTACAGAAATGCTGCCCTTACCGAAGTAAGCCCAAGTCATTGTTCCTATGCCAATCCCCAGCGCAGCGACAACAATGACAGACAGAGCAATAAAATTTGTGAGTTCCATAGAGAAATATTTGTTGTATTACAATATGATAAGATAATTTCTAAGTTCTGGAACAATGGCAGCACAGATTTACCGCAACGGTCAATGGTTTTTCGGTTCCCTAGCTTTAGTATTGTCGATCGCGATAATGACTCAAACTGCCACTTCTGACGCAGCAACCAAAGCCCAAACTCAAGCGGGATGGCAATTATTGCAGCGGGGAGATACAGGGTTGGTGGTGGTAATGCGACACGCGATCGCCCCAGGCACCGGAGATCCTGCTAACTTTAAGTTAGGCGACTGTTCCAGCCAGCGCAATTTATCAGGACAAGGAAGAACCCAAGCCCAGCAAATTGGAGCCGAATTTCGCAAGCGCAACATCAAAATTGTTAGAGTTGTATCGAGTCAGTGGTGCCGGTGTTTGGAAACAGCAAAACTGATAAATTTAGGCAAAGTCGAGCCATTACCAGCCCTCAACTCGTTCTTTAGCGACAGCAGCCAAGAAGCCAGACAAACAACAACAATTCGCAAATTAATTGTTGATAATCGCAACACAAAAGGTGCTATTATTATGGTAACGCATCAAGTCAATATTACAGCGATAACAGATATTGTACCCCAAAGTGGCGAAGCTGTGATTCTCAAAGGCAATGCACGAGGCAAAATTCAAATAGTGGGACGAATTGGAGGATTTTAGATTTTTTTTGTTGCCATTTTTCCTTGTTAATTACCAGTTATCCATCTAATTTACATGACTTTCCAATACAGCGCCGCCCTAGTAACTTTAGCAGACCTCGACAACGAAGTTCTGGTCAAATTCTACACCAAATTTCTCGACATAGAACCAAATCCTTACATTCCCAATACCTATGCCGAATTTCAACTTCCCGGCTTAAGACTCGGCATATTCAAACCCAAAGATTTCCACAAATCGGAATTTGCAAATCGAGCAAAAACAGGCATGAGTTTGTGTTTGGAAGTCAGCGATATCGAAACTGCGATCGCCCGAATTTGGGCCTTAGGATATCCGCCCGCCGGAGAAATTATCAAAGCCTCACACGGTTTAGAAATCTATGCCTTCGATCCCGCCGGCAACCGCATAATTTTGCATCAACCGCATTAGAATATAGGATAATCGCGAATAATTAGTGAACTCTCGATCTTCTCTCCTCTTCCTTTGCATCCTAGCGCTGACGCGCGGCGAAAGCCTCAAGCGTCTTGGCGGTTAGTTCACAAAAAATATCAACTATCTAATCATTTCAGCAAAGCTATAAAAACTGATAATTAATAATAGCAAAGCAGTCAAATGAGTCAATTGAAATTGAGGTTGCGGGCCCATATATTCCCGCACCAAAATTGAAAAAGACGAACCAATTATATAACTCAAAGAAAGGGTTAAATACTGCCACTGCAACGTTACACTCCACAGCCCCAACAAAATCATCGCCAAAGTCAACATCACCAACTCAACAAACCGAGGCGGATTGTGCTGAGTAGAGAGAATCACAGTGTTCAACCAATATTCCCAAGGTCTCATGTGTTAGCTAGCGATCGAGCTTTTAGATTTAGCCTTCTAGCTTAACCTACGATCGCCACTCAATCTGTCCCTGCAAACAGCCCAAAGCCTCCGCCGTCTCCACCTGCGGAAACTGCGCGTAAAAGCGACTGACACTGTAAAAAGGGTGAGGAGTCTCCAGAATAATCGACTTATCGCCTATTTGCGCCAAAAATCTCATCAAATCATGGGGGGCCACGGGCGAACAAATCCACAAAGCAGCCGGTTGCTGCGACTGCAAAGCCTGCGCCGCCACAGCCACCGTCATCCCCGTAGCAATGCCATCGTCCACCAAAATCGCCAAAGCCCCCGCCGCGCTGACATTTGGTCGTCCCGAAGCCAAATCTGCCAGCAGAGATTGAGCGCTATTTTCAGCTTGCTGGAGTGCTGATTTTTGCCAGCGTAAACTTGGCTGTTTTTGATTTTGCCAGAGAACATGGCCGTCAGCAGTTGCCGCCCCGATCGCCAATTCCAAATTATCCGGGCGAGTAATTTTCTTGGCGACAACCACATCCAAAGCACAACCCAAGCGGCGGGCGATCGGCACAGCAACGGGCAAACCCCCGCGCGGCAAGGCATAAACAATCGGTTTCACAGCATTTTGTGCCGTTAAATTCAACTTGCCGAGCTCGTTTTCAACAGCAGCAGCCAGTTTTTCGCCTGCATCGGCGCGATCGTCAAAAAACGGGTTAGACAACATATTTCTGCCTGTACGAACTCAACCAAAAATGTGAAATTTGAGAGTCAGAAACTCGGTTTATTCGCAGATACTTCGCGGCTAAACCAATATTTCTCCGAAAAAACGGGTTTCTGTGTCGCTAGTCCTATGAGATTTGCGAGTGTTAAATTGAAATTGTGCCCGATCGCATCGCATAAAAGCATCTAGCCAATCTCAAATCACAAAACCCGATCTAAACTATAAACTCTAGACTCAACAAAATCTCTCTAATTGTAAAATATATGTCCAGCGACTTGCAACTCAGTCTTTTTGACAGCAATCAAAGTGCCGCCTTCCAAAACGACTCAATCCCAGTAAATGCCAAAATTCCCATTCCTCCGGGCACGTATCAAAATATGGAACAAATCGGCGAGCACTGCAATCGCTGTCACCGCTGCGAATTGGGCAACACCCGCACTCACGCCGTCATCGGGCGCGGCAATCCTCAAGCCTCAATTTTGATTGTGGGAGAAGCGCCCGGACAAAACGAAGATGAAACCGGATTACCCTTCGTCGGGCGATCGGGCAAACTACTAGATAAGATTTTAGAATCCGTAGAATTGAGTGCAGAAACCGACGTTTTCATAGCCAACGTCATCAAATGTCGCCCACCCAAAAACCGTCCTCCCACAGCCAAAGAAATCGAAGCTTGCAAACCTTACTTGCTCGAACAAATTCGCATTTTAGATCCAAAAATTATTTTATTAACCGGTGCAACAGCCCTGAAAGGATTGTTAAGCGACAAGCGGCCAATTAGTAAAATCCGAGGTCAATGGATTGAATGGGAAGGACGGCTGTGTATGCCAATTTTCCACCCCTCATACTTGTTACGAAATCCTTCCCGCGAACCTGAGACACCAAAATGGTTTATGTGGCAAGATATGCAGGCTATAAAGGCTAAATTGGATGAATTAAAATAGCAATAGCAATAAATTTTTGTTGTTGATTGATAAGGGCGGGTTTCACCAACAATCTCTGATATTTACCACAATCTCAAAAACCCGCCCCCTTTGCTTGAAACTCAAGTTATGGCTTTGCAGGACAATCTCGCAACCACAAACGAATCGCCTCAGCAATTGCGCTTGTCTCCCCCTCTGGCGCTAACAACGGGCTAACATCCGTCGCCGTACCAAACCGAGAAACAATTTTGACTAATTCCCAACCCTTCGGGGTTTTAGCTAAAAACAGCCAGTGATATTGCTGAATTTCGACTCGCTTTCCCCCCAGATACTGCGTTTCTAAAGTAGTAATAAAAGCTTGATTGGTATTTTCAGGAAGCGCATCTTTAAAATTTAAAGGTAGCGGTTGAAACTCCGGGCGACCTGCTACAATTATTTGACGGGACAAGTAACCGGGCGGTGTAGAAGTGTTAGGAGAAAAGTGCGATCGCGCAATTACCCGATTAGCATAACTCGGCAAATCTTGCAACAGGCGATCGACTAAAGCTTCTAAATCTGCCGGACAGGGCGATCGCCCTAACAAACCATTCCCCCTTGCATTTATACTCTTAGCATAATTTGTCGCAACATTAACCGCCAGAGTTGGCATTCTAACCATCGCAGCCAAAATCCTACTTATCAGAAATACATTCAACCGCCAAAATACTCCTCATCGATCTTAGTCCGCCAATTGTCAAAGCAATGCTCGTCTGCTACAATTTCCTGTATCCAAACACCATAACACAGCAATATGCAGCACTGGGCACCGAGAAAACAACTGCACGAAGGCAAATATTTAATAACGGACACAATTTACGCATTGTAACAGTAACAACCTGTAAATTGTGTTAATCTTAAAACTGTGAAACTAAGGACTTTTTATGAGTCAATGCCTTAATCCTGATTGCCTGCATCAAAACCCATCCCTCACCAAATTCTGCCAACGCTGCGGAAACAAACTGCTACTCGGAGACAGATACCGTGCAGTTAAATACATTTCCGAAGGTGGTTTTGGCCGTACATTCAAAGCTGTAGACGAACATCGACTTGATACCATCTGTGTGATTAAACAATTTCTCCCGCAACTACAAGGGAGTGCAGCTATTCAGAAAGCGACTGAGTTATTCAAACAAGAAGCAGTGAGACTGCGAGATTTGGGTAAACATCCTCAAATCCCTGATTTATTGGCATTTTTTTAACAAGATAAACGGTTCTATTTAGTACAAGAATTTATAGACGGTGAGGATTTATTAAAAGAATTACAGCAGCAGGGAAAGTTCAGCGAAAAACAGATTAAGCAATTACTGACAGAATTGCTACCGATATTAGATTTTGTTCACAAGCAAAAGGTAATTCACCGAGATATTAAGCCCGATAACATCATTAGAAATTCTCGCGATTCTCTAGTGTTGATTGACTTTGGAGTGGCCAAGGAATTGAGCGGTAGTGTTTTGACTAGAGTGGGAACTGTGACTGGTACTCCTGGTTATGCGCCACCGGAATAAATGCAAGGTCATGTTTTTCCAGCGAGTGACCTCTACAGCCTTGGTGTAAGTTGTATTCGGTTATTAACCGGGTGTTTGCTGGAAGAGAAAAATAGAACTTTGGCCGACGAACTTTTCGATCCGATGCAAATGGAATGGGTCTGGAGAAATAAAGCACTTTCGATCAGCAATGACTTGGGTAAAGTATTAGATAAAATGCTCCTGTTTCCAGTGGGTGCGCGTTATCAATCAGCTACAGAAGTATTGCAAGCTCTTAATTATGTCTCAGTATCACCTACTCAAATATCAGCTAAACGTCAACCAAAACCTTTTCAGTATTCACCAGTAGCATCTAATCAAATATCAGCTAATCAGGTGATACCTAAACAGACAGCTAGTGAGATAATGCCTAAACAGGTGGCTAATGAGGTGATGCCTAAACAGCAGACTAATGAGGTACAATTAGTTTCTGCGGTGGGGATGGATTATATAAAATTGCGAGATTTATTAGCAGCAGGAAAGTGGAAAGAGGCGGATAAGGAAACGGCGAGAGTGACGATCAAAATGGCGGGTAGGGAACAACAAGGATGCCTGAATGATTCATCAATAATAGATAAATTTCCCTGCGAAGACTTGCGAACGATTGACCAACTTTGGGTAAAATACAGCAACGGGCGCTTCGGCTTTTCGGTGCAGAAGCGTATCTATCAAAGCCTGGGGGGAAGTAGGGAATATGATATAAAAATATGGGAAGCGTTTGGCGAGCGCATAGGTTGGAGAAATAAAAACGAATGGCTGTACTACAACAACGTCACTTTTTCAGAGAAAGCACCAGAAGCTCACCTC
>NZ_JADEWT010000066.1 GCF_015207505.1 Tychonema sp. LEGE 06208
CCTCCAGGGCTGCCCCGCCCTCCAGTCCCAGGCATTCCCAGAGCCGCAGGAATGCCCCCCCCACCAGCACCGCCAGCAGCCGCACCAGCAGCCGCACCAGCAGCCGCACCAGCGCCCGCACCAGCGCCTCAATCTTCAGCCACACCTAAAAACCCGAACTCTAGCAGCGGCGGAACTCCGAGTTTGAAAGAGCTAGTAATCCGAGCCAAAGAAGAAGGAGTATCCGACCTTCACCTCGGAGTAAACGAATTCCCTCGCTTCCGTACCAGGGGCGAAATTGCCGACATCGGCTATCCACAGACAGATTTAGATACGTTTTTTGGCTGGCTGCGCGAGTGCATGAGCGATGAAGAAATAGAAATTTTCCAAAAAACCCTAGACTTTGACGGCGCTTTCGACTTCGGCTTTGTCCGCATCCGGATCAGTTGCATGGACTCCTTGGCAGGCCCGGCGATGGTGCTGCGGCTAATTCCTGCCAAAATCATGACAATGGAGGAATTGAAGCTGCCAGATGTCTTTAAGAAAATATGCGGCTACCACAAAGGACTGATTTTGGTGACGGGCCCGACAGGTTCGGGCAAGTCTACCACCTTGGCCGCCATGATCGACTACATCAACAAGAATAAAGCCTACAACATCATTACGATCGAAGACCCGGTAGAATTTGTACACGAAAGCAAAAAATCCTTGATCAAGCACCGCGAAGTCGGCCGGCACACCCTCAAGTTTATGAATGCTCTCAAAGGCGCTCTGCGACAAGACCCGGATATGCTGCTAGTCGGAGAAATTCGGGACAGAGAGACGGTGGAAATCGCCCTCAAAGCCTCTCAAACCGGTCACTTAGTTGCAGGAACCCTGCACACCAACAGTGCGATTAAAACCCTGAACCGGATTCTGGATATGTTCGCGGCGGAAGAACAAGAGGCCATACGGGTGTCAATTTCCGAATCCCTAGTGGCGATTATTGCTCAACTGCTGTGCAAAACCACAGATGGTAAGCGGGCAGCTTTCCACGACGTTCTGATCAATACCGACGTGGTTAAGGAATACATTCTGAAGGGGCAGAATGAGGAAATTAATCAAATCATGATCAAAGATACTTATGAAGGCATGACGACGATGAATAAGTCGCTCTACGGTCTTTATCAAGAAGGCCGGATTACTGAAGAGCTTTGTGTAGAAAACTCGCCGGCCCCGAACGAAATGGCTCAGATGCTCCGAGGTCGAGTCTAAAATTCGAGTGTTAACTTTTAACAGTTAACTGTTAACTGTTAAAAGTTAACTTTTATGTGTGTACTTCATTGACACTCTCAGGGCTGAAGCCGCTGAGATTCTACTGACAGAATTAGACCAAGTGTATTACCTAAATCTAATCTCGTTACGGCCGTCAAACACCGTCTACTTAGTCATCCTAAGTCAAGCTTAGGTTACTAGCTACTTTTATTTTTAATGCTTTCAGAATCCATCACTAAGCCAAGACGCGGTACGCTCAACATCCTGCCATTATTAGCTCTTTTTGTGTTACCTCTCAATAGGCGTACTAAGTTGCAGGGATTTCTCCGATACTAGGATGTTTCAACACGTAGATGTTTTTGTTCTTACTCACAATTCAAATTGTACCACATTTTCAAGAACACGGGGACTGAAGTCCCTCGCGCCGCTTCCCTCTCAGGACTGAAGTCTCTGAGTTTCCCGCATCCCGTATTATTTTTATGAAAGTCGATCGCCCGAGTTTGCCGGAATTTTTCAAAGGCATTGCGCTGTTTACACCGGGGGGAGACTTAATCTATTGCATAGACCCCCGCAAGCAAAATCAGTGGCACTTGCAGTTGTGCGTAGCTTTACAGCAAATACTCGGTTTGTCGGAACCGCCGCATTTTTTGATACCTTGCTACACGGCCACCGTTGACTGTTGGGGCGATCGGAGCGATCGAGAGTTGCGGGTTGTCGCCGAGGCATACCCGCCGGTGCTGCGACATCAAACGCTGCTGAACGCCATTTTTGGCACTGGGGACTTGGTTTGGGAGGCCCGCAGCGACGAAATGTGCGAACCGATGGCAATCGCCACTTATCACAAACAATTCCCCGAACTCTGGGAAAATCACGACTTAGTTGTACAGTATCCCCTCACCATCAGTCGATCGGACTTTGGCAGTTTCCCGATCGTACCTCCCTCGCGCTTTGGACAATCTCTGCAGGTGGCGCTTCCCCAACCCGCAGCCATCACTCCACCGCCACCAACTCTAGGATACGTTTTGCGACTGTTTGTTTCCGGCATCAACCAGAGCACCGAACGCACCCTCGAAACATTACATCAATTGTTAGAACAATCCCTCAATCTTCCCTACACTTTAAAAGTAATTGATGTTTTAAAACATCCCGAACAAGCTGAGGCAGATCAGATTTCAGCAACACCTACTTTGATTAAAATTTGGCCAAAACCGGTGCGACGAATTGTCGGCGAATTGAACGATGCCGAAAAAATAGTGCGGTTGCTGAGCAATTCAGAATTTTAGATTTTAGCGATTATTGAATACTGGCGATCGCACTCGGTTTTTCAGGAGTATTCGCTGTGAAAAATCCAAGTGCTATCGCTGCCATTTTCGTCGGATTGACTCTCCGCACAGATGCTCGCAAAGTGGATAGGCTCAATCAGGAAGACAAACATCCGGCGCGCACAAACCCCCTAAATCTAAAGTTGTGACTTCCAGCGTATCCAACTCAACTCGCCGAATGACATGATTGTTTGTATCAGCAACAAACAAATGAGACCCGATCGCGCTCAAGCCTGAAGGTTCAGAAAACCGAGCCTTGAGACCAGTACCGTCAGCCAAACCTGCAGTACCATCTCCAATCATCGTTATGCAAGTACCGCTGCGGTGGTCGATCCGCTTAATTTTGTGATTGTAAGTATCAGCAACCCACAGATAATTTTGACTGTATTCCACACCCAAACAGTGCTGCAATCTCACATCTTCACCGCGGCCATCTTTATCCCCAAAACCAAACAGTTCACCGCTACCGCAGACAGTACGCACCTTCGGGTCTTCATCTACACCGAGGGCGCGAATCGAACTAATTTCGCTGTCAGCAACAAACAACTCCGATCGATCCGTAGCCAAGCCACTGGGCTGAGAAAAAGCAGATTCTGCCAGATTTCCGTCAACACAAGATTCCCGGCCCGTACCTGCATAAGTGGCGATCGTACCAGTATCTAACTGCATTTCCCAAATTTGATGCGAGCCCGCCATAGCGATAAAAAGTCGATCGCCAACCCTTTCTAAATCCCAAGGCGAATTCAATTTCGTTTCTAAACCCTTGCCGCTGCGGGGTGCAATTTCGTGACTTTGTTCGCCAGTACCAGCAACAGTTTCCACCCGCTCAGTTGTAAAATCAATCTTTCTGAGAGCGTGATTTTCCGTATCAGCAACATAAAGAATTTGACTTTCTGCATCAAAAGCCATACCTTGAGGGGCAGAAAACTCAGCTTCTTCAAACTTGCCATCAGTTAAACCCGCTTTCCCCGTACCTATGACGTGCAGCACTTCACCTTCAGTAGAGCTAACAACAATTCGATTGTGTCCAGAATCTGCAACAAACAAGCAAGAACCAACCAAGCTTTGTTGAACTGAGTTCGCAGGCCCCGGCAATACAGTTTCATCTACAGATTGATTGTCCTCAGTCATTTCGCCCAAAAGCGCCTCATGTTGGTGAAGCTGTTTTGCTTCCATTGAAGTAATGGCAAATGCCAGCACTTTACCGGGAAAAGCCAGCGGGGTTGACAGAGGTTTGCGCTGTTTTTCTAAGCTAAAACGAAGTTCTTTAAAGGCGATCGCATTTTTATCCTTATATTGAGCAATTAACTTGCCAACTAGCTGGTCAAGTGCTTCTCTATTGCCCTCGCCGGAAACAAAGCCGACGACATAACTTTCCGGATCTATCACCATTAAAGTCGGCCAAGAGCGAACGGCGTAGCTTTGCCAAACTTTCATGCCGCTGTCTACAATTACCGGATGTTCAATATCGTAGCGGAGAATAGCTTGGCGGATATTTTCTACTTCTTTTTCGTTTTCAAATTTAGCCGAGTGCACGCCGATAACTGTGAGGGAATCTTTATATTTTTGTTCGAGGTATTTTAAGTCTGGGAGGACGTGCAAGCAGTTGATGCAGCAGTACGTCCAGAAGTCGAGGAGGACGACACGCCCTTTTAAGGATTCAATGGATAAAGGTTTCTCGGTGTTAAGCCACGGGTACTTTACGGGGAATTCTGGTGCTCTGACGCGAGGCATGGCATCTCCTGGTAGGGTCTGAATAATTTTTTACCTTCTTTAATTTAGCGGGAAGTTTCACCGGATGGGGGAAAAGCGAGGTTGAGTCCGGGAACCGCTTGAGGGTACAGGCGAGACGCCTGTGCCACCAGGGGAGGGGGATGGGGCGATCGTATTACACCCTTGAATACTTTAGTCTGTAGAACTTTTGTATTCAAAGTTTTACTATCTTTTTTATGCAGCCTAGCAAACTAGACCAAATTTTAGGACTAGAAATACAACGTCGTCGCATAGAGAAACGTTGGTCACAAGAATATCTGGCAGAAGTCACAGGTTTGCACAGAACCTATATCAGCCAGCTCGAGCGAGGGCTAAAAAGTCCGTCTGTTAGAGTTCTCAGTCACATTACAAATGCTCTGGACATAACAATGGGTGAATTTTTACAAGCTGTAGAGAAACTCTTGAATGCTGACGGAAAACGAGATTGAAAGATTGAGGCAAGCGATTATTGCTACCATTGCATCTCCAGTTATCGGCTCGATAGAGGATTATACTTGGGAAGCAATTTTTCATTATGTCAAGGATATCCCTTTATCAGATCCAGCATTAGGACGCAGCAAACTTCTCTATGATGCTGTTGACTCCACGACGGCAACTGGTTGGTCACTCAAGTCTCTTCAATTGAATAGTCTTGCGGTTGTAAATACATTTTTGTTTGTAATTCAGAGAGCAGATGTTATCAAAAAGGCTGCCAAACTTGGTTTTCCTGGTTTGACCGAACAATCCTCACCTGCTGAACTGGGAGCAGCTATTGTTCAGCATTGGAACGAGAAAATTAGATCGAGTCAGGCAGCACAGAGCATTACCAATAGCTAGGTCGGCATACTGCTGAAAACCATTAGAGGATATGAATATATTTACTGTGAATTCCCTCTTGATCCACTTGACCCAAAGGCTTTTTCTTGGGCTTGGACAGTTGATAGAGTTACTGGAAGATCGGGAGCAGGGCTACAAGGCAATATTGCAGGTAAGCTAGAGTTAGTTTGGTACAAAAATCAAAAGCAACTTTTCAGAGCTAGAACCATTCCTCCAGAGGCAGTTCACATCGGGTTAAGCGAACTCGTATTACACTCGATCGATATGTGCACACTATTCTCTCAACTTTGCAAGATCAACTCAGCACACAGTCTTTTGACAGTGAACTTGGAGAATAGATGCAGCTATTGCTTTACCTAAAAGTGGGGGTACTGATTCTCCGATTTGAGAAGCCATATCAGTGTATGTTCCCAAAAAGTGAAAGTTATCTGGGTAAGAGTGCAATCTTGCAGCTTCACGAATCGTAATTGTCCGATTTTGGGTTGGATGAAAAAACCTGCCCGATCCTGGATGGAAAACCCATCTGGTGATAGTTCTTGCTGGTTTATCCCAGTAAAGTCTTCCATAGGCACCGCTATAGTGCTTTTTAGGAGCTAATTCAGGTGGCAAGTCTCTAGCATCTTGCCCTTCACTAAGAAGACGCACTCTTGACATTTGAATGGGACTCAAAGCACGAGCAACGTGATTGAAAAGTTTCGTACTTCCATTACGTATCATTGCTTGGTACGCAGTTTGGGATCGAAAAGGATAAACTTCAGCATTATATTCCTCTCCTGCGTTCAATGACGGCAAATCTCCAATCGCATCTCTAACTGTGACGACTGAAGAAATATTTGATTTTAGGAGACTGAGTTGGTAACAAGATTTCGTAGCTCTGTAATCGCTTCTAATCTCGCCAGCGTGTGTAGGTTCAGGGAATTGAAGTGGTTTATCTAAACTAGCCAGGAAAAAAGCCCTCGATCTGGTCTGCGGCACTCCATAATGCGCGGAGTTTAGCGATCCATAAGTGACTTTATAACCTTGCGACTCAAGTTGCTGTGTAATTTCATTCTTAACTACACCACCATAAGCTTTCAATATTTCAGGTACGTTCTCCATAACAACGTAAAGGGGTCTAAATTCCTGTACGAATTCTAAAAATGTCCGATATAACTGATTGCGAGAGTCGCTGAGGTAGCGATAGTCAGCAGGAATATTTCTTGAAAATCCTTGGCATGGGGGGCCGCCTATCAACTCTGTTAGTTCCTCTCTCTGCAAACCCAAACATAATCGCAAATCCAAAGGATTGAGCTCGCGTATATCCTGATGAATAATTTTGGTGTTTGGGTAATTGTGCTTATAGGTCTTTAGGGCTTTTGCATCAAGGTCGATCGCACATAAAGATTCAAAACCTGCCTGGTGGAATCCTGCCGTCAAGCCACCCGCACCAGAAAATAAGTCAATAATCTTGTGTGTAATTATCGAATACTATAGTATTAGGTGGATATCGTCAACCAAGTTCTTCAAAGAGGTTGAAAACCGCTGTATACCCGACGATTGGCAAAGATACCGGGTGATTGTAAATTGCAGATTTTACGGGCACACAGACAAAACCCGCTGCACTGGTTCAGAAGAACAGCAATAGTAGATTAGATTGAGCAACAAAACCCAACACTCTTGTATGTAACAAGACTTTTTTCAATGGGCGCGCTCGGTCCGCGCAGGCGGATGAAACTTTGTGTAGCTGCGGTTTAGCCCTTTTTTCTAACAGCAACCGCCGCCGTTATAGTGCCAAGTCGAATCAGTAATCAACACCTTATCCGGCATCAATCCCCCCAACTTCCCAGCCGTTTTATCGCACACCGCCGCCGGAACTCCCCGCTGCAAAATGTGACCCGCACCGTCATCAAATATCTCATCAGACCCCGCGTAAATCGCCGTCTTGCCAGTGAAAATACAAGCGCCATCCGGGGGGATGTCCACTTTAAAAGACACTGTATCGAGGCTTTCTAACAGCAAATCCGCATCCAATTTGTAATTGTGTTTGTCGAGCAACCGGTAAGGACGGCGCGCCCGGACTTCCACTTGCCCAAAGCCTACACCTACAAGGTGTTGAACGTATTCTGCGTAGGTCAGAGCCCCCGACAAACACAAGGCCCGCAAGCGTTGGTCTTCCTTCAAATGTTGCGGAATGGGGCGAGTTGCGATCGGATCGCTCATTAACAACCTACCCCCTGGCTTCAACACTCGATAGGTCTCTTTTAATGCCTTAGCTAAATCCGCCGGTTCAAAGATATTAAACAAGCAATTTTGTGCGACAACATCGACAGAGGCATCCGGCACCGGCAACGCAAAAGCATCGCCTTCGCGAATTTCTACAAAACTCGCATCAAACCAATCATTTTCTTGGGCTGCCTTTTGCAAGTTGCGTGCAGCCGCCTCTCGCATTGTTGCAACCGGGTCAACGGCAATCACTGCTCCTTGTTGTCGAGAAAAATAAGCAAATTGCAGTGCTTCTAAGCCGCCGCCGACTCCCACATAAAGCACGATGGGATTACCGACAAGTTCGGCGGCGTGAACTGTTGTGCCGCAGCCGTAGTTCATTTCTTGCATTTGTTGGGGGATGTTTAATCCTGGCAGTTGCAAGGGGCTGCTTTGGACGCAGCAAAGTCCGATTAGGGGGGTTTCGGCTACGTCGCTATAGAATTGGGCCGCAGTTTCGAGATAGGTCATTTTTGATTTTTCTGGTTTTTGTTTTTTACGGCTGATGCAGGCGGATTTACGCGGATGAACGCTGATTAATTCAGAAATATTTAGGTTTCAAATTTGACTTTTTGTTCGGATTTGGGCGGGTTTTCTGGTTCAACAACTGTTTGTTCTGGGGCTGATTGGGGGTTTTCGGGAGCGCCAACTGGGGGCGCTGGCGCTATCAGATTGGGAGATGTTTCTGGTACTGCAGGAGCGACTATTTTTGGTATTGGAGCTTTTTCGGTTATTTCTGGCAGAGTTGGAGAATTTGAAAAGGTATCGGGTTCGGTAACTTGATGCAAAAAGTTGCGGAACCGATTGTAGTATCCTCCATCTTCCTGTTTTTGTGTTGGGGGTGCTGTTGGTATCGGTTCTATTGTTTTAATTGGTTCTACAAGTTTGGGGGTTTGTAGTTGTGGGGTTGCTGTGGGTTGTGGTTCTATTTCTTGAACTGGTTCCACAATTTTCGGTGCTTCTAATTCTGGTGTTGTTGTGGGTTGTGGTTCTATTTCTTGAACTGGTTCCACAATTTTCGGTGCTTGGAGTTGCGGGGTGGCTGTGGGTGCGGGTTCTGTTATTTGAACGGGTGCAACTTCGGGAGCAATTGTTCTATCTAAGTTAGGTTGGGTTACTGGGGTTTCTGGAACTGCTGTTTCGGGTTCGGCTGCTGGTATTTTTTCTACTGTTGGTGGGGGTGTTGGTTCTGGGGTTGGGGTTGGTTTGGGTGTGGGGGCTTGGTAGGTGCGATCGACTATGCCGCGAGCATCTGCTACCGTTAGGGAACCCCGCACTAATTTGGAAAGGGTGTCTTGCCCTTGGGGTTGGTAATTTACCAGTTTGGCTGTGTTGTTAAAGGCGTTTTTGACGCTATTTCCCGCCTCGTCGATCAATTCTAGCTGTACCCAGTTTTTCCCTGGCTTGAATCCTTTAAGATATATAGGTTGCCATTGGTCGATCGCAAAGCTTTGGCCGTTAACTGTGGCTCGAATTTTCCAATCGAGTATTTCATCTTGGGAATTTTGTTGCGCCACTTGGTGCAGGGGAGCATTTGTCAGGTAAAAGTCGAGCATGATGGGTTCTGCCCCGTAGCTGCCTTGGGGGCTGTTGTACGTTAATAGAGGCAATGTTCGATCGGGATTATTGTTCTGTGTTTTAGTAAAAATGTGGAAGGTGGTTTGGGCGTAAGCACCTTCGTTTTTAAAGCTTTCTTCCCAGGGGCGAGCCGCGAACACCCGCAGGGTATGGGTTCCGGGTTCTAAGTCTGAGAGTGTTAAAGGCTGGTTGATGTCGTAAACTGCTGCATAAGGTTGGTTGTCTAATAAAACTTGCAGGTGGGGCCCCAAACCCAAGTTTGCGTCTTTGAAAAGGGGTAAGTTCTTTACTTGGAACTGAACGGACACATTTATATCCTGAAGCACTTCGTCAGGTTTGGGATTCAAAATACTAATTTGAGGCTGATATATTTCTAGCGCCTGACGCAGTTGTTGAATGGCTTCTGGGGGAGAAACCTCTGAGATTTTGTTTGCTGGGGCGGTAGCTGAGCCGCTCTTGTTCCCTGATGCGGGGAATTCGGACTCGCGCGCCCCACAACTTGCTAAACCGAAAATTAATACTGCTGCTGCGAACAATGCCACCAGCCTGCCCGCAACCGTTCTGTGCCAATTGATGCCAATCACGCAACCATACTCCTAGAAGCCTTCTCATAGGGAACTATAGCCCAAAACTGAATGTTGTATTGGGGAATTGCGGATCGAGAATTCCTGAGAGCTCTCTTCCTTGGGTTGGGGCTATGCGGGCGACTAATCCGAGCTCGCGAATAAATCTCGCAGCCGTTTTCCCAAAAATCTCTCTATAAACTGAGTATTCCTCAATTATCTTATCTTTGAGTTTTGTAAATTTAATTGCAATACCCCTTGACTTTTGCAAGGCTATGTGAAAAATAAAGGGCTAATTCCATCAAGAATAGAAGGTTTTTTAAGTATTGTTAACAAGCGATGAATAGTCCTGTAGCAAGCTTATAATTCATAAAACTCCCTCAAAAGGAGCAGCCGCATCAAACCTGATATTAAGGATGCGATCGGTTGCTTCAGATAACGAGAAGAGTTGGCAGTACCCAGATATATTGTTAGGGACACTGGGGAACTGGCTTCTTTAGAGAAGCAAAACGCTTGGGGAAACGGTACACCTGCATCTAACTCTACAAAGAGTGAAGTGCAAGCAGTATCGGTAAACCGAGAATACCCCACCTAATTAAGCGTGGGAAATGTCAGATACAGTATTCAGTTCTCGTTCCTTGTCTTACCGAGAGGAGAGTCTTCATGACCATTAGTCCTCCAGAGCGAGAGGTAAAAGTTAGGGTAGTAGTCGATAAAGATCCCGTTCCAACTTCTTTCGAGAAGTGGTCTAAACCGGGACATTTCGATCGCACTCTAGCTAAGGGGCCAAAAACCACCACTTGGATTTGGAACCTCCACGCTAACGCTCACGACTTCGACAGTCATACAAGTGATTTAGAAGACGTTTCGCGCAAAATCTTTAGCGCTCACTTCGGCCACTTGGCAGTAATTTTCGTATGGTTAAGCGGCGCATATTTCCACGGCGCTAAATTCTCCAACTACGAAGCTTGGCTGACAGATCCAACAGCCATTAAGCCCAGCGCTCAAGTGGTTTGGCCGATTTTTGGTCAAGAAATTTTAAATGCAGATGTAGGCGGCGGCTTTCACGGAATTCAGATCACCTCTGGTCTGTTTCAACTGTGGCGCGCTAATGGCATCACTAACTCATACCAGCTATATTGCACTGCGATCGGCGCTTTGGTAATGGCAGCTTTGATGCTATTTGCCGGTTGGTTCCACTATCACGTCCGCGCTCCGAAACTGGAATGGTTTCAGAACGTAGAATCGATGATGAACCACCACTTGGCAGGTTTGCTAGGCTGCGGATGCTTGGGCTTTGCAGGACAACAAATTCACGTTGCTCTGCCGATAAATGCTTGCATGGACGCGATAGATGCAGGCGCACCCCTGACAGTGGGCGGCAAGCTGATTAAAACAGTTGCTGATATCCCCCTGCCGCATGAGTGGATTTTGACACCGGGCTTGATGGCTGACATCTACCCGAGTTTCGCAAAAGGTTTAACCCCCTTCTTCACCCTCAACTGGGGCGCATACGCAGACTTCCTGACCTTCAAAGGCGGTCTGAACCCTACTACAGGCGGTTTGTGGCTGACAGATACAGCGCACCATCACTTAGCTTTGGCAGTGCTGTTCATCGTCGCCGGACACTTCTATCGCACGAACTGGGGCATTGGCCACAGTTTCAAAGAAGTTCTGGAAGCTCACAAAGGCCCCTTCACTGGCGAAGGCCACAAGGGAATGTACGAAATTTTCACACAGTCTTGGCACTGCCAACTGTCGTGGAACTTGGCCTGGATGGGCTCTTTGAGCATCATCGTGGCTCACCACATGTACGCGATGCCTCCGTATCCGTACATCGCAACCGACTACCCGACTCAGCTATCCCTGTTCACCCACCACATGTGGATTGGCGGATTCCTGATTGTTGGAGCAGCGGCTCACGCAGCAATTTTCATGGTGCGAGATTACAATCCGACTCAGCACGTTAATAACTTGCTCGATCGTGTAATCCGCCATAGAGATGCAATTATCTCTCACCTCAACTGGGTTTGCATATTCTTAGGCTTCCACAGCTTCGGTTTGTACGTTCACAACGATACAATGCGGGCTTTCGGTCGTCCTCAAGATTTGTTCTCGGATACCGGGATTCAGTTGCGTCCGATATTTGCCCAGTGGGTGCAAAACATCCACGCTTTGGCTCCGGGAACAACAGCGCCTAATGCTACGGAAATCGTCAGCCACGCTTTTGGCGGCGGTGCAGTAGTAGTCGGTGGCAAAATAGCGATGATGCCGATCGAATTGGGTACGGCGGACTTCTTAATCCACCACATCCACGCTTTCACAATTCACGTTACAGTCCTGATTCTTTTGAAGGGCGTGTTGTTTGCACGCAGTTCACGCTTGGTTCCTGACAAAGGTAACTTGGGCTTCCGGTTCCCTTGCGACGGCCCCGGCCGTGGCGGCACCTGCCAAGTATCCGGTTGGGATCACGTTTTCCTCGGCTTGTTCTGGATGTACAACTGCATCTCGATCGTGATTTTCCACTTTAGCTGGAAAATGCAGTCGGACGTGTGGGGAACAGTATCGCCAGACGGCACAATTTCTCACATCACCGGCGGCAACTTCGCACAAAGTGCGATCACGATTAACGGCTGGCTGCGGGACTTCCTGTGGGCGCAAGCTTCTCAGGTAATTCAGTCCTACGGTTCGGCACTGTCGGCCTACGGTCTGATGTTCCTAGCCGGACACTTCGTATTCGCTTTCAGCTTGATGTTCCTGTTCAGCGGCCGCGGCTACTGGCAAGAACTGATTGAGTCCATTGTTTGGGCTCATAACAAACTCAAAGTGTCTCCGTCGATTCAGCCTCGCGCTCTGAGCATTATTCAGGGTCGGGCAGTGGGTGTAGCTCACTACCTCCTGGGAGGAATTGTCACTACTTGGGCATTCTTCCTAGCGCGAATCATCTCGGTAGGGTAAACTACCTTTAGGTTTTGGATTCAGGATTTGGGAGCAATCTCAAACCCAGAATCCAAACCTCGGAACCGAACCTCTTCAACGTTCAGGATTCAGGATTAATCAAGGCTTATGGCAACGAAATTTCCAAAATTTAGCCAAGACCTTGCCCAAGACCCGACCACACGGCGGATCTGGTACGGGATTGCCACAGCGCACGATTTTGAAAGCCACGATGGCATGACCGAAGAAAATCTTTACCAAAAGATTTTTGCTTCTCACTTCGGCCACCTAGCAATCATTTTCTTGTGGACTTCGGGCAGCCTGTTCCACGTAGCATGGCAAGGTAACTTTGAACAGTGGATTAAAGACCCCCTAAATGTCCGCCCGATCGCTCACGCGATTTGGGACCCTCAATTCGGTGCTCCAGCAGTAGAAGCTTTCACTCAAGCTGGCGCTTCTAACCCTGTTGACATCTCTTACTCCGGCGTATACCACTGGTGGTACACCCAAGGGGTTCGGACTAACGGCGACCTGTATCAAGGAGCTATCTTCTTGCTACTGCTGGCTTCTGTCATGCTGTTCGCAGGTTGGTTGCACCTCCAGCCCAAGTACCGCCCGAGCTTGTCTTGGTTCAAGAATGCTGAATCTCGCCTCAACCACCACTTGGCTGGTTTGTTCGGTGTCAGCTCTTTGGCTTGGACGGGTCACATGGTTCACGTTGCTATCCCCGAATCTCGCGGACAGCACGTAGGTTGGGACAACTTCTTGTCAACTCCGCCTCACCCAGCAGGTTTGGCTCCGTTCTTCACGGGTAACTGGGGCGTATACGCCGAAAACCCAGATGCAGCGAGCCATGTCTTCGGTACTGCCGAAGGCGCAGGAACAGCAATTCTGACTTTCTTGGGTGGCTTCCATCCTCAGACAGAATCTCTGTGGTTGACAGACATTGCTCATCACCACTTGGCGATCGCAGTTCTGTTTATCGTTGCCGGTCATATGTACCGGACTAACTTCGGTATCGGTCACAGCATCAAAGAAATGTGTGACGCCAAAGATTTCTTTGGCAAAAAAGTTGAAGGCCCGTTCAATATGCCTCACCAAGGCATTTACGAGACCTACAACAACTCGCTGCACTTCCAATTGGGTTGGCACCTCGCTGCTTTAGGCGTGATCACCTCCCTGGTAGCACAGCATATGTACGCGATGCCTCCCTACGCTTTCATGGCGCAGGATCACACGACAATGGCTGCGTTGTACACCCACCACCAGTACATTGCTGGTTTCATCATGGTCGGCGCTTTCGCCCACGGAGCTATCTTCTTGGTGCGGGACTACGATCCTGAAGCAAATAAAGGTAACGTGCTAGATCGCGTGTTGCAGCACAAAGAAGCGATTATCTCTCACTTGAGCTGGGTCTCGCTGTTCTTGGGCTTCCACACTCTCGGCCTGTACGTTCACAACGACGTTGTAGTCGCTTTCGGAACTCCCGAAAAACAAATCTTGATTGAACCAGTGTTCGCACAGTTCATTCAAGCTGCTCACGGAAAGGCTCTGTACGGCATGGACGTACTGTTGTCTAACCCTGACAGTATTGCTTCTACCGCTTGGCCGAACTACGCTAACGTGTGGCTCCCAGGCTGGTTGGACGGAATTAACAGCAGCACTAACTCTCTCTTCTTGGCGATCGGACCTGGCGATTTCTTGGTTCACCACGCGATCGCCCTTGGCTTGCACACCACCACCTTGATTTTGGTCAAGGGCGCTCTGGATGCACGCGGTTCTAAGCTGATGCCGGACAAAAAAGACTTCGGTTATGCTTTCCCTTGCGACGGCCCCGGCCGTGGCGGTACCTGCGATGTCTCTGCTTGGGACGCCATGTACCTGTCTGTCTTCTGGATGCTGAACACCCTAGCTTGGGTAACGTTCTACTGGCACTGGAAGCACCTAGGCATCTGGGAAGGAAATGTGGCTCAGTTCAATGAGTCTTCTACCTATCTGATGGGCTGGTTCCGCGATTACCTCTGGCTGTATTCTTCTCAGTTGATCAACGGTTACAACCCGTATGGTACTAACAACCTGTCTATCTGGGCCTGGATATTCTTATTCGGACACCTGGTTTGGGCAACTGGTTTCATGTTCCTGATCTCTTGGAGAGGTTACTGGCAAGAGCTGATCGAGACTTTGGTTTGGGCTCACGAGCGCACTCCTTTGGCTAACTTGGTTCGCTGGAAAGACAAGCCTGTGGCTTTGTCGATTATCCAAGGTCGTTTGGTTGGCTTAGTTCACTTTACTGTGGGCAACGTCTTCACTTACGCAGCCTTTGTAATTGCCTCGACGGCCGGGAAATTCGGGTAACTCTGAACTCTGGTTTCTAGGTAATTAAATGAAATCCCCTGCCTTCTGGCGGGGGATTTTTTTGGTATAGCAGAAGGAAGTTCGGCAACGGATTCGCTCCACGGATGTAACGGATGTAGTGGATTTCAGGAATCAGGAAAATGCAGTCCGATTAATGTTCACCGGCGGGAGAATGCGAAGCGGTTGGCTGAGTCTCTCAAGCAGGAATAAGAGTGCGATCGTATTTCCTATGTTTAATAGCATTTAATGTATAATTTTCAAATTTATATAGTGATATGCACCCAGAGACAGAGCAACTTATCAACAAGTTCAAACACTATCAGAAAAGTTTGAACCCATTTTGGTGGGATACAGAGCGTAGAGGAAGCCTGAATGCCTGGAATCTGTTAGTCTCAGAAAGCTTTGTTCAGCTTGCAGATATAGATCGAGCCATTACAGCATGGAAACTCATCGAGCGACGTGGATTGCCCATTGACCCCAAGGAATATCCGGGTTATGAATACGCACCACCTCGACGAAAACGTAAAGATAAATCCTGGAATCCATATTTACAATCACAGCATTTCAAGTATTACAATGCTTTAGCATACTTCCTGAGAAATAGTTTGCAGAGTCTTAAAGTTTACGCTTTGAGGAGTATTGAAGGTAGCCTCAACGCTCGTCGGGGGGCGGGCGAATTTAAGATTTATATAATTGTGGGTCAAACTCCTGATTCTGACTGGATTTGTCTTGCTCCTACCGTTCCCGATGCCGTTTGGAATCGATACTCTAATTCGTATCATCCAGCCTTCGCGTCACTAACTTGCTGTGACTCACCAAACTTTGTAACGCGAGATTTACACGATCGAATTCGTAAAATTCTTGCAAAATTTCAACCTATTAAAGTGACTGGTTACTACAACGAATACAGCCACCATCATCAGATTTTTTGTACAGCAGCTTCTGAGGAAGCTACAGCAATTGAAAAAGCTCTGAAGGTAGGCAAGTTTTTGGATGATGACATTTACTATTTCAATATAAATTATCTTGACTTTTCTGAGGAGGAACCTACTAATCAGTTAGTGGATGAATACCTGCAAGACCAAAAACAATATATGTTTTGCTTCTGGGATGTAGTATGCGGATACAAGTTTGGCTGTACCGCACGCCGTGATTGGATTGGCTTGAAATATTTGAGCTTAATGGACTACAATCCTTGACAGCGACACAACTATTCTGTAGGAGCGGACTGAATCGCATTCCCCTCTTTTCACCAAAAGCCTGATCGCCCTCGACCCCTCAAATCTCCCCATTCACCTGCATCTGATGCACCTTGTCAGCCAATTCTTGCAGGCGCTTTTCCTCCAACTCGTCGATCGCCAGCATCCCAACATAAATGATTTCCTTCAGCGTTAGTCGGGTTGCTAGCGCCTTTTTCTGCACAAGATCCTTGATAATTGGGCTGACTCCAATGGCGGTACTGGCTCTAGTCACAAAACTAACGGGAGATTAACAACTTTGACTCAATCAAAGCACCTTTAACCTGAGCTTTTAGCTGCGATGCAAAGTGCTTAAGCGCGTCTTGACAAGACGAAATACAACGGTTGATACCCGAAGGGTGGAAAGGGCGATCGGCTTATTCCTCAATAATCTCCACCAAGTCCTCAATCATCACATCAAATGCCCGCGCTAACTTGTACAGGGCGGTAAAGTCAACCATTGATATTTCTGAACGACGAGCATAGCTGGTTATGGTGCTGTAGATCACGCCCGATCGCTCAGCCACCTCCTTAAATGTCCAGCCCCTCTCGGCCGCTAGCTCTCGCACTTTAACTCTGACTAAACCCATGCTTGACAAATAATGCAGTTGCGTTTTAAAATAATTATATCTGAAAAAGCGATCGCCCCAATCTCGAATGCTCAAGGTCGATCGGCTATTCTTCCAAAACCTCAACCAAATCCTCAATCATCACATCAAAAGTTCGAGCTAACCTCCGCAGGCAAGTAAAGTCTACCATTGCCATTTCAGGACGACGAGCATAGCTTCTGACGGTGCTATAAATTACCCCAGAGCGATCGGATACTTCCTTAAGCGTCCAGCCCTTCTCCGCCGCTAGTTCCCGAATTTTTAGCCTGACTAAACCCATGCTTGAGAGTTGATGCAATTGCGTAGTTATTTTATAAATATAGATTATTTTGACCGAGGATGCTCAAGGTTGATCGGCTATTCCTCCAAAATCTCTACCAAATCCTCAATCATAATATCGAAAATGCGAGCCAACCTATGTAAGTAGGCGAAATTAACGGTTGTCATGCCTTGACATTGGGCATAGTTTCTGATGGTGCTGTAACCAATGCCCGATCGATCGGAAACTTCCTTAAGCGTCCATCCATTCTGCTCTGCAAACTCCCGAATCCGCAACCTAACTAAGCCTTTACTCATACTTACTTGACAAATGACAATATGCTGTCGTTTAATATTATGTATCTGAAAAAGCGATCGGCTATTCCTCCAAAACCTCAACCAAATCCTCAATCATCACATCAAAAGTTCGAGCTAATTTCAGCAGTAAGGTAAAGTCAACCGTTGTCAGCCCGGGACAGCGGGCATAGTGCTTGACAGTGTTGTACACCACCCCAGAACGTTCTGAAACTTCTTTGAATGTCCAACCTTTCTCGGCGGCTAGTTCTCTGACTTTAATTCTAACTAAACCCATGCTTGACAATGGGTGTCATGACACCTTACAATAATTTTATCTGAAAAAGCGATCGCCCTCTGGCCTCGAAAACTAAAAGGCGATCGTTTTGAAAACTTAAATAGACAGTTACTAGCTGTCTGACCTACCATCAATAGATTTATCTACAATCAGAATAGGCACTTACTATGATATCAGATACTTCGAGAAAATCATCGACGATCGCAGAATCAAAGATAATTCATAAATCTCCCATCCTGCATCCGCTGGCGCGATTCGTCACCGAAGAAACAGTCGCACTGCTGTTCGATATCGCAGTAGACGACATTTACCGCATCGAATGCTGCCGCTACATGGTTTACGTGCACGGTAAAAGCATCAGCCGGTTTGTCAGCTACGCCGATTTTCCCCCAATTCTAGAAGTAAAGCCGATCGCCCTTCAAGATTTTGGCAGATGGTACAAACGCTGGAAAAGCAAGCTAGCACCGGCATTTTGGACTAAATTCTACACGCACAAGTTTAAAAAAGCTGTTTCAGTTGACAGATTGCTGGAGTGGGGGCTCTTGGTAGCTAATGTTAAATCGGTGATTTCAGGGGCCGGGCTGCAACAGTTACGAGATGTTTACGCCCAAGAAAAAAATTTAATGGAAAAATTTTAAAGTGCGATCGCACGAGCAACTGTGAGAATGGGCACAGGCACAATTCAAATAAATGGCTAATGGATACAATGGAGGTAGAAAATGGACAATCACCATGCCTAGAAAAATTCGCGAGTTAAAAGCTCAGATTACCCGCGAAGGCTTTATTTGGCAAAACGCGGAAAAGGTAGCCATGAGAGATGGCTGGATCCTTTGATTTGCAAAACCTTAACAATTCCCCGCAAAGACGGAGATGATGTGCCACGCTATGAGAGAGAAACAATTGGCAATATTGTTAGCGGAACTCGACGAGTTAAAGCAAAAAGATTCATGAATCGATACAGTATGAGCCTCCAATGGTCTGACGAAGATCAACTTTTCCTAGTGACGATTCCAGAATTTGCCGATCGCGTTATCATGTCCTGTACCCACGGCAAAACCCGCGAAGCAGCCATCCGACATGGCGAAGAAGTGCTCGAAATGTATCTATAAGCTTGGCAGGAAGAAGGTGAACCCATCCCGGAACCTAGCATTCTTCAAATCGCCTGAGTATCATCCAAAGCCGAAAAGTTTGTGAATCGCAGCTATCCTTCTTCGTGAATCGCCTGTTCTCTTTGTCTATTAAACTGAGACAACTAGATGATGGAATTAGACTATTGATTAATTGCTGATTTTACCGATCGCGATTTAACTTTTAAAACACTTCATCCTCTATTCCTACCCACCATTCCCCTAGATTCATTAAATCCTGCTGGATATCGGCAAGTTCTGTCATATATTCTTCAGCAGAAATTTCCGATCGCCTTTCTTGCAATTTTTTCAGTCGCAATTGCACTAACAGCCAAGGTTTGGAAATTCCGTCTGTTGCTTCGATATATTTAGCTACGTCTTTGCTGTTCACGGTTATTGGTTATTGGTTATTGGTTATTGGTTATTGGTTATTGGTTATTGGTTATTGGTTATTGGTTGTTGGTTGTTGGTTATTGGTTGTTGGTTGGTTGTTTGTTGGTTGTTAGTAATTAGTTATTAGTCATTAGTTATTATTCTTCTTTAGACCTCTTGCATAAATCTGCGAGGGATGGAAAACGCAGATTAACGAAGATGGATTTCAAGATTGTTTGCGATTTTTGCAAAAAGTTTACTAATAACTAATGACTAATGACTAATGACCAATGACTATTTGTAATCTGAAGTCTGAATGTTCTTCAACTTCGCTGCGTATTTCATGCCGTATTCCGGGCGGCAGAAGCGATCGATCTGAGACTCGAAAAACGCCCGATTTGCCTTCAAATGTTTCGGATTCGGGTCATCCAAAGGATACAACAGCGCCGTTCGCAAAGCTTGAATCACTCCCGAAGTAACGCAGTACATCGATCGCTGGAACGTTACGCCAATTTGATTGAGAATATCATCTTCGCCGCGACACCGCTGTTTGTAGAAATCCATCAAATAAGGCGGCAGGAAGTGCAGCATATCTTGTGCTAGTAAAGTCGGCGGAATTCCGGCAGTACCTACTGGGAATTTATCTGCATACAAAACTCCGTAGTGGAAGTCTTTTTGATCGTCGGGAACTTCCCTGGCTTGCGCGTTGTACGATTTGGTTCCCCGGAACGGCGAAGTGCGGTAAAATATAGCTTCTACATAAGGTAGCGCCGCTTCATACAGCCAAGTGAAACCTTTAGATTTCGGGATTATTTCGTAGGTTTCCCCGTCGATGACAACGTGGTGGTAAATCGGACGACCGGCGATCGCAAATATGCCATTTGTGATGAAATCCATCGCCTGCGGGACTGTGGTAACTTTGCCTTCGTCGTACAAGTCGGAAACTTCAAAAAACACCGGGGCCATTACTTCCCAAAACAAACCGAGATTGCTGTAATAAGACATCTGGCGGCACTGTTCTAAAAACATTTCGGGGAATGCTTTGTGCAGCGCCAGCATGAAGGGGTCTTTTTTGAAGTAAGCTTTAATGGCGCGATCGGCATTAGCTTTGTATTCGTCGGTGTCGAGATAAGGGTCAAACTGATTGACGGGAACGTACATTCCCCGGTGCCAAAGCATCGACCTCATGACCTCTTCGGCAAATTCCATGTTAATGCGATCGTGCCACAAATGGTGAAACAGTCTTGGCTTTTTACCAATTTCCCCTTTTTCCATGAACTCCAAAAGTTCTGGATGGGCGCTACCAGTCCCCCGCCAAATCCGCAAATCTGCACCGTCACCTGCATAGTGATTTTGCAAGTCTAAATACTCCTGGGGTAAGAAGTATTTAAAGAAGGGAAGTGGGTGTAAAAATACCCGTTCGGCGATGTAAAGCAAATCCCGCCAGTAGAAGTCCATCGGCACCGCGTAGGCTTTCCAAATCGCGATAATTTGCATCAGATTTTCCGGCGTATCGGGAATCATCGCGCCGCCGGCTTCCAGCCTGTGGATTACATCTGCAAATTCGTGCTTGGAAGGAGGGAGTTTAGTTGCTGGTTTTGTAGGAGTTTGTACCATTTTTTTTCCTTAGTTTGAATCAAATTTTAAATCTTTCTACTCGTTCCCAGGCTCTACCTGGTAATGCAGAACCGGAGGCTCTGCCTCCAATTTGCCCGCTCAAAAGCGAGGCAGAGCCTCTGGATTTCGGTTCCCAGGCTCTGCCTGGGAACCAGTTAAAACCCGGTTTATAGCCGTGTTGGTGCGTCTGGAAATATAGGAATTGTCCTAGTTACCGGCCATCTACTTTTGAGCAATTCTCAGCTATGCGGACAGATAGCTAGGATTTTTGCCTTTATCTTTTCTTTCCAGACCAAGGCGGCGGGCCTTGGGGAGAGCGGATGTTGATAACTGAGCCGTTCGATAAAGTAACAGAAAAAGCATCAAACTCGCCGTCATCCATCTCGCCCACAACTGTTATTGTTTCGCCTTTTGATACATTAATATTGCGCCACGAGCGGGGGCCGGCATCGACTACAATTGTACCGCTGCCGTCGTCTAGAATCCACTCATTTTCATCAGATTCTCCAAAACCGACTACTTTGCCAGATATCGTAATTCCTGCTCTTACTTCTGACAACTCCCTGATTCGGGTTTGAGCTTGTGCCAAAGCAGAATTTGCTGCTAGTGAAAGAGTGGTTGTAACTGCGAACAAACTAAAAAGTATTTTCTGTTTCATGAGTTTTCATTTCCTCGTAATCAGTGCTATTTTGTCAGTCGCTCAAACTCTAGCCTCTATTTTTTAAGCACCAGTTTTTGACGGATGTATCCTACTTTAACACATTTATAATCGGCTGGGATAAGGAAGAAGAAGAAAGCAGAAAGAAGAAGAAAGCAGAATCATCAAAGACTCGTATTTTTTCTATCCTCTACTTTCTCACGCTCTATTTATCCGGCTGATAGCTGACAGCTACTTGAGAATATCTACCCGTTGACAGAGTTACTGCCATCGCATTTGTAGTAGATTCGCTCCACTTCAACAGCCACACCGGTTGCACTCCCAAGAAGAAAATGAGACTGGCTAAAACTAGGGCTGGCATATTTTCGGAAAACTTAACCGCAGGGTAGTAAGCCGTGGCGTTGTCCAACTTTCCAAAACAGGTGCGGTTGAGCAGAATTACAAAGTAAACTGCTGTTAACCCGGAGGCTAAAATGCACAGTAAAGTCGGAATTGGAAATGCAGAAAAACTTCCTTGGAATACTAAAAATTCGGCGATAAAACCGACTAAACCGGGAATGCCGGCGCTTGCCATGCCTCCCAAAACTAACAGCGAACTTGCTGTGGGCAAACCTCGCAGCGGATTCATCAAGCCGTTGAGCACGTCCAAATCCCGCGTGCCGGCTTTGGTTTCGATGATGCCTACTAGATAAAACAGCAAAGCTAAAATCAAGCCGTGGCTTACCATTTGCCCGACTGCACCGATTAAGGCGAGTTTTGTTCCCGCGGCACAGGCGACGAGGATGTAGCCCATATGCCCGATCGAACTATAGGCTACCATGCGCTTGATATCTTTTTGGGCGATCGCGCTCAAAGCACCGTACATCACGCTGACTGTCCCGATTATCGCTAAACCGGGAGCGACAATCGACCAAGTTTCGGGAAACAACTGCAAACCAAACCGAATTAAGCCGTAAGTTCCCAATTTCGCCAAAACACCTCCCAACAAAATTGCTGTTGCTGGCGAAGCTTCGACGTAGGCATCCGGCAGCCATGTATGCAGGGGCACTAAGGGAATTTTAATTCCCAACCCAATCAGCACAATAGTTAGCAGGATTAATTGAGTTTTAAAGGACAAATCTTGAGTAGTAATCGCGCTGTAATCGAAGTTTAAAGAACCGCTCAGCCAAGCTACGCCCAAAAATCCCGCTAAAACTAAAAGTCCCGAAACAGCCGTATATATCAGAAACTTCATCGCAGCATATTCGCGTTTCTTGCCACCCCAAATCGCAATTAAGAGGTAAAAAGGAATTAATTCTAGCTCGTAAAAAAGTACGAACAACAGCAAATTTTGAGACATCAATGCCCCAACGACACCCGCATTGATCAGCAAAATCATCGCGTAGTAAAGCTGGGGACGAGCTATCCCTTCGCCGGTGCCGTAAATCACTAATAGCGTCAACAATCCGGTTAAAACAATTAGCGGCAAAGATAAGCCGTCAACCCCTAAGTTGTAGCTCAAACCTAATTGGGGAATCCAAGGCAAATATTCTTGAAATTGCAGTCCTGAATTTGTCGTGTCAAATTGAGTCAGCAGCAAGATATTCAACAGGAAAACAGCAACAGCGAAGGCGGAGGCTATTGAGCGCAGTCGCATTGCATTGATATTTCCTGGTAAGAAACCCACCACCGCAGCGCCCAACGCGGGCAACCATAGCAAGGCACTAAGCATAATTTGTGAACAGTGAAGAGTAAACAATCTATTTCCTGCGCTTTTGCGATTAACAAGTTGAGATTTCAAATGTTGATTTAATCCCAAATTATTAATCGCAAACTGCATCAGGAATCAGCAACAATACTGATAGCACCCGTGTCTAAATCGTAGTATCCACCAACAACTTTCAGTTTGTTCTCCTCAATTAACTTAGAGATAACTGGAGACGCTTTCAACCTTTTAGCTTGCAGCAAAACATTAGCTTTGACCGCATTTTCTAGATGATCGCCCGGTTGGTTTTTCGAGCTTTCTACAGCAGGCTTAATTGAATCGACTAAACTGCCAATTTGGCCGGGAACTTGAGCGCCTTTGAGGGTTGCACCTACCGCACCGCAGTTTTCATGCCCGACTACCATCAACACTTTTGCTCCCAACAACAGCGTGCCAAATTCCAAGCTGCCAATTTCTTCTGGGGTAGCCACATTTCCGGCCACGCGACAGATGAATAAATCTCCAAATCCCTGATCGAAAATAATCTCGGAAGGAAAGCGGGAATCTGCACAGCCGAGAATAGCAGCAAAGGGTTTTTGACCTTTGGCTACTTCGGTGAGCCTGGATAAGTCTTGGTGGGGATTTGTACGTTTTCTGTCAACAAATCGCTTGTTCCCGTCCATTAACTGTTTTAAAGCTGCATCGGGACTCATGTCATTTTGAGCAATTGCTGGTGCCGGTGCAGCCACATCAGCGCCTACTCGTGCTGCGAGTATTCCTGTACCTATTGCTCCTGCTACAAATTTGAGTGAATTACGTCGGGAAAGATTGACTGGTCGGTTATTGTCTTTCATGTACTTGGGATTGTTGGATCGGGTTTGAAATCTTTATTCGAGAATTCATTTATTTAAGATTTTAGGTTATAAATGTCACCTAAAATTTTAAGTATTTGAAATCTTTATTTGAGAATTCATTTATTTAAGATTTTAGGTTGTAAATGTCACCTAAAATTTTAAATGTTATATCTCTTTACCCGCCAACAATCAGCGAGAGACGAGCCAACAAAGGCCAGCTTACTAGCAGTCCCAAAAGTGCAACTCCGAATAAAATGGTCAGGGCGTAAAATTGAGTTTGACCGTTGACGTTGTATTTGAGACTTTGACCGCCTAAAACTGTGGCAAAACCTATTAAATTTACGAATCCGTCAACAATATTGCGATCGACCCAGGATATGATTTGGGATACCAGACCGACGGCAAATACCACTGTGACGCGGTAAAGTTTGGCGGTGTAAAAGTCGTAGGCAAAGAAGTCTTGTACGGCTTGAGAACCAATTCGCACCGGTTTTTCCCACTTTTCGTTGAGATAAATAAATGCCCCTGCACCGATGCCGATCGCACTTGACAAAACCAACAGTCCGGCCGCAGTATAATTCAAAGTTGCCAAAGGCAAAAGTTGCCACGCGGCGAGCAAGTGCGGAACGTGCAAGGTAAATCCCATTAACACGGTCATCGGCAAGATAAAAGGCCAGGAAACTTCGGGGGAACGTTCGGTCATTTGCTTTGGTTTACCACCAAAAACTAAACCGAAAACGCGCACTAAGCCAAAAGCAGTTACACCGTTGACAAACAGCAGGACTCCTAACAGTGAAGGGTGGGTATTCCAAAATTCGCCTGCTAGTTCCGATAAAGCCCAGAAGCAGCCGAAGGGCGGCAGTCCAATTACTCCAGCAGCGCCGACAAGAAACGATATTCCCGATATGGGACGCTTGGGCCACAAACCGCCGAGAGCTCGGACATCCTGAGTGATGCTGTTCCAAACTACTGAACCAATGCTCATCACCAGCAAACCCATTGCCAAGGAATAAGCAAATATTAATGTCAAAGCTGTTTGGGTTTGTCCGGTACCGACGGCGATAAATACTAAGCCCATGTAAGAGCTAACTATATAAGATAGCGTGCGCTTGATGTCGATTTGGGCGATCGCAATTAAGGAAGCACCAACCGCCGTTGCAGCACCTACAATAATAGTTGTCTTCAGTCCCACGGGCGACAAAGCGATGACCGGCTGCAATTTAATCAAAATCCAAGCGCCAGTTTCCACAACTACCGTGTTCCGCAAAATCGTTGCCGGCAAGGGGCCTTCCATCGCCTCATCCAGCCACAGGTGCAAGGGAAACTGGGCGCATTTGCCCATCGGGCCGGCAATCAAAGTTAAACTCAACAGCGTGGCGACGGTGGGGTCAATGTTTGCAGTCTGAGCCCAAACTGCCAACTCGTCAAAATTCCAAGTTCCCGCCAGTGGCAGAATTGCCACTACTCCCATCAGCAGGAATAAGTCTCCCACCCGCTTAGTCAAGAAAGCGTCGCGGGCTCCAGTAACTACCAAAGATTGATTGAACCACAGCCCGATTAGCAGGTAAGTTCCCAGAGTCAGGACTTCCAGAATCATGTAGCTGAAGAACAGAGAGTTGGACAAAACCAAGCCACACATCCCAGCTTCAAACAGCCCCATCAGGGAGAAGAACCTCGCCCAGCCCCAGTCCATTTCCATGTAGCCGAAGGCATAAACCTGTGCCACAAAGTTTAGTCCGGTAATCAAAACTGTAGCCCCGACGGTGACAACAGAGATTTCTACCGGAATGGTGAGGTCTAAACCTGCGACGTTCAGCCAGGGAATCAACTGCTGTTGTGCCGGTTGGTTCCAGGCTGCGGTTAGGGCTATGACGCCGTGGGCGAAAGCGAAGAAGGTTAAAATGGCGTTTATGTAACCGGAGGGTCTAGGGCCCGTGCGGCGGGTTAGTCCAGGAAACCACAGTATCGACAGAAATGCGCCGATGAGTGGGTAGCAAGGTATAAACCAAACGGTCTGGAGTAGGATTTGAGCCATTGGCACTACCTGTAAATGTTACAAAAAATTAATAATCTGAGAATAATCTCGATCGCCAGTAAAGAAATTTTGGGGGTGACTGCGAATTTCTTGTCGTTTTGAAGCCGGCGCTTCAGAATAGACTTATTAATTTTATATTAAGGATTGCCGGAAATTTTCATATTTGCTGATTAATGGTACTTATCGGAAGATAAATTATACTTATAGGATGCAAAAATAAGAGGGCTGGCCAATAGTCTCCAACCCGCTTGTATAGCGGGTTTTGCCTGTAGAGAAGTAGAGAATCGGTGTTAACCGTCGGTATTTTTTTTAGTGATTAAAGCTGGTCAATTTCCCAAGCTGCTAACGGAAGTTTGGCTTGGCGCTGTCCGATCGCCCTTGCTCTAACATTCAAAAGACCGATCGGCGTATGTAACAAATCTACCAGATCGAGGCGGGCGAGATCACTTTTAGCCGCAGCAACCGGCAATTCCTTTAACAGCCACCTAGCCAGCCGATACAAATATTCGCCTGTGGTAAATTCACGCATCAAATCGACGCCGTGGAGTTCGTGCAAATATTTATTAGATTCGCCGTACCGATACCATTGACTTTGCAACTGTTTTATTGTAGAACGGTGGCGGTGTCGGACGATCGCACTTTCGGCAAAATACATTGTATAGGATGTTTCTCGCAAAATCCGCCAGCACAAATCCGCATCGCCACCACTCGTAAGGTAAGGGCGAAACAAACCGACTCCTGCTAAAATCTGCCTGCGTACAGCTAAGTTAGCCGTTTGACCGTAGGCACAAAAAGGGTGAGCGAGAGTATGTTTTTGAGATAAAGTATTGTCGCGGGCTGCGTGTTTTTCTAAGAGAGTATTACCGGGGAGGGCGAGAATTTCCCCCGCGCTAATTCCTACTTCTAAGTCAACAAACGGTTTAACTAAATTTTCCAGCCATTGAGTTTCGGGGCGACAGTCTGCATCGGTAAATGCAATGATTTCGCCTGTGGAGGCGCGAATCCCTTGATTGCGGGCGGCGTAGGAGCTTTGAATCTGGTTTTCGGTGAGGTGGCGAAGGGTTATTTGATTGAAATGGCTTCCTCCCCTTAGCAAGGGGGAAACTGAGGGGGGGTTAGATGCTGCGGTTTGGAGAATACTTGAAGTGCGATCGCGACTTTTGTTGTCTACTAAGAGATATTCTACTCTGTGTGGCGGATAAGTTTGCGATCGCAGACACTCAATTAAATCCGGCAAATCCCTCTCACCGTTATAAATAGGTACTACAACCGAAACAAGGGGTAAAAACTCCGCACTGTTCATTCATCCTCTCTGCTGGTTGTTGAATCAATCAGGAATAAAGTCCTTACTACGAACCAGTTTTATTGTAGTTTGATTTAAGGAATAATTTCTACAGCCGTTCCCTGGTGCACGAATTGATACAATTCCTCAACATCCTTATTTTCCAGTGAAACGCAGCCCAAAGTCCAGTTCGATCGCTCTTTAATTAACTTTTGTGAATTCGCCGGTACGCCGTGAATCCCGACTTCGCTACCCACACTATCGCCCCACCCAATTGTACCCTTTTTCTTAGCTTGAATATGTTTGCGCCAAGATTGTTTAGTTGGATAATCCAGCCACAGAAACTTCGACCAAGTATCGTGAGGATAAAGGTCTTTTATAGTAAAAATTCCCTCCGGCGTTCGCGAATCGCCTGCTTTTAGTTTGTCGCCTGCGGGATTGCTGCCAAATACAACAGGATAAGATTTGACAGGCTTTTTGTTGTCATATACAGTCAGCCTGTATTTGGATTTTTCTACCAGGATTGAAATCCTAGTTTTATCTAACTTATCCGGTTCGCCTAAAATTTGTGTTAGGGGTTTGCCGTAGTTTAATAAATTATCTGCCGGCAATTGCGTATGTAAAACATTTAAATCGTCTGCCGGACAGTTATTTGAGCAGAAAACATCTAAAATGTAGGGAACTGGAACAGCATAACCGAGTCTGACGAGTTTCCAGTAAAAAATTGAGCTAGCAGCTAGCAAGAAAATGCCCGCAGATGAAGCAATTATCCAAATATTGCGTTTTCTGTTTTTGAGTTCCATTGCATTAACTGCCAGTATCAGTTCTCAAAATTATAAGTTCGGAGCCTTGAACGGGCAAGATGCCCGTTCCACAACTGCATTTAGTGTGGAACAAGCATCTTGCCTGTGTTTGTGAAACAGGCCGGAAAGCCTGTTCTTGAAAATAGTAGAAAATATCTCTTACATACCCTGAAAAATCCCTTACCCCCATCCACTCTCAACTGTTACCAGCCAACATCAAAATCATTAACACTAACACCCCGTTAGTTAAATAAAAGATACCAACCACCTGAGTTTCCAGCCAGCCACACAGTTCTAAATGATGGTGCAGCGGAGCCATTTTTAACAGACGCTTGCCGATGCCATCCGGGCCTTTTGTAGCTTTGTAATAACCTACTTGAGCAATTACCGACAGCGTTTCTACAAAGAAAATCCCGCTGATAATTAATAATATCCAAAGGCTGTTTGTTAATAAAGCTACCGCACCCAACGCACCGCCCAAAGCTAAGGCCCCTGTATCGCCCATAAACACTTTGGCTGGATTGCGATTGTGAGTTAAGAAACCGAGACAACTGCCGCTGATGCAGGCGCAAAAAATCATTAATTCTGGCGAAGTTGAGGCTACAGATGCGCCTAATCCCAAAAGTGCGATCGCCCCTAAACCTCCCATCAACCCATCAACGCCGTCGGTAAGATTAGTAGCATTGCTTTCAGCAACTAACACAAAACCCGCCAGCGGCCAAAACAGCAAACCCAAAGGCAATACCCAACCGAAAGGCAAAGCAATGTTCGTAGAAATTGCTGGATTGTGCAACATTAACCACAGACAAAATAAAGCTGCAAAACCTATTTGCAAAGCCAATTTCATCCGGGGTGAAATACCTTTATTCGACTTGTGGCGCAGAATTTGCCAGTCATCCAGCCAGCCGATGAAACCGTAAGCTAAAGTTAAAGCAGATACTGCCACAACGTCTGAGTTAAAATTAGACCAGAGTAAAGCGACTGCGACTCCCGCCGGTACAAAAAAAACTCCGCCCATTGTTGGAGTTCCGGCTTTTTTTAAGTGGGCTTGGGGGCCGTCTTCGCGAATTATTTGTCCTGCTTTCAGTTTTTGGAGTACGGGAACTATTAGATAGCCCAATCCCGATGCAACGAAAGCACAAACCACTAGCGGTAAAAATAGCGAACGAGGCAAATTCAAAAATCTGCCCGCTGCTACATCTAAACCGATCGCTACAATGCCAAGTCCAAAACCCAGCACGAGCAATAAATTCCGACCTGTAAGTTTGAAAGGTATACTAAAAGGGATTCTTTCATCGACAAAGTTATCCATATCACTCCTGCACACACACCATTTGAGAATAAGCAATTGACAATTGAGGAATAGGGTGGAATACCGGAGATTGCAAAATCTCTTAGTTTTTATTCCCTGTTTCCGGTTGATTCTTTCACCCTGTTATCCGTTATTCGTCGCCTGCACCCGCATCATCTTCAGCTTCTTCTTCTAAATCATCGTAAGGATTGTCGTCAACTGCCATCAGTTCGGGAAATTCTTCTTCGTTGAGATAGTTGGGTTCTTGGACATCCCTTGCTAACAGGCGATTCTGAGATTCCAACCAGTCTAAAAGAGATGATTCCTGCTTTAATGGAATTACGTCCGCAGGCAAGTGGCGAGGGATTTGGCGCAGAGATGGGTTATACATGATTCTCGGTTTCTAAACGGAAAGACGCGATCGAGTAGAGGTAATATTTTGCCGAGTGACTGCTCTTTCGATCAATCGCTTGCACATCCGGCATTTAGCAGCGCTAGGGCATTATACCACAGAGACTGTTTGCTTCCGGATCTCGATAGGATGGCAGACCGAAAAGGAACTTGTCCCGAGCATGGGCCCCAGAATAACACTAAAATCCGCTCTTGCCAATCCTTTTTTAGCCGTAAGTATTGTAATCTGAGACGATCGCCCTTTAACAGATCCAGGACGCAAGGTTCTCTGGCAAGCGGCAGATTCACAACACTCTCCTGGTTTTCGAGTGAAGCCTGATGGCAAATAGCCTCTACATTGTTCAGTCAACTCTCAAGCAATAAATCTCAGGATGGATACCACCGCAGCCGTTTTATACAACAAAGAGGGTTACGACACCACAGGAAAGAGACTTCTGGGGCGTCATGCAGCCGGAGAAGGATTTCTCAAAAGCTTAGTCCAACACGGCACCGCTGACTCTCTCTACTGTTGTGCAGATAGCCAAACCACTTTTGAGGAATTTTGTGCCCGCATCGAACCTTGGCTGGAAACACCTCGGAAAGTCCGCTGGATTCCCACACAACGATCGGATTTGCTATCTCAACCGGGGACAATTTACCGACCCGATCCGGCCCTGGCAGATCTGGCTTGGGCGCGCAGATTTGTCGATCAGCGGGCCTACAGCATTTGCGGCGTTACCCACACAATCGGTACAAAATACGTCATGGAGGCGATCGGCGATTCGATCGCCGCACCGACACAGCCTTGGGACGCGCTGATCTGCACCTCTGGGGCCGTGAAAACAGCAGTAGAAGGAGTTCTGACGCAGTGGTCAGAATATTTAGCGCAGCGCAACGGCGGTCAACCGGAAATTTTGATCAAATTGCCAATTATTCCCCTAGGAGTCGATTGCAGCGCGTTTCCGCAGGGTGTGGAAGCAGTTAACAGCCGCCGCCAACAGCGACAAGAACTCGGCATTTCTCCCGGCGATATTGTTGTGTTGTTTGTCGGTAGATTAACTTTTTCGGCAAAAGCCCATCCCGTACCAATGTACATCGCCTTAGAACGGGCAGCACAGCAAACCAAAGCTAAAATCCACCTAATTCAAGCCGGTTGGATCGAAGATTTGAGAGAAGAACCCGACTTTAAAAATAGCGCGCAAATATTTTGTCCCTCCGTAAATGCTATTTTTTTAGATGGCAGAAAACCGGAAATTAGAATTAATATTTGGTCGGCGGCCGACATTTTTATTTCGCTTTCCGACAACATTCAAGAAACCTTCGGACTGACGCCAATCGAAGCAATGGCTAACGGACTGCCGGCCATAGTTTCTGATTGGAACGGATACAAAGAATCAGTACGCCACGAAATCGACGGCTTCCGCATTCCCACACTGATCCCGCCGCCAGAAGCTTGTTTAGATTTAGCCCTAAATTATCTCGACGGTAGTTTGAATTGGCCGACTTACATGGGTCACACTTCCCTAGCCACAGCAGTTGATATTGATGCTTGTACCCGTGCCTTGTGTCTGTTAATTGACAGCGCAGAATTGAGAAAGCGGATGGGCGAAAATGCCCGACAAAGGGCGAGGGAGATTTATGATTGGAAAGTAGTAATTGCTGCTTACGAACAGTTGTGGCGGGAATTAGCAGAAATTCGGGTTTCTGCACCGGAATCGGCACCTTTAAAACCAGGGAAACCGCCTTATCCGCTAAGTGACGATCCGTTTCGGGTGTTGGGCCATTATGCGACGAGAACTTTAACCAATGATATGATGCTGAGTCTGGGTGCGATCGCCACACCAGAACTTCTGAAAGAGTTGCAGACTATTTGGTTTAGCAGTTTCGGTCAAGACAGAAGAATCTCTGTTAAGATTCAGATGGAGATGTTAAAGGCGATCGAGCAAAAAGGCACTGTCAGCGCGGGCGAAATTCTCAGACTTTATGCCAAAAACGAGCAAGAATTAGCACACCTGTATCGGACGCTACTCTATCTCGTAAAATTTGGCGTGCTAGTCATTGGGAATCGGTAATGGTTCATGCTAAATCGAATAAGATTCGGCGGTTGAAACCACTCCTAATCAAACGATTTTCGCGGCTCGACTGAAGATTAAAATAAATCTAGGGTTCGCACTACGTACAGAGAAGAAGAGGGCGGGCTTTGCCATTTTTTCAGTCATTTGTATCATATATCCTTAGCTAAACCAGCCCCTAAAAAATGCTAATGACTAATGACTAATGACTAATGACTAATGACTAATGACTAATGACTACTGACTACTGACTACTGACTAATGACTAATGACTAATGACTACTGACTACTGACTAATGACTACTGACTACTGACTACTGACTCTTAAAAAACTATGCTTAAAAAATCTGGACTATTAGAGATAATTGCTGGTAAAAATCGCGGTTTGCTGGCGACTCCAAACGACAAACAGGCGATTTTAAGTGCGATCGCCCAATTGGAAGATTACAACCCTACATCTCGCCCCGTCGAAGCCGCAGAGCTTTTAGAAGGTGATTGGCGGTTGTTGTACACCAGCAGCCGCGCCCTGTTGAATATTGACAGTTTTCCACTGTTAAAATTAGGTCAAATTTATCAATCTATCCGCGTCAAAGAATCAAAAATTTATAACATTGCCGAAGTTTACGGATTGCCTTATTTAGAAGGAATTGTCAGCGTAGCTGCGAGATTTGAGGCCACCTCGGAACGGCGAGTGCAGGTGAAATTTGAGCGATCGATTTTGGGTTTAAGCAGGTTGATTGGCTATGAATCTCCGGCAAAATATATCGATGAGATTGAGTCGGGGAAAAAGTTTGCTGCTGTAGATTTCAAGCTGGATACTCGCGAACAGCAGGGATGGCTGGATATTACTTATTTGGATGGCGATTTGCGGATCGGGCGCGGCAATGAAGGAAGTGTTTTTGTCTTGACAAAAGAGTGATTTTGTGATGTTTGATTTAGTGCGATCGATTTTTTGCTTGAAAGTTGCGATCGATCTAAAATGATAAAGAAATCGGCTTTTTTGCGGTTTTTGCGGTTGGTAACGTGTCTTTTCAGCAAAAACCCGGTTTCTGGGTTCCCAGCAGATAAATATCAACTTCAGTTAGGATAAAACTATCCTTAATTTGGTTTTGAATTATGACTTCTACAACTGCAAAATTCATTGTGTCTCAAGTGGGTGAAATTCCCCAATGGCAAGCCGCGACATGGGAAGATTATGTAGCAGCTTGCAAAGATCCGTCTTTGGAAGAAGCCAGAATATTTTTTTATGAAGGATATCTTTGGATAGACATGGGAAATGAAGGGCCTCAGCACGCCAGATTTAATAACCTCTTGACTCTGGTGTTTGGATTTTGGTTTGTCAGCAAAGGAGGACAAGCTTTCGATGATTTGGGTGGATGTGTAATTGAAAAGCCAAAGGTGGGAGGAGGTGCGCCCGATCGCATTTTATATGTCGGCGGAGATTTCATCCAGTGGCAAAAAGGTGAACCGCGCCGAGTCAATCTGAATAAATCGCGAATCCCGGATTTAGTGATAGAAACTTCTGATACTACTTTGGCCAGCGATTTAGATCAAAAAAAGCGCTTGTATGCTGCTTTGGGAATTCCTGAATATTGGGTAGTAGATATTAAGGGCGAAAGAGTTTTGGCATTTCGATTGCAGGAAAACGGGCAGTATCAGGAATGCGAAATTTCTGGCGCACTTGAGGGATTACCAATTGCTTTGCTGTCGGAGACTTTGAAACTTTTGAATGAAGGCAATGGGACGGCGGCGATGTGGTTTGCTCAACAGATTGGGAATTTGTAGGCAGTTTAAATAAATGCAAATATTGTACCCTTTCAAAAAAAATACAACAATATTTGGTATGGTGGGTGGGAGTATCTCAGTTTTGATAGCGATTGAAATTGATTTTTGAGACGTTTCTCCAAGCCGTCCAGGCTGGGTAGTCATAAATTTTATAATTTGCACAACAAAACCTTACAAAAAATTCTTAATATCACACAAAAAAATGCTCCGACTCTCCCAAACCCAACTTAAAATCCTCAAAGAATGCGCCCGCAAATTTCAATATAGCTACCTAGAACTCCTCGCCACCACCACATCCCCAGAACAAAAACAAAAACTCACATGGGGCAGCCATTTTCACCTCTTGATGCAGCAGCGAGAACTCGGACTTCCCATTGAATCCATCATCCAACAAGACCCCGAACTGGGGCGCTGTGTAGCAGCATTTATCAACGCCGCCCCCGAACTTTTCGCAAACTCAGAAAATAGCGATCGCATTTTTCGCCAAGCCGAACATCCGCGCATCTTAATTTTTCAAGATTACCTATTCACAGTTATCTACGACTTATTAATCGCCGAACCCAACACAGCCCAAATCCTCGACTGGAAAACCTATCCCCGCCCTCAAAAATCTAAATGGATAGCCGAAAGTTGGCAAACTCGCCTCTATTTATACGTCTTAGTCGAAACCAGCGATTATTCCCCCGAACAAGTTTCTATGACATACTGGTTCGTCCAATTCCAAGGAAAAGAACCGCCACAAAAACTCACATTTTCTTACAATCAAACAGAACACGATCGCACAAAACAAGATTTAACCCAAATATTGCAGCAGCTAACCGACTGGCGACAGCGCTATACCGAAGGCGGCGAATTCTTCCCCCAAGTAGAAATTAGTGCCAATCTGTGCGATTCCTGTCAATTCGCCACTAGATGCAACCGTACCCAAGACACCCAAATTTCCTCACTAAACCTTCCGGCAGAAACTCCCGCAAATTGGCTGCCAAATCTTGCTATAATCGAGGAAATATCTATTTAATATCATGTTCGGTCGATCGACCATAATAAAAAACAGTTTGTAGTGCGGACTTAAATCCGCAGTTTCACACGACTTCTATGCGATGCTGCGAACCAATTTTATTGCAGTCAACCGACAGGACGCGATATAATTAAACCTTTTACTATGCAAAATCTTCGGACAGTTTCAATCTTGGACGCATGGGGATGCTAGAAACCCGGTTTCTACGAATTTTGGCGGCTATAAACGATAAATTTAGGAAGAAAACGGGTTTCTGATTTGTTAGCAAGCGAGGGGCGGGTTTATAGATATAGCCTTTCAAGCGAAAGATGAGGTACTGTCGGGCATAGGGCATTGGGCATAGGGCATTGGGCATAGGGCATTGGGCATAGGGCAT
>NZ_JADEWT010000067.1 GCF_015207505.1 Tychonema sp. LEGE 06208
AATTAGAAAATCATATTGCTGCCATTTGGCGCTTTGTGCATCATTACAATGCTAATTTACAGCTCTAAACGCCTACTTTCTTTGAATTCAGTTTAATTCTCTTGATCCTTTCCTTCAGGGTACTACCGCTTTTTGGAACGGCTGCGGCTTGCATTTTTCTAGCTTTCTCCTCATTCCAGTGGCATCAACTAGGTGCTATCTATTTGCTGATTGGTAGCTTGTTGTATCTCGTCGGTACGGTGGGAGTGACGATCGCCTGTAATGTACCGCTGAACGATGCGCTGGCAAAAGTCGATCCAGGCAGCGCTGAGGGTGCGAGGCTGTGGGCGAGCTACCTTGTTAACTGGACAATCTGGAATCACATTCGATCGGCAGCAGCGCTAGCGGCATCAGCAGTCTTGGCGATCGCCCTCCGTTACCCTTGAAAAAGCGACAGTCAGCCCGTTGCAGGTTGCATACCTTTCGTCCTTTCTGTTCAGAGTCGATCGCCAATCAATCAATCCTAAACGCCTTACGTTGCCTCGGTGTCAAGGGGTGAAGGAAAAAAAAATTTGCCCGATCGGCCGCAATGGCGATTTTTCCGCAGTGCGATCGCTTTTGTGGCAGACTCCCCCGCCGACTCAACAGCAACAAACACCCGCCCAACTAAGCTGGCAAAGCTGTAATCCGCTACAATCGGTGTTTGGTAAAGAATTTTTACGAATTCGCTGCCCTTTACAGCCATTTCGGCTTGTACTAACCAACCTGCGTGAAAATATGGATTTTGCTACTCTTGCCGCCCAGCTAAATGCTGGAACTATCTTGCCGGAGGGAATTATCATCGTCACCCTCCTGGTGGTTCTCGTAGGCGATTTAATCGTAGGCCGCAGTTCCTCTACTTGGACTCCCTACGTGGCCGTTGCGGGTTTGCTAGCCGCCGTTGCTGCTTTGTGTTTGCAGTGGGACAACGTTAATACGATCTCGTTTTTGGGCGGTTTTAACAGCGATGCCTTGAGTTTGGTATTTCGCGGAATTATCGCTTTGACGACGGCTGTCACTATTTTGATATCCGTCCGCTACGTACTGCAAACGGGTACTGCTTTAGCGGAATTTATCTGCATTTTGCTCAGCGCTACTTTGGGGGGAATGTTCCTTTCCGGCGCTAATGAATTGGTGATGATTTTTATTTCGTTGGAAACTCTGAGTATCTCGTCTTATTTGCTGACGGGTTACACAAAACGCGACCCGCGTTCCAATGAAGCTGCTTTGAAATATTTGTTAATTGGTGCATCTTCTTCGGCGGTGTTTCTCTACGGTATTTCGCTGCTGTACGGGTTGTCTGGTGGCCAAACTACGCTAAATGCGATCGCGGCCAACCTTTCTACTGTTAATGACGGTCAATCTCTCGGTTTGGTAATTGCTTTGGTTTTTGCGATCGCCGGCATCGCCTTCAAAATCTCCGCAGTTCCCTTTCACCAATGGACACCGGACGTTTATGAAGGTTCGCCCACACCAGTTGTCGCCTTCCTTTCTGTCGGTTCCAAAGCCGCCGGTTTTGCCCTAGCAATCCGCTTGTTAACAACAGCTTTCCCCGCACTTACGCCGCAGTGGCAATTCATATTCACAGCCTTAGCCATACTCAGCATGGTGTTGGGCAATGTAGTTGCCCTCGCCCAGACTAGCATGAAGCGGCTTTTGGCTTATTCGTCGATCGCCCAAGCCGGTTTTGTAATGATTGGTTTGATTGCAGGAACCGAAGCCGGTTACTCCAGCATGATATTTTATCTGTTGATCTACCTGTTTATGAACCTAGGCGCATTCGCCTGCATCATCCTCTTCTCCCTGCGGACAGGAACCGACCAAATCAGCGAATACTCGGGCTTGTATCAAAAAGACCCGCTGCTAACTTTAGCATTAAGTATTTGCCTGCTTTCTCTCGGCGGAATTCCCCCCCTAGCAGGATTCTTCGGCAAAATCTATCTGTTCTGGGCAGGCTGGCAAGCTGGACTTTACGGCTTAGTTATCCTGGGATTAATTACCAGCGTAATTTCGATTTACTACTACATCCGCGTCGTCAAAATGATGGTAGTAAAAGAACCTCAAGAGATGTCGGATGCGGTGAAGAATTATCCCGAAGTTCGCTGGAACCTTCAGGGAATGCGGCCTTTGCAAGTCAGCGTCGTACTAACTTTAGTCGCGACAACATTGGCTGGGATTTTGTCTAATCCTTTGTTTAACTTAGCAAACGATTCTGTCACCAAAACTCCCATGTTGCAATCGGCAATTAGTCAGGTTGTACCGACTTATGCTGTGAAAGTTGAATCAAATCTCTTGTCTCGCAACGATTGATTTTAGTGGGATTTGAAAGAGTGGAAAGCGCCTAATTGTCAAAGATTAGGCGCTTTTTTATATCTTCAACCTGCGGAGGCAGGTGAGAGTTTGTATAGACGCGGTTTCAACCGCCCGGTCTTCTGTAATCAAATTCAAATCGCCGATGATTGTGATATACTATTAGTCATGATTTTTAACCGCAGATTGAAGCAGATTAACACAGATTAACGCGGATAAAATATAGTGGAGGTGTAAAAATGTTAGTAAAAACCAAGTCAAAGTTTTATACTCCCGATGAGTACCGGCAGTTAGAAGAAACTACTGAGTTTAGAAATGAATATCGCGATGGAGAAATTTTAGAGATGGCCGGTGGCACAATTAATCACAGCCGGATTATCCGAAATTTGAGTAGAGTTTTGGGAAACTTGCTTGAGGGGCAACCTTTTGAGCTTTTTCACAACGATTTGCGGCTGTGGATTCCTCGATACCGGCGGGGAACTTACCCGGATATTATGGTGATTGAAGGAGAACCAGTTTTTACGGAAGGACATACCGACGAGATACTCAATCCAATCATGATTGTGGAAGTCCTTTCTAAGTCTACCAAGGATTTCGATAGAGAGGATAAATTTCGGTTTTATCGCTCGATTCCTGAATTCCGCGAGTATATATTAGTCAATCAATCCGATTTTTTAGTCGCACAGTATATTAAAAATGAATCGAATCAATGGTTGTTTCAGGAATATGAGGGAGAATCGGCAATAGTTGCTTTCGCTACGCTGGGAGTGCAAATGTTGATGAGCGAGATTTACAACAAAGTAGTATTTGAAACGGAGGAAACGGAGGAAACGGAGGAAGCAGAAGTACAGGAATGAAATTCATGCTATTGGGTGATGCAATATCCAGCTTGGTAACACTAAAACAATAATAATTTGGTTGGTGGTGAGGAATTTAGTCCTCTGATTTTTCTGAGGTAAAAAATGGATAACTACCGCATAGTCGAGACTTTGACGGAAAGTCAGGTTTCTGACTTGATGGATTTGTACAAAAACGAGTTTTGGTGCGACAAGCGGAGGCGGGAGGATGTGGTGAAAATGCTTGCGGCTACTGATGTTACCATTGGTTTGGTCGATGAGGGCGATAGGCTAATTGGCATCACCCGCGTCCTCACCGATTTTGTCTACAGGGCGATGGTTTTTGATGTGATTGTCAAGCCGACACACAGAAAAATGGGACTGGGCGCGGTATTGATGGATGCAGTTTTCAATCATCCCGAATTGCAAGCCGTGGAGAGTTTTTCTCTTAATTGTTTGCCGAAAATGATACCATTTTACGAGCGCTGGGGTTTCACGGACGATTTGGGAGAAATTAAGTCTATGCGGCGCAAAAACAGCTAAATTAAGCTCATTTAATGCCCAAGTTTTTCTCGAATTGCATCTTCTTTAAAACCTACTAAAACAGCAGTTCCATCTTTCACAAACAGCGGACGTTTCAGCAGCATCGCATCCTTAGCAAAGGCTTCCACCCATTCTTCACCAGTCCAGTCTTTCTTGTCGTCGCCCAAAGTACGATAAGATTGACCGGAGGTATTTCGCATTGGTTTAAAGCCTAAAGTTTTCACCCAGTTTTCAATTGTTTCGCGAGTTGGTGGCTGTTCTTTTGTGTTAATGAACTCGTAAGTGATGCTGTTATCTTTGAGCCACTGCAAAGCTTTTTTGCAGGTTCCGCAGTTGGGGATTCCGTAAACTTGAATTGACATAATATTTGGGAATTGGGAATGGGGAATTGGGCTCTAGCGTTGCGGAGGGATTGGGAATTGGGAATAACTAACGACAGTTGGCTGTTGACTGTTGACTGTTGACTGTTGACTGTTAACTGTTAACTGTTGACTAAGAGGGCGGGCACGCACCATCCACCGCCCCTACCAACTAATGACTAACAACTAATGACTAATGACTAATGACTAATGACTAATGACTCTTGACTAATTTAGCTTGTTGAATCCATTGTTGCACGCGATCGACCGAAGGAGTCAAATCATTGCGCTGCATTGTCGCTACGTGCAGTCTCAGGATTTGTTGGTGCAACCTCTCCACGGGCATTTGAGCTAATTGAGCGGCAGAAGCAACGCCGGCGTGCAGCAACAGCCCGCAATACTGACAGCCGACACTGGGAATCCGAGCCAGCTCTGCCATCGCTACCCATTTATTAACTGATAGAATGTTAATGTGTAATTGATTTGCTAATAATGCTTTCGCAGCCGGTGTTTTCGTCATGCGAATTAATTGCGCGGTTGTGGTGATGCCGCATTGTTCTAGTTGAGACTGGTTTTCATTGCTCAATCCCGGCAAGTGTTCGATCGGCCAATCCCGTATTTGTACGGAATTTTTAGGAGCTTTGTGAGGAATTTTCATCTTATTTTCAGGGAATTTACTTATACTTTAAAGTCGAAAATATCAAGCCGTCAATAGATGCGATCGCTCTTGTTACAACATCTACAAAAACCCGATCGACTACTTTGGTCGATCGCCCCTGTTGCTACAGGGAATGTTAATTACTTGCCGCGCAACACTTTCAGCCTTTGTTGCCTTGCTGTCTGGCAAGATTTGTGCTGAACAAATTCCTGTCGGCGGCGATCGCAAATGCGATCGAAAACGCTACGCACAAGATGATAGCAAGAAATAATATAAAGATTAGACTTTTTTCCAAATGACTGCTAAGTTTGAAGTCAAGACTTTATTTATTTTAAGACTGAGAATTAAAGGACTGAAGTCCTTACTACAAACAAAATTCAAAATAATCTGCTGTTAGCCATGACCATTACTAAGACTGATGATATGTTAAAAGATATTTTACACCAACGGCGGCAAAAACTTGCCAATTTAATTGATTTTCCGGTAATTCTTTGGTCTGGGCGCAGCATTCCTCGCAATTATCCGGCGCTGACTTTTCCTTTTCGCGCCAGCAGTCACTTTCTATATTTTGCAGGTTTGCAGTTAGAAAATGCTGCGATTCGCTTAGAATCGGGTAAATTAGAATTGTTCTTAGATGATGCAGATTCTAGCAGCACTCTTTGGCATGGAGAAATGCCGAAACGTGCAGAAATTGCTGAATTAATTGGGGCTGATGCTGCTTTCCCCATGACTGAATTAAAAGCGCGCTCCACAAATGCCGCCACGATCGCCCTTCAGGATAGCTTGACTCTGTTGCAACAGTCACAAATTCTCGATCGCCCCCTTGCACCGTCCAAAGCGCCAACCGGCATCGATCTAGAATTAACTCAGGCGATCGTATCGCTGCGCCTGAGCCACGATGCAGCCAGTTTGGTCGAATTGCGTCAAGCTGCCGCTGTCACCGTAGCAGCGCACAAAGCGGGCATGGCGGCCACAGGAAATGCTCGCATCGAAGCAGGGATTCGCGCTGCAATGGAAAGTGTCATCATCTCGGAAAACATGACCTATGCCTATCCGAGTATTGTTACGGTACAGGGCGAAGTTCTGCACAGCGAACACTATCACAATCCGCTACAAACAGGAGATTTGCTGCTAGCAGATGTCGGGGCAGAAACATCAATGGGATGGGCGGCAGATGTGACTCGCACTTGGCCGGTTTCGGGCAAATTTTCGCCAACTCAAAGAGCAATTTATGATGTGGTTTTGGCAGCGCACGATGCTTGTATTGAGAAAATTAGTCCGGGGGTGGAATATCAAGATATTCACCTGTTAGCTGCTCGAATTATGGCGGCAGGATTGGTAGATTTGGGTATTTTGCAGGGGAATGTTGAAGATTTGGTAGAAATGGATGCTCACGCGCTGTTTTTTGTGCACGGCATCGGGCATTTAATCGGTTTGGATGTTCACGATATGGAAGATTTGGGCGATTTGGCTGGCTATGCAGCCGGAAGAACGAGAAGCAGTCGGTTTGGGTTGGGTTTTTTGCGGCTGAATCGAGTTTTGCGTCCGGGAATGCTGGTATCGATCGAACCTGGTTTTTATCAAGTGCCGGCAATTTTGAATAACTCTGAAAATCGCGCCAAATATAAAGAATTTGTAAAGTGGGACGAGTTGGAAAAATTCGCGGACGTCCGGGGCATACGCATTGAAGATGATATACTTGTTACCGAAGAGGGTAGAGAAGTATTAACAGGGAAATTGCCAGCGAAAGCTCAGGAAATTGAGGAGTTAGTTGCGGTAAGTATGTAGGGATAGATCGCAAAGCGGGCGATCGTCCACAGTTCTAACAGGCGAGAAAAAAGATAAATAAAGATGAACAAAGCTTGGCAAACAGGTATTTTGATGTTAGTTGAAAAACTAGCAGCGCAAGTCCAAAAATTTGCAGCGCGGAGACTTGGACGGATTTTTCGCAACCGTATATCCTCGCCGCCGCCGATGCAAGTTGCACCTTTCCCCAGCAACGAAGAAGAGAGACTAAAAGCACTTCACCGCTACCAGATTCTCGATACAGATGCCGACGAAGCTTTTGATGACCTAACAGCTTTAGCATCCTATATTTGCGGCACTCCTATTGCTTTAGTCAGCTTAATAGACGCTAACCGACAGTGGTTTAAATCAAAAGTCGGTTTGGACGCCTCAGAAACTCCTAGAGAGTTAGCATTTTGCGCTCACGCTATTTTAAATCCCAATGAATTGTTAGTTATACCCAATGCTCTAGAAGACGATCGCTTTGCGGGGAATCCGTTAGTAACTGCCAATCCCAATATTCGGTTTTATGCTGGAGCGCCGCTAGTAACTTCTGATGGTTTCCCGATCGGCACTTTGTGCGCGATAGATACAATTCCGCGCCACCTCACTCCAGAACAATTAGAAGCGCTGCGGACGTTAGGAAGGCAAATTATTAACCAAATGGAGTTGCGAATTAATTATGCTAAATTAAAGCGCGCCCAGAGCCGGGAAAAACAAGTTGAAGCAAAACTTCGGTCTACTGACGAGCAAATTGTCAATTTTTTAGAAGGAATGAGCGATGCTTTTTTTGCTCTCGACCTCCAGTGGCGATTTACTTACGTCAATTACAAAGCCTCGCAATTTTTGCAGCGCGTACCGGAAGAACTTTTTGGTAAAACTTTTTGGGAAGAGTTTCCCGATTTAATAAGTTCGGTATTTTATGAAGAGTGTCATCAAGCTGTAGCCAAACAAGTGGGAGTGAATTTTGAGAAATATTATCGTCCCTTAAAACTGTGGTTGGAAGTCCGGGCTTTTCCCAGTCATGACGGCATTTCTGTATTTTTTCACGACATCACTAAGCGTAAGCAGATGCAATCGGCACTCAGGAAACAACAGAAAAAAACTGAGGATTTACTGCTAAATATTTTGCCCGAACCGATCGCCAACAGGTTGAGGCACGAACCGGGGCTAATTGCAGACAAGTTTGAAAAAGCCACTATTCTTTTTGCTGATTTGGTGAATTTTACCCAAATTTCTACCACGATGCCCGCCACTCAATTAGTATATTTACTGAATGAAATTTTTTCAATTTTCGACAAGCTCAGCGACAAGCATGGATTAGAGAAAATCAAAACGATCGGGGATGCTTATATGGTAGCGGGCGGTATTCCGATTGAACGCCCAGATCACGCTGAGGCGATCGCCGAAATGGCACTGGATATGCTAGTAGCAATTCAGGAATTAAATGTGAAGCTAGAGGCGAATTTTGCGATCCGCATCGGGATTAATAGCGGCCCGGTGGTGGCGGGGGTAATCGGCACTAAAAAATTCATTTACGATTTGTGGGGAAATGCGGTAAATACAGCCAGCCGCATGGAATCTCACGGCATACCGGGCCGCATTCAAGTCAGCCACTATACTTATAACTTGCTGCACGATAAATATGAATTTGAAGACCGGGGTGAGATCGAGATTAAAGGTAAAGGAAGAATGCAGACTTATTTCCTGACGGGCCCGAAAACAGCAAGGGAGATGGAAATAGTCGGAGATTAAATTTAGAACAGGAAAGTTCGGTAACGGATTTTTTAACGGATGTAACGGATAGTGAAGTAGGGTGCGTCAGAAGTGTAAAATTTGTGCGACAAATTCACAATCTCATTGTGACGTACCAACTAATGAATAAATGGTGTGTCAGTTCTAAAATTTTCGGTGAGAATTGAGAATTATCTTGCCTGACGCACCCTACGGCTAAGATTTGAAAGTACCTGAAACATTAGGCCCGATCGCCTGCCAAGCAAAACAACAGCAACAGTTGTCAACAAATCAGATTATGCTATACACACGCAGAGAGATCCAAGCAATCCCAAGCGCGGTACTCGACGTTATAAAAATATTAAGTTGAAGTCCTCGGAGCCTTTAATATGGTTCAATTTCATATTCAAACAGATAGCGAGATCCCTGCATCCACTCAACTATTCAATCAAATCAGGTTTGCGATCGCCTCCCGCCAGTTTCCGCCCGGACACCGCTTGCCGAGTACCAGACAACTAGCCATGCAGACTGGTTTGCACCGCAACACCATCAGCAAAGTTTACCGACAGCTCGAAAATACCGGACTTGTAGAGGCCCAAGCCGGATCGGGGATTTACGTCCGCGCTCAAGGCCACGAGGGCGGCAGTAAACTCAAATCCCCGATCCTCAATGAATACCCGCTTGCTAACCGAATAGTGCAAGAAAGTATGGATCAACTGCTGGGACAGGGCTGTACGCTCAACCAAGCCAGGGAATTATTTTTGGCCGAAATTGACTGGCGGCTCAGGTGCAGCGCCCGAGTCGTCGTCACAGCCCCCGCAGAAGACATCGGCGTGGGCGAGCTGATGGCGAAAGAACTCGAACAAGCTTTGCGGATTCCTATACAGTTGGTGGCGATGGAAGAGTTGGCTACTTTTCTCGATCAAATCTCTTCGGGAACTGTAATCACGAGTCGCTATTTTATCGGACAAGCAGAATTCATCGCAGCACCCCGTTCGGTGCGAGTCATTCCCGTAGACATCTACGACTACGGTCAGGAAATCCAGCTTGTGACGGGTTTACCGAAAGACAGTTATTTGGGTTTAGTCAGTTTGAGCCCGGGAATGTTGCGATCGACTGAAGTGATCATCCACAGCATCCGGGGCGAGGATTTGCTGGTGATGACGGCTTTGCTCTCGGATGCCTACAAGATTAACTCGATCGTGCGATCGGCGAGAACAATTTTCTGCGACCAACCGAGCTTTGCTACAGTAAAAGCTGCCATTAACGCTGCCCGAGAGGATATTATTCGTCCCCCGCAACTGATATGCTCTGAAAATTACATCGGCTCTAAGTCGATTAATTTGCTCAAGCGCGAGTTGGGCTTGGGGTAAGTCAGTTGGTAGTTGGTAGTTGGTAGTTGGTAGTTGGTAGTTGGCAGTTGGTAGTTGGTAGTTGTTAGTTGTTAGTTGTTATTTGTTATTTGTTTGTTGTTTGTTAGTTGTTATTTGTTAGTTGTTATTTGTTAATTAATTGTTAATTGTTGTTAATTGTTAGCCAACAGTCAACAGCCAACAGCCAACAGTCAACAGTCAACAGTCAACAGTCAACAGCCAACAGTCAACAGTCAACAGTCAACAGTCAACAGCCAACAGCCAACAGCCAACAGTCATTAGTTAATTCCCATTTCCAATGACTACTAACAACCAACAACTAACAACCAACAACTAACAACTAACAACCAACAACTAACAACCAACAACTAACAACCAACAACTAACAACCAACAACTGACAACCAACAACTGACAACCAACAACTGACTAATTACCAATTACCAATTACCAATAACCCATGCCAATTGAAATCCAACCCTCAATTAATGTTAAAACTGCGATCGAAAGCCGACGGGCCGCGCGCAGTTTCAAGCCCGATCGAATTCCCTCAGCTATATTGGCAGAAATTTTGCGCTTGGGAGTGCGATCGCCCTCCGGTTACAACTTGCAGCCTTGGCGGTTTATCGTACTTGAAGACGAAGCCAGCAAAGAAAAATTAAAAACTTGCGCCTTCGACCAGCGCCAAGTGGTAGAAGCCCCAATCGTGTTAATCTGTTGTGGCGATCGGCGCGCCGCCGAGCCCGAAAACACTGAAGCCGTCATCGAATTGGGCAAAGCCGCAGGCGCAATGAATGACAATTTAGCCGGTTATATACGCCAAGCAATCCCGCAATTATTCGAGAACCGTCCCTGTTTCGACTCTGTAGAAACTTGGACAAACAGACATACAATGCTCGCAGTAGCTCACTTAATGATTGCAGCTAAAAGCTTTGGAGTAGACAGTTGTCCGATGGAAGGTTTTGTCAGCGCTAAGGTGAAAGAAGCCTTTGAAATTCCTGAACAAGTAGATGTTTGCTGTTTGCTACCGCTTGGTTATGCAGCAGAACCTTTCAAACAATACGGTGGGCGTTTTGATGTGACTCAAGTTTATTACAGCGAAACCTATGGAAAAGAGTTGCAAATTGAGACTTAAGAGTTAAGAGTTGAGAGTTGAGAGTTGAGATTTGAAGGAGTCGGTACAAGTTCAAACAAATCGGAACTACGGACAATTTCGCAATTTCGCAATCCGAAATCGCAATCTAAAATCTAAAATCTAAAATCGCAAGTGGTGAGAGCAGAAAGAGGAACAAAGTATGACAGTAGCAGCACGACAAAGCAAGGCACAAATTCTAGAAGTCAAGTTGCAGAAGCACTTACAAGCAGCCGGATTAAAAAAATTACCGCTTTATATCAGTTGCGATTTTAGAGATGACTCTTTAACGGTTGTCGGAGAACACCCGCGAAGTGTAGTTATCAAAGCAAAACCGACTTTTACGGTGCTAGAAGCGGCTATTCTCGAAATAGAACCAGAATCTATTGAACAGATTGGACTTTGCCTAAAAATTACCGGACAAAAACAGCCCTATGCTTTCCATTCTTTTACCATGCACAACCCTGTTTTGTCAAGACCCAGAACAGTGGAAGTGCGAAAGAAAGTCGAGGAAATACCCGCAGTAGAAACGGGGATTGTGCTAGCAATAAATGCGGCAGAGACGGCGGATGGAGCGGAGGAAATGCTGTTAGAAACAGATATTAAAGAGCAGGGAGATGATGAAGATTTTCCTGATTTATCTGAGAGTTCCAACAATTCCGAGCCGATCGCCTTTAAGGTAGCTACAATTCCGGGAGATTTTGCAGAAAATCCCTTCAATTCCCTAGATATGGAAGCGGTAACAGTTTCTCAAACACCAAAGTATTCACCGTGGGCTGTGCTGGCGGCGACAGGAATCGTCAGCTTGGCGGCGATAATTCTGGCAGGGGGTTATTACCTGTTGAGTCGCCCCTGTGTCATCGGAGAATGCCCTGCACTAGCTAATGCTAAACAGTTGAGCGACAATTCGATCCGAACGCTGAAAACTTCAAAGGTTGCTAACAGCCCCGAAGAAGCGCAGGAACAGTTAAAAGGGGCGATCGCCCTTTTGGAACCGATTCCTGCTTGGTCAATTCATCGCGGCGAAGCTCAAACCGCCCTGGAAAAATACCGCCAGCAAAGTCAGAATGTAAACTCTGCGATCGATGGCGCGCGCCTCGCGGAGTCAGCAGCCAGGAAAACCGGAAATCCTCCTTATTCTGCCGAGAATTGGCAGGAAGCGCAAGCTCTGTGGCAAAGCGCGATCGCCCAACTCGGAGAAATCCCCCAAGACAGCCCTGTTTATCCCTACGCTCAGAAAAAAGCCAAGGAATATCGGAAGAATTTAGCCACAGGAAACAAGGAATTAGGAACAGAAAAACAAGCCCAAAAAACCTTGATCGAAGCCAAAAATACGGCCCAAATAGCAGAAGCTCGCGAAGCAGTAGCTCAGACAGCCGAAAGTTGGATTCAAGTGCAAGCTGGTTGGGAAAAAGCCCTGGATATAATATCAGAAATTCCCAGCAATACGCAATCTTACCAACAAGGTAAATTGCTAGTTCCGAGATACGAAACGAAGCTTTCCCAAGCTCGCGAGCGCAAAAATGTTGAAGGAATTTCGGAAAACGGCTACACTCAAGCAGTGAGTTTAGCAGCGGAAGCGATGATTTTTGAGGGGAAAAATGAATGGTTTAAGGCATCGGAATACTGGCGGAGAGCTTTGAGTTATGCCGAGCAAGTTCCGGCGGCCACTGCTTATTCCCAGAAAGCCAAACCACTGATTGATTCCTACACAAAATCCTTGGAGCAAGCAGAAGTAAAGTTGAAGGAAGAAAGGAATCTGCAAAAAGCGCGGGCGGATTTAGATAAAACTTGCAAAGGTAAGCCGAAGATTTGCGACTATACTGTTAGCAAAGATTTGATTGCGGTGCAGATGACTTCCGATTACGTACAGAAACTGCAACAAACTTTCATCCAAGCGGAAAACAAGAAGGCTCTGAAGACTCGTCAAGCTGTGGAAAAGCACGTTGAAACGTTGCAAAAAGCTTTGGAGGCGATCGCCGAAAACGCCAAAATTCCGATGCAGGTGTACAATGGCGAAGGCAAGCGGATTGCGAGCCACGAACCGAAGTAGCCCGGATTTGAACATATTGTAGGGTTATATCAATTCCGGTTGCACTCAGGGGGAATTGTTGACTGTTGACTGTTAACTGTTGACTCGATTTGATTATTCCTGAGTTACTCCGCAATCAATCCAGCTTGAAAAACTTGTTGCGCCGTCAAATTCAACTCTGGAAAAGTTGGCGACTCAATCCGATCGTTTCCCCGAAACAAACTAACCTCATATTCGCCGTCAACCAACCGATAAACCGATATCGTTGGTTGTTTGGGATTGCCAATAAACCTGCGGCCGCCCAAACCGAGATAATCCACAATCCAGTATTCAGGAATCCCGATTAGTTCGTATTCGCCTACTTTTTTGATGTAGTCATCTTGCCAGTTGTTACTAACTACTTCTATAACCAGCGGAATTGAGGCTCCTTGAGTCACAGTTGAAAACTTTTGCCACAGAGGTTCTGATGCTAAATTTGGGCGATTTAAGATCGGAATGTCCGGCGAATAAGCTGATTGGTTTTCCAGTGGTTTAACTAATGCTTGTTTGGGGATGAAGTACGGCAGGTTTAGGCGATCGAATTCCACGGTCAATTTTCTTGCTAAAAAACCGATAACTTCTTCATGTTCTCCTAATGGCTGTGACATTTCAACAATCTCTCCATTGTGCAGTTCGTAGCGTCCGTTGTCTGGCTTCCATTCCGCAAATTCTTCAAAAGTTAGCGTTTTAGTTGCTATTTGAATCATGGCTATTTCTCCTGAATGATGGCCGGGCGGGCTAGAACCCCACCCCACAAAAAACTAAACTCTTGTGGAAAATGCCGGAGAGCCTGTTCAATAAAACAAGGCTAAATGCAAGTTCCTACATACATAATATTACCAGTTCCAATCCCTCCGCTTCGCTCCGCCCAATCCCTCCGCTTCGCTCCGCCCAATCCCTCCGCTTCGCGCTCGCCCAATGCCCTGCGCGGGCCAATTCCCAATCCCTCCGCAACGCTAGAGCCCAATTCCCAATTATCATTTTATCAACTGTGCATCTTGATTAAAAAAACTGCGGCACAATCCCTCAGTCAACAACAGAGTTGCGATTAAAGTTGCCAGCGCTAACACAAACATAATTAAGATTTGGTAAGATGCTGCATCGAGAGGACTGACACCGCTGAGCATTTGACCTGTCATCATTCCTGGCAATGTCACAATTCCTACGACGGTCATTGTATTTAATGTCGGGATTAATCCAGCTTTGATCGCATCTTTGCGGTACTGTTTTACTGCTTGCTGCGGTGTGGAACCTAAACTTAAATGGGTTTCTATTTCTAACTGGCTGCTGTTAACTGTACTGACAAGTCTTTCACCGGCGATCGCCCCAGAGTTCATCGCATTGCCCAAAATCATCCCCGCTAGGGGAATCAAATACTGCGGTTCGTACCAGGGGTCAGGTTGCAAAATTAGCAAGTTTGTATAGCCCAAAGTCAAGGCCGTGCTAATCAAAATCGAACCCGAAACTAACGGTAGTAAGTGCTTGATTTTTTTGCTGATGCGGTTGCTAGCTACCATGCTAGCTGTTGTCAGCATGATTGCTAAAACTGCTAAAACCACCCAAGGATTTTTTCCCTCCGGGGCAAATACGACGGCCAGCACGTAGCCGACTAGGATTAGCTGGATCAGGGTGCGGCCCGCCGCGATCGCGATCGCCCCCTCCAATCCCAATCCCTGCCACGCCGAAAGCCCGATCGCGATCGCCACCATCCCCAAAGCCCAACCCAAATCAGTAAACTCTAGCTGAATTAACATCGGCGCTCTCTTTCGATCGAGTGATTGTTTGCCCCTCCAACTATAAAATATTTGAAGAAACGTTTCTCAAAAACAGTTTTGCTGCAAGAATTTGCTGTGATAATGGTTGAAATTTTTGGTGTGAAGAGTGAATAAAGTTCCCCCCCTCGACTTAAGCCAGCAGTACGCCCAGATCGGCGAGGAAATAACCGCTGCGGTGCAAAAAGTGCTCGCCTCTGGCGGCTACATAGGCGGCCCCGCCGTGAAAAGTTTTGAACGAGAATTCGCCGACTACACCGGCGTTTCCGACTGCGTTGGCTGCAACTCGGGCACGGATGCGCTGATTTTGGCCTTGCGAGCTCTCAAAATTGGCCCCGGCGATGAAGTGATTACCACTCCTTTTACTTTTTTTGCTTCGGCTGAGACAATTAGCGCCGTCGGTGCAACTCCGGTATTTGTCGATATTGACAGCGAGACTTTTAATTTGGATGTCGAACTCCTCGAAGCGGCAATTACCCAAAAAACCAAGGCAATTATGCCCGTGCATATCTTCGGTCAACCCACAGACATGACTCGGTTGATGGAAATTGCCACCAAGCATAACTTAGCCGTAATTGAAGATTGCGCCCAGTCTGTCGGGGCCCTGTGGCAGTCTCAAAAAGTCGGCAGCATCGGCCATGTCGGCTGTTTCAGCTTTTATCCCACCAAAAACTTAGGCGCTTGCGGTGACGGCGGCGCGGTGACAACAAACGATGCAGCCCTCGCAGCTTCCATGAGAATGCTCAAAGAACACGGACAGTCTTCTAGGTATTTCTACGAGGAAATCGGCTACAACAGCCGTTTAGATGCCCTGCAAGCGGTGATTCTCAGCATTAAATTGCGGTATCTCGACAGTTGGAACGCCCAGCGGCGCGAAAAAGCAGCCGTTTATAACGAATTTCTCTCCCGCGTGCCCGGAGTTGCTGTCCCCAAGGAATTGCCAGCAGCTAAGGGAGTTTGGAATCAATACACAATTCGGCTGATAAGTCAAGAAGACCGGCCAAACTCCTCTGGCAATTTCCGGGACTCGGTGCGGGAGCGGTTGCAGGAATCCGGCATCGGTTCGATGGTTTACTATCCGTTACCCTTGCACCTGCAACCTGTTTACAAATCTTTGGGCTATCACGTCGGTGATTTACCTGTGGCAGAGCAAGTTTGTCGCGAAGTCTTGTCTTTGCCGATGTTTCCCGAACTTTCGAGGGATCAACAAGAGCGGGCGATTTATGGACTCAAAGATTGTTTGGCACATAGCCGGTAGCATCCGGTAGCTTTGGCCCGATCGCCCGATCGACAGAAACGCCCCAAAATATAGAAATTGCAGGGTTGCAGTGCCGTACTGGTGCAGCGGTCAGAGAAATATATTAAGTATTTTGACCGATCGCTTGTACTTTTATCAAAATTAATGGGTTTAAAACCCCGTCCTTGTAGGACGGCTTTGTGCTAGAATGTATATACCGAGAGCAAACAACGGATATCTTGAGAGTAAAATTCAGGCCGGGGCCGGGGCCTCCAAACGATATAAACTGGTTTGTATTTGTACCGATGGATGGTCGGGAAAGGAAACTGTCTGGGCAATCAGAGCGTCGGGGATATGTGGGTAACTACAGATCCAGATAGTGGGTGAAAAACCGCAAGGAAACAACCAGAAAATCTAAATCGTGAGGTTTAGAAGCTTTGCCCTTTTAGGGCGGAGTAATGTCACGTACTATCATTAATTAATGATAAAGAAACAAATTTAGGCTGGCAATCCGCCTAGAACGGGTGCATCTTCCGATCGCCTAAAATTGGCGATGCGATCGGTCAGTAGATTTTAGATTTTAGATTTTAGATTTACTTGCAACTCGGTAAATCACCGAAGCAGCAACTAAAGTCTCAAATTTTGGAATCGACTTTTTAGGGCGAGTCAACAATGGGAGCATCTCATTTTCGCACAAACGATGTTTTTTTACAGTGCGATCGTCCCCGCTGGCGTGCTTGACAAAGATCGCGAGCGGGGACGATCGCACTACTACAAATGCAAAAATGAGATGCTCCCGTCAACAATAGACAAGGAAGAAGAAACAAGGAAAAGGGAAAAAGGAAGAAGTCAAACGCAAACAAAATTTTAATTTTATAACTTTTAACTTCCCATCCCCGATGCCCGACGCCCGATGCCCGATTTCAAATTTTCAATTTAACCTGCCATTTTCATAAAATAAGAGGAAAATAAACGAGTGCCTCAGTATCAATTCACTCAGGCTAGACGCTACGATCCACAAGAGATCGCTAAGTATTACCGCAAACGTCCTTGGAAAGCAATTTGGCGAGCAATTACCGTTATTTGGTCTTTTGCAGGCTTCGTGCTGGGGATGCTGTGGGACAGTTGGCAGCACGAAGCCGCAGCACACCAGCCGGAACGCGCCACCCATCTACGACAAATACTCACTCGCTTGGGCCCCACTTTCATTAAAGTCGGCCAAGCCCTTTCTACCAGACCGGATTTAATTCGCAAAGACTTTCTCGAAGAACTGATCAAACTTCAAGATCAATTGCCACCCTTTGATTCGGCGCGAGCATTTGAGATTATTGAAGCAGAACTCGATCGCCCCATTAGCGAAACCTACAGCGAAATCTCCCCCCAACCAGTCGCCGCCGCCAGTCTCGGTCAAGTATACAAAGCCCGTCTCATGACCGGAGAAGCAGTCGCCGTCAAAGTTCAGCGACCCAACTTGCTACCAATCTTGAGCCTCGACCTTTACTTAATGCGCTGGGCGGCTGGATGGTTAGCCCCTTTGCTGCCGCTCAATCTCGGCCACGACCTCTCTTTAATAGTCGATGAATTCGGCATTAAACTATTCGAGGAAATTGACTATATCAACGAAGGTCGCAACGCCGAAAAATTTGCCACAAATTTTGCCGACGACCCCACAGTAAAAGTTCCGAGTATCTACTGGCGCTATACTTCAAAATCCGTTCTCACACTCGAATGGATTGACGGCATCAAACTGACAGACATCGCAAGCGTGAAAGCAGCAGGCTTGGACACCGATAGCTTAATAGAAGTCGGAGTCCGCAGCGGTTTGCGGCAGTTGCTAGAACACGGATTTTTTCACGCTGACCCCCATCCGGGAAATTTGTTTGCCTTAGCGGACGGCCGCATGGCTTACATCGATTTTGGGATGATGGATCAGATGGAAGAAACAACCAAAGAAAGCTTGGTTGATTCTGTCGTTCATTTAATCAACAAAGATTACTTACAGTTAGCCCAGGATTTTGTCAAACTCGGCTTTTTGACACCAGACACAGACATTATGCCGATCGTCCCGGCCCTAGAATCTGTACTCGGCGATATAGTCGGCGAAAAGGTGTCAGATTTTAACTTCAAGACGATTACAGACCAGTTTTCGGAATTGATGTACGATTATCCATTCCGAGTGCCCGCGAAATTTGCCTTAATCATTCGCTCTCTCGTGACAGAAGAAGGTTTAGCCCTGACGCTGAATCCCGATTTCAAGATAGTCGAGGTGGCCTATCCTTACGTAGCGCGCCGATTGTTAAACGGAGAATCTCCAGCATTGCGCCGTCGCCTGATTGAGGTATTATTCAAAGATGGCAAATTCCAGTGGAACAGATTAGAGGACATGATCGCGATCGCCAGATCCGATCGCAGTTTCGACCTGCTACCCACCGCCCAACTAGGCATACAATTCTTGCTGTCAGAAGAAGGATCGTTTTTGCGTCGCCAATTGATATTAGCTTTGATTGAAGACGATCGCCTCCACACAGCAGAAGTTAGCAGCCTTTGGAACCTAGTCAAAGAAGACTTGCAACCAAGCCGCCTGTTCAACGTTGCTCTAGACGCTTTAACAGAGCTTTCCACAGCAGGAACAGCCGCACTGACTCGACTTTAATTTTAGTCAGCAGTCAGTAGTCAGTAGTCATTAGTCATTAGTCAGTAGTCATTAGTCATTAGTCATTAGTCATTAGTCATTAGTCATTAGTCATTAGTCATGAGCGACTTGTGCTGAGCTAAGCCGAAGCAAGTCGGAGGGTGGTCATTAGTTATAAATCAAAAGACAACTACTAATGACCAATTAACTTTTTTGACCACAAAAAAGTCCCGAATACACAAATTTTAAAATGCAGAAAACAGAGGCAAAAATAATTTCCTTCTTACTGCTAAATGCTAAATGCTAACTAATGACTACTGACTACTGACTGCTGACTTCCCAATTTTCCATTACCCAAACTAAGGAATTATTCGTGTATTATTTTCCCGAACCTCCATATTTTTTAATGAGCGCTGGATTGCTAGCAGGTATGGCATCAGGCTTAGCTTTTGAAGCAACACTCAAACAAGCAGTGCAGCAGTGGTCAAAAAATCGCTCTACTCGTACTCTAGCTAACCTGCCAAGGTTGCAATTATCCATACCTTTCATCGGAATGGCCGGGGGAATTTGCGTATTTTTAGCTTCGGGAGTGGAGATTTTTGGCTTCCCAAAATTACTTTCTTATGCTCTAGCTTTACCTCTCACACTACTCACCGCGTGGTTGGTTTGGACTCAGCTAAACAAACTTTTAATCGAACTCGAACGCGGAGGTTCCCAAGCGCTCGATTTAGATTCATTTGAACAATAAACTTCTTAAACCGCAGACAAACGCGAATCACACAGATAAAAACCCATCAGCGTTTCTCAGTGTTAATCTGCCAACATCTGCGGTTCAAAAAAAACAATCAAACTAATCACCATCAATCCCAAAACTTCGCAACTTAAACATAATATTATTAATTTTTTTAACTACCCAACTTTTGAAATTTCTACCCAAACGAACCAACAAATTGGGCGGCGCGAGATTTGGGAGTTTTTCCGGCGAATTCAAATAGCGGTAGTGCAGAAACACCTCTCGGTAGGGAATCCCAACATCTTCCCCAGCACACAATCGAGTAAACTTGGCAGCCGAAATGCTCATGTAGTGCAAGTAAGTCAGCCGCTGTCCTTTGTCGTATAAAACATAATCTATCACATCAAATTTAGAAGACCAATGATTGCCCGTTACCCCAGCAGGTTGATGATACGCAAAGTTATAAAAAGAGATTTTGCTGCGGGCTACTAAATAGTTCAATAAAGATTGGTCAGATGCACTCAAACACATAATTTCCGCTTCTCCTGATGTTAAGTTGTCTAACAGTTGGACAGAATTTTCTCTATTAAATATTTCTTTTTTTGAAGCAAATAAACCTGTACAAAAAGTATGAGATGGCAGTTGGTCTATATTGAAAATATGTGGCAATTTATCTGATGATAAATCAAACACATAATTGAGGTCGGATTTGTACTGAAAATCGTTTGCTACCCAATCAAATTCATCAAGTTTGTGATAAATGTAATCCAGAGAACCCATTAACAGAGTGTCAGCGTCAAAATATACAAATTTGTCAAAAGGCCCGTCAAAACAGCATAATTTCCGATGCCTGGTCAAACAGTGAACTGGTTTCAAACCTTTAGCTTGCCAAACTTTTTGAGCTTTGGCGTGAGATGTCCAAGCTTGAGTTGCAAAGTCTTCCCAGAAATAAATTGAATCGGTGTTGTCAAAGAGGGTGACATTAGAACGAATTGCAATTTCTACTCGCACTTTTTTCAGCCTATCATCATAGGGAATAATACAAACGGGAATATCTTTTGCCCCATTGACTTCGAGACTGTTTAACAAAGCAACTAAGTGGTCGAAAACAACATCGTTTGCTAGAATATAAATGCCATCAGTCATAGTTTTTTAATTAATAAGTAACCCAGCGCATATATATTTCTTTTTAGGTGCGGGCAAGATGCCCACACTACAAGAAATAAAATTTATAGATTGTGGAACAGGCAAGATGCCTGTTCTTCAAACCTTGTTGATAATGATACAACATATGATTGTCTCCTCACCTAGTGAAAACACGAAATAATTTTTGCACTAAATTTGGTTTTTCCTCTTCCTCATGAAGGTAACGATAATGTTTCCACAATTCCCAATAAGGACTACCCGATTTAATTGGTATCCCAGCCCAGTGCAGATATTTTAACTTTTTGCCTTTGTCATAAAGCACATAATCTATTTCCTGAAAATGTGTAGAACCAGCCCAGCTTCCTGGTTCTGCGGCTGAAGCTTTAACAAAGTTGCAGCGCTTGGGAATTAACTTAAGAATCATGTAATTTAGTATAGGTTGGTCTGTGACATTTTGAGTAAAGTCAAAATATTCTCGATGCTGCGCGCATTCTCGCAAAATATTGTACATTTGCGATTCGGTAATAGTGCCTTTTCTGGAAGCCCAAAAACCGCTGTTAAAGACATCTTGAAGCTGTGAGTCGGTAAATATATTCTGTTCTTTTATGACAGGTGAAAATACATTTCGCAGTTTTTCGCTGAGGTGGTGATAGTCGCAGCAAAAAAAGTCTACTTCTGAGAGTTTGTTGAGGTTGGCTGCGATGTCTTCAAAAACGATGATATCGGTATCGATGTACAGAAATTCGTCTAGGGGGCCAAACCAGGCGCAGAGTTTCCGCATTTTGCTGGGAAGGGCTAGAAAAGTGCGATCGAACATTTGGCCAATTTCTCTGGTAAACTGTTCCACAAACTCCAGATTTGGGAACAAATGCACCCCGTAGAGGCTGCTGAGGGCGGCCGCGACTTGCTGATAATTGTCGTCAAACGGGATCAGAAAAACTGGTACTTGACAATTGTACAGACGTATGCTTGCCATAAGGGCGATCGCGCTTTCCATCACCCTATCATTAGCAACAATATAAATACCGCGACTCACATCAAATCCATTAACATCAGAATAACTCATCTCTCTTCTCTCTCAGCGTTCTCTGCGTCCTCTGCGGTTTAAAAATCAAACATTGATCCTCAACCTTCTCAATACCCTGGTTAACAAATTCGACCGAGAAACCTCAGTATAAGACTTAGGCGCTTGGGTAAAAACCGGACGCTTTTCCGGCTCCCGGAGATAGCGGTAATGCAGAAACAAATCGCCATAGGGAAACTCAATATTTTCCCCCGCACAAACCCTCCGAATTAAATCCGGCGGCACGCCAATATAATGAAGATAAGTCAGCCGATTTCCCTTATCATACAAAATATTATCGCGTTCTTCAAAATGTTGGGAAGTCACGCTGCACCCAGTTTTCTCAACCTCCGGGAGGCTATAAGCAAAATTATAGCTCTTCAGGTTCGTTTTCATCACCATATAATTGAGCAACGGCTGTTCTCCCGCACCTGCATAGAGAATTTCCGCCTCGCCCGATTGCAGTTGAGCTAACAGCCATTCCCTAGTATTTTGCTCAAACAATCCTTGCTTGCTAGCATAAAATCCAGAACAAAATATTTCCGAATCAATCCGATTTTGCTCAAAAACTTCGAGCAGTTTTGGCGACTGAATATTGTATACTTTAGTTGGGGATAGAAATTGAAAATCATAAACCACAAAATCCGATTCCTCTAACTTCTGAAAAACCGCATCAAAAGAATTCATCACCAAAGTATCAGCATCCATATAGATAAACTTTTCAAACGGGCTATCGAAAGCGCAAAAGCGCCGATGTGCGCCGTAAAGCCGGAATTTTTTGCGGTTCAAACGCTCTGGTGCGGCTGCTTGCATGAATTTATCCCATCGCTGAATAGATGCGCTATCTTCATAAATAAAGACGTTGGGACGGTTGACAATTTCAGCTTGGATTTGCTCTATTTGGTCGTCGAAAGGATAAATACAGACCGGAGTATTTGAGCCTAAGATAACTTCAATACTGTTGAGTAAGGCAATTAGTTGGTCGTAAACTGTATCGTTGGCTAGCGTGCAAATTCCATTCATATTTAGTCAGGAAAAAGTGCAGATGGCTCAAGGGTAAAAGGATAGACAAGAGTCTTCGCGGAAAAACTAAGCCGAGGGAGAAACCGAGGCTACCGCTACGCGAAAACCATTGAGCTTCCACTTATAATCCGCCGAGTTCGCGTAGCGAGTGGCACTACGACACCCGTCCGAAAGGTAGTACCAACAACCGCCACGCTGCACCCGGTTATTATCTGTACCAGTTTCCCAGGAACTTCCGTCAGTTGGTGCGCCGTTATAGTTCGAGTGAACCCTATCGCTGCACCACTCCGAAACATTCCCGTGCATATCGTACAGTCCAAAGGCATTGGGAGGAAAACTCCCGACATCTGTTGTTTCTCGACGCGGAAGTCCTTGAGGGGCGTTTGCGTACGACAACCTTCCGTCACAGTTGACTAATTCTTGGGTAATGGTTTCCCCAAAATGAAATGGGGTTGTTGTACCCGCACGACAGGCGTATTCCCATTCTGCTTCACTCAGGAGGCGATATTTTTTCCCGGTTTTTTGTGAGAGTTTGCCACAGAATTCGACGGCATCATCCCACGATACAGTTTCTACAGGACGTTTTTTACCTTTGAAACCCGATGGGTTATTTCCCATCACTGCTTGACACTGTGCTTGGGTGATGGGATATTTTCCTGCATAAAAAGCGGGTACTATTACTTGATGCTGCGGACTTTCAGTATCGTATCTACCTTCCTCTGTTGCTGGCGAGCCCATCATAAAAGTGCCGCCGGAAATATAAACCATTTCCAGTACAACTCCGTTACCTAAGTTTTCGAGGCACAAGTCAGCATAATGACGGCGGCGACTGTTTTCTTTCCCTTCAGCATCAACCGTTATCACATCAAATTCAAAAATAGGCAAATATTTGTCTAACTGCTCTTTTATATTTAGTTCATCTCTATCCTTCAGCAGCGAATAGGCTACAAACTTCACCAACATTGATTCATCTTGCAGTGCCCCAACTATCAAATCTAAACCTGCATCTCGATATTTCAGCGCTTCATACAGTGCAGCAATTTTCACCTCGACAATCGGTGAAGCTAAACGACTCTTAACACCGGGAATCCCGCCTAAGACAGCAGCACCGAGGGGGGGTGGATTTTGACCGCCGAGTACGGCATCGTATTCTCTTGGTTGATTTTGATTTTCTGTCATTGTACTATTTCTTAAGATACAAAATTGGACAGCCAATTGAGCAAGTTTAATTCATGGAGAATGATTTGCCTCGCTTCCGCAATTTTCTCCCTCGCTTCATGCCAATAATCCGCATTAGCCACAACCTCTTGAATAAATTGTACCCCTTTTTCATCCAAACTCGGCAGCCGCAGAAAACTCCCCGCCGGCAACAATTTATCCGCCGCCGAACCACCGTAATAAATTGGCAAACACCAACCTAACAAAGCATCCCAAAGCTTCTCGCTGACATACAAATCGTTTTCTGCATAATTTTCAATAGCTAAGTTGTAATAGTATGGTGCGACGGCGTGCCATTTATTGTTTACAGTACCGTTTCCCTGTGCCCAAGTTGGCAAGTTTCGCCCGTAAAGGTCAAAGTCTAATTTTTGTTGTTGCAGCAATTTGATAAAATATAATCGCTGTCGGTGGTTGGCGGTGCGGCTAACACCTGAAGTAATCCAAGAACAGGATTTAGTTTTCGGCGGCGCAGGCATTTCATCGAGTTCTCGAAACGAGTTAGAGTGATACCAAATCGCGGGCATATAATCGGGTTTTGGTGCGAAGTCGTCGGGCCCGGAAATGTAGCCGCAATAAAGTTTTGCTTGTTCGTAGTTGGTTTTAGTAATCTCAATAACTTCTGGTAAGGGTGGCTCGCGGATCAGGTAAATTATGCGTTCCTTGGGGACACCGCGCAATTTGTCTCGAATGTCATTTTCTGGATTTTGAGGGCTTGGACGGCGGATTTTGTCGAGCCAGGATTGCTGTTTTGGCGATCGGGGAAAGTCGAATTGATACATCAGTAAAAAATCAGGTTTGGGGTGATTTGCTAGCATTTGAATGTTGCCCCATTTGCCGAAGTTTTGGGGGGTTTGTTGCCACAGCCAGTCGCTTTGGTTGATGCCTGGATAGGTGGTGATTGTGCCGAGAATTTGTGGGTTCATAATTAGTAGTATGTAGGGTGCGTCAGCTTGGGTGATTTTCGCCATAATTGATAATTTAAAAGCTGACGCACCGCACAGTTAATGGTGCGTCTGTTTTGATAATTTTATCAATTGTCTGTCGCCTGCGGACTGACGCACCCTACCAATGACTCATCCACATAACTCAAAATCCTCTCAATCCGATTTTCCCATGAAAATTGCTTGACAAAATTTAATGTTTCTGCATAACCTTCGATTTTCCTCGGATACTTGGTTAAACAATCTCGAATGCTTTGTGCAAACTGCTGCGGGTTATCCGGTTCGCACCAAGTTGCTGCTATATTTCCCGATTTAAATTCCCTTAAAGATGCAATCTCCGTCGCCACAATTGGAGTTCCCGACGCCATATAATCAAAGAACTTCAAAGGAGACGTGAACGTCGCGGCCTCTGTCAAACAGTGAGGGTGAGTCAAAACATCCGCAGCTTGCAGCAAGCTAGCCAGTTGATTTTGAGGCAGGTATCCGAGAAAATTAATGTTGTTAACTTGCTTCTCTTTAGCTAATTTCCGGTATGCTGTAACTTGGGATGAATCCCCACCTGCGATCGCAAATTGAACTTCCGGCAATTCCTCCGCTACATCCACCAGCATATCGACACCTTTAAACGGGTAAAGTCCCCCCGCATAAACTGCTAAATGCTGCCTGTCACCTGCTAATAATTGCTGTCGCCAATTCTCGGCTGCTGCTGCTTGTCTCGCGAGAAACAAATGGTTAAAACCATTGTGCAGCGTAACTACTTTTTCTGGCGGCATCCCATTCTCAATCATACTCTCTCGAACAGTATCTGCAACAGTTACAGCAATTTGAAATAGAGGATTACTCACAATTTCTGGTGCAAATTTCTTGTCTTCATGGTGGTGCTGTTCGTAGATAGCGGGAATTCCGTTTTTAATAGCAGCTTTGACAAAGTTCCAGTCGCGGCTGTGGACGATTTTAGTTGATTTTAGCAGGTGAATTGGTAAATAATATTTACAAACTATGGTACTCGCATTCGTCCACTTGTTGTCCCAAAAATCGAGGTGAGGCACTGGCAAATCTGCTACTTTTAATTTTTCCTCAAGATTGTAGATTTTGGCAAGTTTGTCAGCGGGTTTTCTCGGTTGAAAAGGAAAAAGTAAATCAACCGGATTTAAAGCACTCCAGCCTTTGCGAAGGTATACCAAAACTGCTGGATAACCGAGATTTGCTGCGGCATTTGCAGAGTGTGCAACTTGAACTAAGCTCGCTACATTGGGTTGCGGCAAGACATTTCTGGTAAAAAATACATAATATTTAGACATAGGAATTGTTGATTGTTGACTGTTGATTGTTGACTGTTGACTGTTGACTATTAAGGATCGAAAACTTAATAACTTAAACACCTCCTACAGTTCTTTCTCTTGTAAGTTGCAAGATCGAAGGAGGCAGAGCCTCCGGATCTGCATTACCAGGCTCTGCCTGGTAACGAGCAACTAACAACTAACAACTAACAACTAATAACTAATAACTAATAACCAATAACCAATAACCAATAACCAATAACCAATAACAACTACCTACTTTTTAACAGTCTGACGTTTGATAGTATTTTCTATAAATTCTAAGGTTTTAAAAATATTAGCAGCCGAGTGAAATGATTCTCTAATTAACTCGTCTTTTTCTTCGGGAGAATCTACCATTTCATCTACTAGCAATTTGAGGTAAGCTATCATGGGAGTCAGGCGAGTGCGAATTTCGTAAGAACCTCTAATTAGTGCTTCGTCACGAGCGGTTTCTTCGGCAAATTGCACTGAATACAAGCGAGTGTAGTAACCTCCTTTTGCTAGCAATTCTTCGTGGGAACCTATTTCTACTACTTGTCCGCGATCGATTACGGCGATTTTGTGGGCTTTTTGGACTGTGGAGAGGCGGTGGGCGATTACTAAGGTTGTGCGATCGCAACTCAATTTCTCGATCGCCGATTGCACATATCTTTCGGAAACCGTATCCAGGGAACTCGTAGCCTCGTCTAAAATTAAAATTTCCGGGTTTTGCAGCAAAGCTCTAGCAATGGAAATTCTCTGACGCTGCCCTCCCGATAATATTACACCCCGATCGCCAATTTGAGTATTCAACCCCTCCGGCAACAGTTCGATAAACTCATAAGCATTCGCTCCCCGCGCCGCTTCGACAATTTCTGCCTCACTCGCTTGGGGCCTAGCGTAAGCAATGTTGTCGCGCACCGAAGCATTAAACAAAAACGTATCTTGGCTAACAATACCCATCGCTTTTCTGAGACTTTTTAGCTCAAATTCCCGCAAATCCGTCCCATCTATCGAAATATTACCTTCAGTAGGATCGTAAAATCGCGGCAGTAAATCTGCCAAAGTTGACTTACCAGAACCCGAAGTTCCTACCAAAGCCAAAGTAGTGCCGTGAGGGAGAAATAAATCAATTTTTTGAAGAACTAAATTCTTGTGATTCGGATAACTAAAAGATACTTTATTAAAACTAATTCCCGATCGCAAATGAGTGTACGGCACAGAACCGTTCAGCATAAACGGCTTGTCATCGCAGCTCAAAAAATCATTAACCACCTCTACACTAGCCGACGTATTCGCAAATTGGCTGCGCCCGCTATTCAACTGAGAAATCAAAGGAATTAACCGAAAAAGTACCAATAAATAGGTCAATAAAACCGTTGAAATCGACTCTATTTCATTTGCAAATATTGTGCGACCTATAAATACAATCAAAAGAATAACTATTAAATTAACAACTTCGTTAATTGGGGCGATCGCCGCATAATTTACCTGAGCTTGAAAATCTGCGTGTTCTCGCCTTTGAATTAAATGCTTGATCCGCTGATACTCCCTTTCCTCGTTCCCCGTTGACTTGACCAGCCGAATCCCAGTTATAGTTTCCAACACCCTAACCGAATAATCCTTCGACATTTCAGAAAGCACCATGCCAAAATGCTTAGAACGGTGAATAATATATTGATTTGTCCAAGCAACTAACGCCAGCAAAACTGTAGCTGTCACCGTCAGTTTCCACGAGATAGAAAGCAGCAAACCCACAAACACCAAAACAGTAATTGAAGTAGTAAACATTCCGATCGCCGTACCAACTGCACTAGCCGTCCTGCCAATCTCTCCGCCCAATCTATTAATTAAATCCCCGACTTTAGTTTTGGAGTAAAAATCCAAATCTACTTCTAACAACAACCGCAAACCTGCTTCTCGCAAATCAAAAGTCAGAGAGCGCGTCAGAGAAGTAGCCACTAAAGTATTGATATAACTCGCAATATTTTTCAAAAAGATTGCCACAAAAATCGCCGCTGTCATCAACATTAAACGCTGATTTTCGGGCATTCCTTCAAAGGGATACATCAAAGTTTTAATGAGAGTTGGAGCGCCGCGCAGCTCCACCGCTTCATCCAAAAAATTTAAAAGCACCGGTACAATCAGAGTAGTGCTGATACCGCTGAATAAAGCCCCAGAAAAGCCCAGGATCACAGTTAATAAAATCCTGCCGGGATATCGTCTGGCAAATTTTAGGAGTAGCTTATTCGCAGACATGAAGCGTTCCCAGCTAAACAGTATGGCATTTCAAAATATTCTTTAATTGCACCCAGTTATTCTTCCTCCATTCAGTCGCTTAAATATCACCGACACTACCTAAAATTATTTCTGAAAGTATCAGTGCCATTGCTTGAATGCTATATTTTTTTACGCATCTTTCCCGAGCTTTCATTCCTTGCAAATTCGCGACGGTCAAATTTTGAAATATCCATTGAATTTTTTGGGAAATTTGAGCGGGAGAACTTGGCTCGACTAAATAACCAGTTCCTCCTAAAATTGCCGGAATATCCCCCACCCGTGTAGACAAAACAGGCTTAGCCATTGCCATTCCATCTGTCAGCTTGAGCGGAAACTGAGCCACCGCTGTCAGAGTCTCTCGCTGAGGAACAACGACAACGTGAGCCGCCGCCACAACTTCAGGCATCGTCTCGACTGGAAATCTTGGCAGTTTAACAATCCAACGTCCCCATTGTTGCATAAGTCTATCATCATAATCGTCATAAGGACTTCCGCCGACGATCGCTAATTTTAAATCCGGCTCGTTTAACTGTTCGAGGGCCATCAAAACATCCTCAACACCTTTGTGAGGTCGAGGCGCACCCGGAAACATTAATATTCTATACCCAGACAAGCCATAACGCTCTCTGCTCAATTCAGGATTGTATTTAGCAGGATCGAAAATTTTAGTATCCTTACCGTTCGGCAAATATACACCACCAAAACGCTGTTGTAAAAATTTAGTATGAACGGTGACTGCATTAGCACGGTGGATTAAACTTTCCATCCACTTGATATATAGCGGGTGATCGGGTTTTCTCAATTGACCGTTTTGTTTTAAAATATCTCGATAAAGTTGTTTAAAAGAAGGACGATATTTCCATTCATCTGGATCGCACCAGCTTAGTTCCCAGTCATCAATATCTAAAATCACAGGGCGCAGAGTCTCCAGTTTTTTTAGCAGCGATAAACCAAAGCTTGTGGGTTTAGGTTTGACTGCATAAATAATATCTCCATCTATTTTTTTCAAAATTTTTTGAGCATCCATCAAAAACGTGGGATAGTTTGTCCCTGGTATCGCACAGACTGGGATGTTTGCAGGAGGAATCGCGTACAATTCTTGACCAAACTTAAATCCAACAACTTCTACCTCGTAGTTAAGCTCGATCAGGACTTGAGCTAAGAGAAAGGCACGAATTGCGCTTGCTCCCGATAAATCGCTCACCACTAATGAAACTTTCACTGAGCATTTTTTTTAACATTTACTTAATTTTCCTGCTTAACTGACCTTTTGTCAAGGCGATCGAAACTTGGGTTTTCAGACAAAAGAAATGGAGTTTTTAACCGAGGGAAAGCTCACTTGCTAAGTAAGTCATTGGTCCTTGGCCATCAGTCATCAGTCATCAGTCATTAGTAGGGGGGAATTTAGCTAATGATCTATGATACAAATGACTGAAAAATGGGCTCAACCCGCCCTCTTGCTCTTGCTTGTTCTAGGTAAATTCTCGGATGTATTGACGCTATTGTTTAAATTTATTGCCAGAATTTTGTTACTTTTGATGCTGTTTCGCAGCCAATTTCAATTATTTTAAACGCCAGGGATTGTTGAGTTGATTTGGTAAAAATATTTTAGCAGTGCGATCGACTATTCGAGTCAAGAGCGATCGCGTGACGTTCTTTGCGTACTGCGGGCGGTAGGGATAGGTGCAGTGCATAACTTTAATCGGTTTGTCGATCGCATAAGCATCTTTCCACTTATCCAAGTAGTTGTAAACAGGCGACAATGTTGTCATTTTCGGTTGGACAAATTCCACAGCCGCCGCAAAAGCACCTTGGTCTTTCAATAATAGCACATTTTGGTTGACCACTACTATCTCGAAATATTTCTTAAAACTTTGGAAAACTTCGCAATTTTTACTGCTTTTCGTAAAAGCGATAAACCCGCCGTTGTATTGAATGCTATTTTCATTTAGTGGCAATCCGACCGATTGCAAAGTTGACAGGATGTCCTGCTTAATTCTTAATAAATTTGCAGCTTTAGCAATTGCTGGCTGCACATCTTCTGTCACCAACAAATCCACTTCGTCAAGATAGTCGAAAACTTCATCTATTGGCGACAACAAACAAATATCGCAGTCCATATAAATAGTTTTGTCAAACGAAGATTCTCGGTACAAAGCCAGTTTAGCTTGGCGCGAGGCTAAAACAGGATTTTCGTGAGATGGTGCAGGTTTCAATATGACTTTTCCAAATACCTGAAGTAAAGGATATAAAATTTGAGGCACTCTATCTATTAAAATAATAATTGGTTCCTGGTGAAATTTCCTGATTGAAGCCAAAAAATGAATGCAATCTTGGAATGAGTAAAGACCTGTTAAAATAGTGATAAATCCCTTGGTTTCTACTGTCATTAAAAAATTAACTACTTTAGTTTTGTGGACTTTGGCGTTCAGGTTTTGAGGCGGACTGAAAGCCTCACTACGAACCGAGTTTTTTAAGTGAAAATTAAGGAATCTAATTTGTCAATAATTTCCGCATCTTGTTTGATGTCAAACTTGCGCGCAAAGTGAAAGTTGCCGTTAGTAATTGTCGCATAATCTTGCACTGTCAGCGTTCTTGGCGAACCTGCTATCGCATTGGTATAATCAATATAGCGTTTGTCGTCATTCACGAGATTTAAGTTTTTATTGTTGACTAAGATAGTCTGGATGAAAGACTCTTCTGGGACTACTGTTTTTTGATAATAGTCCACAAAATCCGGGCGAGTATTAACAAAATCTTTGATGTATTCAACGCACTTTCTAGAGAGAGTGTACCACGCCCAGCCGCCGTAGCAGATAAACCGATCGCTAAATAAGGTCGATCGGCGCGGTATCCCCACCAGCGGGCCGTAACTCAGGTAAAATTGCAGCGGAGTCAATTTTTGCACCGCCGACAACTGCTGAAATTCTTTCAAAAAATTGTAACTCCAGCGGCCGGGAATTCGCCAGTAACGGCAATAATACCGCTTGAATCCTTTCTGTTTGTCCCAAGGTATTCCCTCAGCCAAAACATCCCAATACCGAATAAAACCATCCGAGTCTGTTTTCGCGAGAAACTCCTCAGTTTTTGACAGCGGTTGAGTGGGATAATCTTGGCCGGTTAAATTAATCAGCCAGTCAAAATCAGAATTATTGGCAAATAACCAATCAATTGCATTTAAATAGGGTTGAACTTGACAAGAAAAATCAGCGCGGATCAAATATTCTTGATTGGTCAACAAATGAATATCTGACAATTCTTGCAGCGGAGTCAAGTCTAAATCGCATCTATTAAAGTTGTGATTGATGAGGATTTGAGCGTGAGGAGTCGATTTTTTTATAGCGCGAACCAGGCGATAAATTTGTTGGGGATTTTGATGGGTTTGGATAAAATAGCAAATTTTCACGGCTATTTCTTAGAGATAAATTGATTGAGGCGGCTTTGGAGGCGGTTTGCTTTCATAATTAGATGGCGGCGGGTTAAAAATATTTGCTGCTGCCAAATAGATGCGGTACACCAACGATAATAAGCAGGAACGGCTACGTTTGTCAAAAAATTGCGCCACTGCGAAATAATCTGGGAATTTGCCGTTTCCTGCGCTCTGATTCTACCATTTTCGATCGTTGCCGCGCGCAAATTACGATCGCCCCGCAGCATTTCAACAGCAGCAATCGCTTCCTCCGGCGAAGCTACTTCTATGTAATCAAGTTCGCTTTTGCGTTCCCTGCGGTATGCAGATTCGCGTCCCAGAACCGCCGGAATGCCCGCGTGCCAAGCGTTAATCAATTTCGAGGGAGGTTTCGAGTCAAAAGTGAGTTCGCCCTCAAAACTGCGAACAGCCACAATCACATCAACTTTACTGTAATCGTGCCAGCGATCGCACCCCACGACTTGCCAATCCAAACCCAAAACGCCGAGTTTTTCGCCCCAGGATGGTGCTTGCAATTCCGGTGCTAGACTGTCTAAAACGCCGAAGAAGGCTGCATTTTTAAAGATTTCGCCCCGGCCCGCATCGCGGGGAATCAACCCTGGTTGCAGCCAAAATTTGAGCGGATGACACTGCCATAAAAATGGCGATCGACTAAATAGCGGATCGCGATCGTTCTGCACCACTTGTAACTGAGCGTAAGGGTGAGGTTCTCTATCCACTTTAATACAAACAACCAGCAACTTTGGCAGCGGTTGTAAATTATCGGATAAAAAATCTCGATGGGACAGCACGATGCCTTCATCCGGCATAAAATCTATTAATTGACATGGCAACCCGTCCGCTTTCAAATAAAGATAAGTTTGCAGAGTCCAATCATACTTGCCCCGGCCGTACCTGCTACCCCAAGAACTCATCCACTGCCAGTATTCTTGAGGAATTTCTGGCATTTTTCCTGCAGGCCACTGGCTTTTAGGAATGTAAAAATAAATCGGCGGCCAACTTTCATTCATTTCTTTATCCAGCCTGCTATTTGTCAAGTATCGATCGGCTCATTTTCTATTTTAATACGCTTGGGTTAAAACTGCTTATCCCTTCCAAAAATTCCTCCGATACGCCCTACTATCTCGATGGCTTGGGGACTAGGGGGTATGGGATGAAATCTCCAACTATAACAACTTTTAAGTAAACCGTCTTAGGCAAAAATGCAGTTTTTTGGTGTAGACTATTTAGATGAATCAAATTATCTTCAAAAAACATCGCACTGTTACCAAAGAAACTGACTTGTTCAGCGAATCTTGCGTGAAGACGCATCTTGTTGTTAAAAAATTCGGTTTTTGACTGCCCGCTAAGACGGTTGAAAAATATCGCACATTCCACGCTATAGTAAAATATAACTATCCCCAAATCGCTACCACGGCGTACTCTCACCCCAAAACCGATCGAACAATGGCAGATACAAGTATTGTTGAAAAAATTAAAAAGCTGTTAGCCCTCGCTACCTCATCCAATGAAAATGAATCGACGGCGGCGGCCGAAAAAGCTTCGGTTTTACTGGCGCAGTATAATCTCAGCCTCGCTGATTTAGGCCCGAATCACCAAGAAGAAATGGGCGAAAGCGGAGTTGAAACCACCTCCAAATTTGTGACTTGGAAAATGATGCTGCTGTCGGGAATTGCTGAAGCTAACGGTTGTACTGGTATGCGGAACACTTATACTGGTAATATGTTTTTGGTGGGAAGCTCTACAAATCTGATTGTTTGCAAGCACCTTTACGAGTATTTGAGTTCTGCGATCGAGAAACGGGCGAAATACCGCAAGGGAAGCGGCCGGGGATTGGCGTATCTGAATGCTTTTCGGGTGGGATGCGCCACAAGGCTGAGACAGCGATTGCTGGAACAAAAGCGGGAGATGGAGGAGTCTGGGATTCCGGGTACGGCTGATACGGTGGCGACTCCTGCGATTGTAGTGCGATCGATGTTTGAGAAGAATCAACAGGCGATCGCCGATTATTTAAAAGGCCGAGGTGTTAAAGTTAAAACGAGAACAGATTCTCAAGTCAGCAGCGAGGCTGGCTTTAATTCTGGCTATGAAGTGGGCGACAAAATTAGTTTGCAAAAGCAAGTCCAGCCGCCAGAGGATATGAAACAACTTAATGAGTGTGTTTGAGTTCGGGATTGTTGTTTTACAAAGGAAAGTGCCATGTCAGACCTAGAAATGGTAGTCCTGCATAGTAAGGAAAGTTAAGAATTTTAATTGATACATAAACTGGCGTTATACTCATGAATAAAATACCAAATAGCTGCCAATATGATGGAGAGTTTTTTAGAGAATAAAATAGTTTTTCTCACCAATCGAGATATTTTTTGTCTCAGCGTATTATTAAATATTTCTACATAGTTTGTCAGATTAGTCTCCTTTCCTACTGTCTTGTATCTTTTTTGAGGAAAAACTGTTCTATAGGTACTCCAAAAGTCTGTATAACTTACGGCACATTGACTATAAGCTCGTGGCAAATAATCCCATAATCCTTGAGCGCCAGCTTGATCTCTTTTGCCAATATATACTCCTACAATTTCTTTGGTAGATACATCAATTGCCAGCAAAATCCACTGCTTATTACCTACAAATCACCACATTTCATCACATTGAATTGTTAGCTTCCCCCTTTTTTTTAACTTCACTTCTACTTATCTTTTGACAGCTCCTAATTTGTAATTGCTCAACTAGGGGAAAAAAGGGAGCCATCAATAGAGAGAGCTTGTTGAATAGATTGATAAGCCGTCAAGCCCTGACGCTTGCCAGTATTAACCACTGAACGAACGGCAGCAAACAAATCTC
>NZ_JADEWT010000068.1 GCF_015207505.1 Tychonema sp. LEGE 06208
GGTTTGGGGGCGATCGCCAGTTCTGAGGCGGAGTCTCGGGCCGTGGCTTTAGTTGTGGGGGCTGCGGGAGTGGCGACAGTGTTGGGGTTGATGGCTGGAATCGGCACGGATGCTGGGAATTGGCACCAGGTGTTGGCGGCTGCGGTGGGTTGGGGGATTGCGGGCTTGACGTGCGGGCTGGTGGCGGAAGTCGCGATGAATTCCCGAAGTCCGATCGGACTTGGAGGTGCGATCGGGCTGGGGATTGGGGCGTGGGCTGGGGTTTTGGCTGGGGAGGGTTCCGGGGCTTTGACGCAAGCCTTAGAGATTGCTGGATCTAAGAGTGTTTATGGGGCTTGGGCTGCGATCGGGGTTGTGGCTGGAGTTGTGGCGCGGATGGTAGTGGGCGAAAGGTCGATCGCCACTGGGCGCGGGATCTACACATTTATCCTGTTAGTTGCTACTTCCGGTTTCGGGCTGTGGCTGGGAAAGTGGCTGGTTGGTCGATCGCATTTTTTGAATTAATCAATCACTAGATTTTTGATTGTAGTATTCAGAAGCCAGTCGGTTTTCAAACAACCACTGTTTGCTTTCAGGGGAATCATCCAGCCAGCGATCGATCAATTCGGCCCATTTGACAGGCAAGCGCAACTCATGCCAGGTTGAGTGAGAAGCGACAGAAATATTGTGATAAAGCGCTGAATCCGAAACCAGATTTTCGATACATTCGGCTAAAGCCTGAGAGTTTCCCGCCTCGAAAATCATAGAATTAACGCCATGCTTCAAGTGGGTTTTAAACATTGGGTGATCCGAAGCTACTATCGGTGTTCTAGTGCGTAAAGCGTGCTGAATTGTCAGGGGAAAGCCTTCGGGATATTCGTGCCTGCTAGTAACTAGCACGATATCGGATTCTCTCATTAAAGGTTCTAAAGTATGAGTGAGTACCAGCCCCATAAATTCTACATAATCTTTAATTTGCAACTCTTCAACTCGCCGGGTAAAAAACTCTTCTTCGCCTGTACCTGCCATTTTTAAGTGAACTGATATATTGCGCTCTTTTAACTTTGGTACGGCTCTTAATATATCGCCAACTCCCTTACTTTGTACTAACGAACCAGCGTAAAATAGTTTCAATTTTTTGACATCTGCAGGGATTTCTTTCGGCGACAAAGAGCCGGGATTGGTATCTCAGAGAAAGTCCCAAGGAATTATTTGATCGGGTTTTACTCCAATTTCTTTGAACAATAAAGATGAAGTAATGCCGTAAGTCCCAACCCATTCTATTTGCTTGTTATTCAAAAAATTGGCCAATTTATAGTTGCGCCACTTATCGCGCCAACTTTTTGTGGCAATAGATTCGGCAAATACAGCGATGGTTCTAATTTGATTTTCAATTGCAAAATTAAAAATGTCGGGAATAACCGTCCGTATGACTAAATGAGTCGGATTTTGCTCGGCAATTAATTCGATCAATTTTTTGGAATCAACTTTGTAATTAAATCCGCAACCGATCGCCCGCACGCCGTTTTCTAGAACCCGATCGGTAAATTCTGGTGTCATGCAGCAAATAACCGTTACTGACTCAGCCTCCGGTCGTTTTGCCATCTCAGTAACGGCACCTACAGAATATTTTTGAGCGTAGTATGTTTCGCTTCCTCCTTGGACCAGATGCTGAAAGGTTTTTGCGTAATCGCCGGCATACTGAACTATGACTAAGCGCATTTTCCTAAACTCTGGTTGTGTCGTATTTAATAGAACCTACGGTGCAAAAGATTTGTAATTTGGTTATGTTGACGGTTTGATATACCCCCAGAACCGCACTGTGAATTTTCTTTTGCCTCCGTCCTATTATAAAGAGTTTGGGCAACAGGTACATCAATAGATAGCAGTCGCAGTCGCTTTATATCGCGGGTTTTAGGCTAATTTTATCTGGATTTTTCTGAGAGGGTGTAGAAGTAGGATGCGGAAATTAATTCCGACTCAGTAAGCAAAAATAGTGTCCCCTGCAATTTGATGTCCGAAGTTGCTGCGATCGCTTGCGGCACTTACTTCGCAGATTGGAGGGGATGCCTGCTTTCTTTGCCTGTAAAATTCACAAACCTTGACCATCTTTGGTTTGAGGGCGCTCAGTAAGCCAAAGTTGCTAAAGTTTCTCGTAGATAGGATCGCACCTGTTGATCGATGCTGGCATTTTTCTGCTTGCTCTCAAAATTGAGTTCTAGCTGCCAGCGTTGAAATCCTGAACTTGCGCCGATCGCAGATTTGAGACTGCCCCAGATTTCAGAATCTTCGCACAGCTCGATCGGCTCTGCTGCTTGAGGTTGTTGTGCGATCGGTGAATAATTCGCCATATTGTTATACCTCTGTTTTAATCCCCTGTAGGGATTGAAAGCTTACTTTGACTTTCTCTATTATAGATTCTTCTCTGGAAATAGCCAACCTAAAATATCTATAATCTGTGATTTAAAATTAAATATTAAAATTATTAATAATCTCAATCAGAACAGAGCCATTACTTATTTTTTTTTACAGCATACATCTGTCGAAGGTAAAGTAGCTTAAATTACAATTATTTCGAGTTTAATTTTTCATTTCACTTTTCGATCGACTGTTGGGGTAGGGAGGTAACGCCGTTGGTGTCAGAAAGCTGTGGGTTGACAATACTGTCGGCTGGCGAATTCCTAATTGTCGGTGGCGGATTGCTTGACTCTCCGGGTGCAGATTCCGCGACAGTTATCTCGCCCGCAAAAGTCGGCAAAAGTTGATTGACTTGCCAAAGTGCGATCGTAAAATCATGCTTAATTTTTTGTAAAAAATAAGGCTTTGTCGCTGCAAATTGAGATTCCGGCGTCAGCAAAACCGCCATCACACTAGCAGACACCTGCAAAAACAAATTGCTAGCTAAAAAAGCAGAACCGGCCAACAACAATCCAGCCCACCGCCAGGAAGGAGGAAACGGAGCCACGCCAGCAGCGAGGGGAGCCAATCGGTAGAGATGCCACAAAATTATTGCCAACAAAACAGCGACAAAAAGAGCCACTCCTTTATTTAATTTAGTTTTAAATCGAGTCAGAATCTGCTGCTGCAAATCAGTTAACTTGTCCGGTTTCACAGCCACTACTAAAATACTAAAAATATAAAAAGGGCGGAACCACTGCATCCACAGCACCGGAACAATACCTGCTACAGCCACTAAAAACACTTCTAACCACACAGGAATCGCGGGAGAACCCACTGCGAGTCCCAGCAAACACAGTCCCAGGCAGATCGGCAGTGCAGCCGCCCCAGAAAGGTGAATCCATAAAAAAGGCTCTGACCAAAAAGAACGCACTTTAATTAATTATTGGTTATGAATTATGAGTTTTCAATTTTGAGTTTTTACAATCTTGGATGCACTCTTCCCCCTGAAAATCTGTTGCGAGGAGTACATATCTAGCGGTCAAACCGAGGATTTTTAAAATCAATCCGGTTACTTTTTGTAAGTCTTATTTGAGTGGGTGAATTTTAAATTTTGAGTTAAAAACCAAACTTGTGAGTGAATAGTAGACTTCTTGGACTGATTCACAAACGTATTTTGAAATGAATCTGCGTTGATCTGTGTTTATCCCAATAGCATCTGCGGTCGATCGGCTCGCATTAAAGATTTATGCCAGAAATCTAGTTTTGGAGTATTGAGTTGAAGAGAGTAGTTTCGAGCGATCGGCAATTTAGTTACCTGCACTCAAAACTTCTCTTCCAACTCAAAACTCACCACTCAAAACTATTGAGATAGAGTCCGGCGCTTAGTAACCATGCGGTAGGCTTCAATAATATCGCCTTCGGCCCAGTCGCTAAAGCCGCTCAAGGAAATGCCGCATTCGTAGCCAGTATTGACTTCCTTAGCATCTTCCTTCATCCGCTTGAGCGAGTCGAGGATACCTTCGTAAACGATATTGTTGCCCCGGCGTACCCGCACCTTACAGTTGCGGATGACCTTGCCTTCGAGTACGTAACAGCCAGCGACAGCCCCACGACCGATCGCAAAGACAGCGCGCACTTCCACCTTACCCAGAGGTTCTTCCACCAGTTCTGGTTCCAGCAGACCTTCCATCGCCCCTTGAATATCATCCAAGAGGTTATAGATGATGCTGTATTCCCGCACGTCTACGCCCGCTTGGTCGGCCGCTTGGCGAGCGCCGGTGGCGAGAGTAGTATTGAACCCGATAATTACAGCATTACTGGCTGCAGCGAGGTCAATATCTGTTTCTGTGATTTCGCCAGGAGCAGACAGCAGCAGTCGGAGTTGAACTTCTTTTTGAGGAAGTTCAGTCAGAGAGCCGACAATTGCTTCGAGGGAGCCTTGGACATCTGCCTTCAAGATCAAGTTGAGTTCCTTGAGAACGCCTTCCTTAGCTTGTTGAGAGAAGCCGCTGAGGCTGATCCGGCCACCTTGGAGCAGGCGAGAATCTCGTTGGAAGGTAGCTCTTCCGCTGGCGATCGCCGCTGCTTCTTTTTCGTTTCCGAAGACATCAAACTCGTCTCCGGCGCGAGGTACATCCCGCAGCCCCAACACTTCCACCGCAAAGGATGGAGTTGCTTGGTCTACGCGATCGCCGCGATCGTCGATCATTGCCCGCACCTTACCCAGAGCCGAGCCTGCGACCACAATATCGCCCACTCGCAGAGTGCCGTTCTGCACCAGCAGGGTTGCCACAGGCCCCCTTGCCTTATCGAGGTGAGCTTCAATCACAGTACCCTTAGCAGCGCGGTTCGGGTTAGCGTTGAGGTCTTCCATTTCCGCGACTGTCAGAATCATTTCCAACAGCGTATCCAGGTTTTCCCCCTTAATCGCGCTGACCGGAACCATCGTAATATCACCGCCCCAGTCATCTGCGACCAAGCCGTACTCAGTCAGCTCTTGCTTCACCCGTTCCGGCTGAGCGCCCTCCTTGTCTACTTTATTAATAGCCACGACAATTGGCACTTTCGCCGCTTTCGCGTGGCTGATCGCTTCAATTGTCTGGGGACGCACGCCATCGTCCGCCGCCACCACCAAGATAGCGATGTCCGTAACCCGCGTTCCCCGAGCCCGCATTGCTGTAAAGGCTTCGTGACCGGGCGTATCCAAAAACACCACCTGCTGGCTCTTGCCTTCGTGTACCACATCTACGTGATAAGCACCGATGTGCTGGGTAATACCCCCAGCTTCTCCTTGAGCCACCTTTGTTTTGCGGATCGAGTCGAGCAAGGTTGTTTTGCCGTGATCTACGTGACCCATAATCGTTACCACTGGCGGACGGCGCTCGAGGTATTCCAAATCTGCTTCATCGATCATCTCGATGACTTTGAGCGCTGGGGCTACTTTTTCGGGAGTTTCTACCTCTACACCCATTTCTTCGGCTACCGTTCTCACCGCTGAAATATCTAGGGTTTCGGTAATGTTGACCGCAATGCCTCTTGAGAACAACCGTTTAATAATTTCGGTTTCGGGAACAGCCAAAGTAACTGCTAGTTCTTGAACGGTCATCGGTCTGCTCAGCAGCAGCTTTTCTGGACGTTCTACCTTAGCTTCGGCTGTTTTGCCCCGGCTGCCGCGTCCCCCAGAAGAACCAGAAGAACTTTTATCGTGAGAAGGGCCCGGTCTTTTGTTTTTGCCGCTGCTTCCCGGTGCGCCCGGAGTTGGTGTTGACTTTGGTGCTGCTTGTCCCTTTGCTTTAGCTGGGCGGGCTAGGGACAGGCTGACGGTGACTGGCGCTGGCATATCCAAGCCATTTTCTAAGTCATCGTCATCCTCGTCTATGGGTTTGAGGCGAGAACGTGCCTGCTTGACCTTTTTGGCAGCTTTGGCAGCATCTGAGTTTTCGTCATCATCTTCTTCCCAAATGACCGATGTCTTTTTGGCTGGACGCGGAAGAGTCGGCTTGGGAAGGAGAAGAGTATCCAGCGGCGTATTATCTTCATCATTGTCATCAGTGTCATCCCCTGTGGCTCCGGTGTCACCACCTCGGCTACGCAGCCCTCCTGCTGACGTTACGGGCGCTAGGCTCCGGCGCGGGCCACCGGGCTGCGGTCGATCGGCAAGTGCAGTTCTGACAGGGCCGCCAGCGCTAGGGCGAGGTCTTTGGCCCTCACTACCTCCCGGTGCGGGTCTGCTGGGGCGGCTCGGTTTTGCCGGCGCTTCCAGATTTTCTGTTTGTTGTGATTGCTCTTGCTCGGTTCTGGCAAGTTTTAGTACCGGCTTGTTTCCCAGACTTTGTGGGGTGCGCGTTGCCGACTCCGCCGTCGCTCTGACTGGTGGCGACGTGAGTTTTGCCCCCGGTGCTGGTGGGGGGGTGGCTGGCTGGCGCGGGGTACGATCAGGTGCCTTGGACGACGGCGGTTGAGCTGTCGCAGGTGCCGCAGGTGCTTGATCCAGGGCGGTTGTTTCCGGGGCGATCGCACCTACTGTTTCCGAAGCTGTTTCTGAATCTGTTTCCGAAGTTGCTCCCGAGCCAGAGACATTTGGCTTCGACAGCACCGGTCGATTGATATTTGGTTTAGCGGGGGGCTGGAGTTGCCCGGCGGCAGGCGATTTGGGAGGAGTTGCCACGGTAGCACCAGGCTCGTTTTTTTGCTCCTCGTTGCCCGCCTGCTGGGAGGAATCACCAGCCGGCCTTACTTTTGGACTGCGTATTTCTAAAATTTGCTGCTTTTTTTGTTGGTCGTTAGGGTGAGGGCCAGACTCTTTTGATGGCGCTGCTGCTCTTTCGGTAGGAGCTGGCTTGCCGGGGGAAGAGTGGCTGCTGGCTACGTATTTTTCCGCCGTTTTGCGAATTCGTTCTGCTTCTGATTCTGTAATTGTGCTGCTGTGGCTCTTGACTGAAATATTGAGCCGCTCGCAAACTGCCAAGATGTCTTTATTATCCAAATTTAGTTCCCGTGATAATTCGTAAATTCTTACTTTGCCGTTGTTCATCCACTCTGCCCTCTTTTGTGCCAACCAGTTTTTACATTTTGATTCTTTGTTCTAATGACGACATCATTCGCTGTGATTGATTCAGTGTCAGGAATCGGGGTTTTGGTACTCAGCAAGGTAATTTTATCTAAAAGATGCACCTCGCTGAAGTCTGCCTTGAGATAATTTTCAAGTTTTTTTGGGAAAGTGGCAACTGTCGAAGTCTGATTTTTTTTTGGCAACTGCCACTTTTTCAAGCTTCTAAGTTAGCTTTTCCACCTTGAGGATACCTCTGCTAGTACCCTACCCTTATCTAATCTGACACAAATCTTTCCAGACTGGTGGGCCGATCGGATTGAGGTTGTAGAGCTGGCGCTACCAGTAATTACTGGCGCGTGCTGCCCGCGAGGGTTTATTATACAGTCGATACCGAACTCTTGTCGGTTTTTCGCCCGGTTGAACCCGAGTCAAATGTACAGTCAGATGTGTCTAAAAGCTGCCAAAGTGTTTGGTACAGTTCGTCAGACACAGGCGCTTTGAGCGATCGCCCAAGTCGATTTTTTTTCTGAGCTGCTTTCAGGCATTCGCTCGCCCGACAAAGGTAAGCGGAACGACCGAAGCCGCGATCTAATTGTACCTGATGAGAAGGATAGACCCTGACTACTCGCCAAAAAGCTTCCTTTGGAGCTATTTTTCGACAACTTGCACAACACCGGTAGTTCGGTTTCATCAAAGTGAGAAGGGGAGAGGGGGAGAAGAGGAGGATAGTGTCCGAGGGGGACAAGTTCTCCTTGTCTCCCGTGCGGAAAAATCTTGGTCAAGAGCGCAGTTTTTAGACTGGGGCTGCGGTTTCGTCTGTTGCTGCCTTTTCTGCTGCCAATTCTGCGGCTTCCGCCTCGCCGTCGAAGCCTGATGCTTCGTCTTCGTCTTCGTAGTAGTCTCCTGCTACTTCTTCTTCTTCTTCTTCCAGCCTGGTAGCTTCTGCTTCCAATTTGATGTCTTCGGCCTCGCGATCGTACTTAGCAATATCTTTGATATCGATTTTCCAACCTGTCAGGCGGGCTGCGAGGCGGACGTTCTGACCTTCTTTGCCTATGGCAAGACTCAGTTGGTCTTCAGCGACCAAAATATGAGCTCGCCTGCCTTCTGGGGCAACCAAACGCACTTCATCTACTCTAGCAGGACTAAGAGCGTTAGCGATATAGGTGGCCGGATCTGGAGACCAGCGGATCACGTCTATTTTTTCGCCGCGCAATTCGTTGACTACTACCTGAATCCGCGATCCCCGCGCTCCGATGCAGGCTCCTACCGGGTCTACATCGCGATCGAGCGTATCAACTGCTATTTTAGTCCGAGGGCCGACGTGCCGGGATGGCGGATTTGCCTCCCTGGCTACGGCGACAATCCTCACCACCCCGTCTTCTATTTCTGGTACTTCGTTAGCAAACAGGTAAACCACCAAACCTGCATCTGCTCTAGACACAAGTAACTGCGGCCCTCTCGTGGAGCCTTCGCCTACCTTTTTGAGATAAACCTTGAATGTAGCGTTGGCCCGGTAATTGTCGTTGGGCAACTGTTCGCGCTTGGGGAGTTCGGCATCTACTTCCGGCTGACCGAAACTGCTGGTGACTGCTAAAATTACCGACTGCCTCTCAAACCTGATCACTCTTGCTTGAAGAACAGTTTCTTCTAAATCTTTAAACTCTTCTTGAATCATTTTGCGCTGTTGGTCGCGCAGTTTTTGAGCAAGAACTTGTTTAGTCTGAATGGCTGCCATGCGACCAAATTCTTTTTGATTTGGTGTGACGTCTACGAGTACGATGCTCCCCGGCTGAGCTTCTGTGGCTACTTCTTGCACTTCCAAAAGTGATATTTCGTGATCGGGATTTTCGACTTCTTCTACAATAGTTTTGTTTGCTAAAACGCGGAAACCTTCTTGTTCTGCGTCCAGTTCTACATCAAAATTATCGAAGTATTCTTCGCTGAAGTGGTCTAGTTTTTGGGTGCGGCGGTAGCGTTCGTATCCTTTGAGCAGGGCTTCTCGCAAGGCTGCTTGGACGGCGTGTTTAGGTAAATTTCGCTCTTTGCTAATACCTTCGACCATTTCTTTAAGTCCGGGCAGGGGAACCATTGACATATAAAACACTCCTTTTTTACTGTGACAATACGTAACTGGTAATCGCGAAAAGATAATTGGTGAGTTTTGATAGAAATTGATGGGTGATGATTTATGAGTTACCAAAATAGGGTTAGGTAAATTCGGTGTTGTCACAATTTATTTGTTGTGCCAACTCAACCCGAGGCTCTCGATTTGATTCTTAAAAATTAACTCGCAGCAAAGCATTTTCAGCTTACTGCGAGGCAATCTAAAATCTCAAATCTGGCGGACACTCACAGGCACCGCCCCGAGAGCCCAAAACTCAAAACTCAAAATTTACCTTTACTCCTCCTTTCCTTCGTCTAGTTCAACTCGCGCAATTTGAAGGCGGGGAACTTTAACCTGTCGCCCTTTTAGATTGAGATAAACCGCTGTTTCATCCCGGCCTACCAGTAGTCCTTTCCACTCTTTGATTCGCGAGTCTGGTTCGGTGGCTTTGACTGTCACTGGGAAGCCTTTAAAGGTAATGAATTCTCGATCGCTGCTGAGTAATCGGGATATTCCGGGACTGGAAATCTCTAGCACGTAGGCTTCGGGGATGATGTCGGTTGCGTCTAACTCGGCTTCGAGGGCTGTGCTCATCCGCTGGCAGTCGGCTAAACCGGTGTCTTGCTGCAGGTTGCGGATGTCTACCCGCAAGACGGGAGGATTTTGGTTGGTGTGAAACACTGCTCCCACTACTTCCAATCCCAGTGTTTCCGCAACGGGGGTAGCTAAGTCAATGATTTGTGGGATTAGGGGATGAGTCATATCGAATACTTAAGTTAAAACTCCTGAACTCGGAAACGGTAAGGAAAAATCAGTTATTGAGATTGCTTTGCTTCGATCCCGCCCAAAAAACCGAGATCGGCTCCCAACTGCTGTCGGGGAGAGCCAAAAATTTTAGACTCAAGTTTTGGCTCCCAGATTAATCTGTGGAGTAAATCTCAAATCGAAAATGGAAAATCTCAAATCGACCGACCTGATTTTTGACCGCAATATCTGAGGGTTTTTACCCTCAAGTTGATTTGTGGAATGAAGAAAAAGATGTCAGATTTTCAAGCCCGAGGATGAGCTTGTGGGGTTTAAATTCTGCCTTCTACTTTCTGTGTTCTAGCCGACGGATGACTTTGTTGCGTCGCCCGCGGCCGGCAAGTCTTCAGCTTGCAGGTGTGATGCCCTAAGTTGTTTGGCTGCGACTAACGCAACAAAAAAAGTGGGCTTGACCCACTCCTAGGTGAAACAGTTTCTTCCAAGAAGTTTGAGGGCTGTCTCCGATCGAAGTTGACCTCAGTTTTCAGTTTAGCTCGATCGCCCGTCCGGTGACAAATCGATCGCGCCGGCGAGACTGTCGGAGGGGAGAGTGGCAGAGTGGGAGAGTGGGAGAGGGGGAGAGCTGGAGAGAGGGGAAAAATCGAACCTCAACATCCATCCTTTACATCTAAATCCGTTAAATCCGTTAAATAATCCGTTGCCGAACTTCCCTCTTCCCTCTTCCTTCTTCCTTCTTCCCTCTTCCTTCTTCCTTCTTCCTTCTTCCCCCAACATCCGTTAGCTTAACGGGGGGCTATCCGCTGCAGTTCCTTAGCTTGCTCTAAAATTTTCTCGAAGTCTTCTTCGCTCAACCGCTGGATGTAGTTGATTTTGAACTCTTCTAGGAAGTCGGACAGCAGCAGTTGTATTTCTTGCCAGGTTTGCTGCTGTTGGAGTTCGGCTCCTAAAGCTTGCCCGAAATGTTGGACTAGCTGGCTTGAGAGTTTGGTGCCTACGGGGTCTTCGCTGGCGGTTTTAAAGGCTTCGTAGGCATCTTGGGGGCCGAGGGTGACTAATTTGGATAGTTCTGCAACTAATTGCTCTGCTAGCTGTGCGGGGAGGTTTCCCAATCCGGGCACTTGCTTCCATCCTTGATAGAGGGGGGATTGTTTGAGAAATAATTCTATATTGTAGCGGAGGAGGGCTTCTAGGTCGGGCTGGAGTTGGGGCAGGACTTTGTAGACGGTGATTTGGACTAGATGGGTGGCGATCGCTTCTATTTCGTTGATATTGTTGATGTCTAAATATTGCTGTTTTGGGGATTGAAATAGTTGACGAGCTAGTTCGCCTGTGGTAATAGATTGTTGCATCTGGTTGATGAGCTGAATTACTACTACTTCGGTCAATTCTTGGGCGAAGTTGGCGACGAAACCTCGGCTGATTTGGGTGCGTATGGGTTGAAGATCCGGCATTTTGGCTTGGTGGATGCGAATTGTGACGGGCAATATTCGCAACAGGCGCCAGAACGGGAGGAACAGGAAGATGTCGTACCACCGCCAAAGCATGGCCGATCGCCAAGTGACGCTGCGGTGTCGGCGGCTGATGAAGTAGGTGCGGGCTAGAAATTCGATCGCGAATAAAGCCATAAATGGCAGGTCGATTTGCCAGAAGTTGTCAGTAAATTCGCCGTTTTCTCCCATCGTCCGGTAATAGTTGGTGGCGATTAACGGCTTAATTTTGGCATCAAACCAAGTGATTTCTTGTTGCCAGCCTTTTTTGTTTAAATAGTTTTGACTCCAGAATGTTGTGAATGATTGTTTGGCGGAGTCTTGCGGATTCGGGGCGCGATCGCGCATCCGGTCTTTGATTTTTTCTAGGGCACCGCTTTTTGATGCTACTCGAAAGGGATCTTCGTCGATCATTTTTGCGGTCAGATTGTTGATTTCCTGCAATTTGGCTGCTACTTGGGGAGATTCCAAGCCTGTTTGCACTACTAGAATTTTTAATTCTTCTAAAGTTTCTAGATATTTATTGGTGTCTCGGTGCGGTTTAATTCCTTTAAATGGGTCGTATATTTTGGTAATAACTGGTAGTTGCCGGAAGTAAAAATCACGCCACGGTATGTAAGTTATGTCAAATAATACTAGACTGAAATTTCCGATGGCGACGAGTGCCATGAACCGCTCGAACCAGGGAATTTTTGCTAATTTTTTGCTGTTGGCGGGAGTTTTAGATGGCGGTAGTTTGGGTGTCACTGTCAGTTCCTAATTAAGTAGACCGATCGCAATAAATTTAAGTGGTAATAGCTGAAAAAAAAACAGCAGCTTAAACTGGCTAATTGTCGATCGCGCAATCCGAGTGCGATCGAGCCAGCTAATATTTATTTTAATGTAGGGAGAGTTAGGGAGTTTGGGATGGTTGATTTGGCAGGGCTTTGGTAAAATTTTATACTTGATAAAGGTTGAGGTCGATCCTCTTCGAGGGCTTCGCTAACGAACTTGAGGACAGCGACACCTCCGGTTAGTCTGCTTCTCTCTGGCAATAAAATTATATCTCAGGCAGAATCCTAAGTTTTGTTTTCGGCATTGCAAAACTAACTGGCTGGGTAATAAATTACTATTTTTGTTAAATCTGCTGGCTATTTGACCGCTAAATCAAATGTATTGAGCCGATCGAAGTTTAGGATTAGATTTGGACTTCGAGTTTGAGGTCAAACCATCAAGAGAGTTATACTTGCTTAGGGGCAGTCTGGCGAGAGCGATCCCGAGGGCGACGGTGGCTGCAGCTATGCTAAGGTGCCCAGTCTCGCCTCCACAAACACCAACTCGCGATCGGAATCTTGAATAAAATGACACCCCGAGTATAATTTTTCGCATTTTTTTTAATATATGACATACTGCCTTAATCTCGATTGCCCAAGAGACAAGCGTCAGAACCCACCAGGCACAAAGTATTGTCTTAATTGTGGTTCAAAGCTGCTGCTAAAAGACCTTTATGCAGCTACTGAGCCGCTACGCGATGGGGGATTTGGTAGAACTTTTAGAGCGGTAAATCATGGAAAATTTGAGGAATTATGCGTTATAAAACAGTTGTCGCCCCCTCTAGAGTTTCAGCGAAAACCTACTCATTTTAAAAAGTATGTCCGACTGTTTGAACAAGAAGCAAGGCGGCTTTACGAACTGAAACACCCACAAATTCCTCAGTTAATTTCTTATTTTGAGGAAGATGGGCGCTTGTATTTGGTGCAAGAGTTTATTGATGGCAATAATTTAAAGGATGAGTTAGAAAAATATGGTGCTTATAGCGAAACTAAGACAAGGGAACTGCTGTTAGATTTGTTACCTGTGCTGAATTTTGTTCACGAGCGCAATGTCATTCACCGGGATATTAAGCCTGAGAACGTGATCCGGCGAAATCGCGATCGCAAATTCGTGCTGATAGATTTTGGGGTTTCCAAACAGGTAGTAGCTGAGGCTCCTACCAAGGCTGGAACCAAGTTAGGAACTCCAGGTTACGCGGCTCTAGAACAGCGTCACGGTAGGGCTGTTCCTGCTAGTGACCTTTACAGTTTAGGAGTGACTTGCATTCGCTTGCTGACTTCTGTTATGCCTTATTTGGATATCTACGGCGACATTCACGATGACCTTTACGATCCGCTCGAAGGTCGCTGGCTTTGGAGGGAGGCTTTGCCGAAAGGAACAAAAATTAGCCAGGATTTAAGTCAGATTTTGGATAAATTGATTCAGGAATATGTCAAAGACCGCTATAAGTCTGCTACGGAAGTTTTGGAAGTTATCAAACCTCCTATTGTTGTGGTGCCAGGACTGGTAAATTTGCAGCAAGCAACAGTTCTCAGTCCTTCATTACCGACTCAGCCCGTGACTGGTACTCCGCCAGTTGCTGTGAACTTAGAGTCGGAAAAAGGCATTGATTATTCTCACTTGGAAAGGCTGCTTGCTGCTAAAAATTGGCGGGGTGCTGATGAAGAAACTTCTGTGAAAATGCTGGAGGCGATGGAGCAAGTTTCTACTGGTTATTTGAGCGAGGAAGATATTAGGAAGTTTCCCGTTAAGGATTTAGAGACGATTGACCAGCTTTGGGTTAGGTACAGTCACCGCAGGTTCGGCTTTTCTGTGCAAAAAAATTTGTGGGTAAAGTTGGGGGGAAAGCCTGGTGTTTATGATGCTACTGTTTGGGAGAAATTTGGCGATCGGGTGGGGTGGCGGGTTAACGGTGAGTGGGTATATTATACTGAATTGAATTTTACTTCTAAGGCAATGCCTGGACATTTACCGGGAGGGACTGTTTTTGGGTGGGAAGGTGGGGTTTTGTGCGGTGTTTTGGGTTTGGGCGGGATCTGGTTTCTGCTGTCGCGCCGAGATTTGTAGGAAGAAGGAATAAGAAAGTCGGAAGCAGGGACTAAAGGCAGGAATTAAGCAATAATATACCTCTTGTACTCATTCACAAATTATCTGAAATTATCTGCGTATATCTGTGTTGTATCTGCCTAACATCTGCGGTTTATGTATTAATGGAGGACTTATGCAATATTGTTTAATAGTAACTAAGTTTTGACGGCGGCTCCGATCTTGGGTTCGATCGAGCCTGCTGAACAATATATAGTTTACTTTGCCGATCGCACATCAGATAGAACGCTAGATGTACAATTAGTCAAAAGCTAGTCGCAGTCGCAGTCACAGTCGTTTGGTTTTTTTTGAACTAGACGAGCGCGGCGGCGCAGAAACCGGGTTTTTTACCCAAATATGGCGGGGATCGCCAAAAATAGACAGTTACAGGATGAATGAGCAAGGCAAGAGGAATCTTGGGAAGTCGGGGATTGTCAAGAAAAGGTAAACATCGCGTAGAATTTTAATGTCGCGGCACGAGGAGCAAGCAGTGTGAGATTGGTAATTCTGGGAGGGCCAGGAGCGGGAAAGGGAACTCAGGCTGAACTACTGTGCAGCAATTTGAGCATCCCTTTGCTGGCATTAGGGGACATTCTGCGGGCCGAAATCGCAGGTAAAACAAACTTGGGCAAGTTGGCGGTGCCTTATGTAGAATCGGGCGATTTAGTGCCCGATGAAATTTTGATTAAGTTTATCGGCCGCCGGCTTTTGCTGTGGGATGTCTTTAATGGCTGGCTGTTGGAGGGATATCCGCGAACGGCTTTTCAAGCTGAGGAATTGGATTTTTTATTAGAGGGTTTGGCGCAGGAGCTAGATTGGGCAATTTGGCTGAAGGTTCCCAATGAAGTTTTGTTGAGCCGATCGATCGAACGCGATCGATCGGACGACGAGCCAGAAATTTTACACCGCCGGCTAGATTTGTTCGAGGAACGCACTATTCCTATCTTAGAGTATTACGAGTATCGCCACAAACTGTTAACTATCAACGGCGACCAATCCCCCGAACAAGTGCAGCAAGATATTCTCAAAATGGTCAGTAGTCAGTAGTCAGTTGGCAGTTGGTAGTTGGTAGTTGGCAGTAGTCAGTAGTCAGTAGTCAGTTGGCAGTTGGTAGTTGGCAGTAGCTGTTATTTGTTGATTATTACCAATAACAAGTAACGAGTAACAAACAACAAATAACGAACAACAAATAACAAATAACTTATGTCAATAAAACGTGCAGATGGCAGACAGCCAAATCAACTTCGTCCGATTAGTTTCGATCGCGAATTTACGAAATTTGCCAGCGCCTCGGTGCTCGCAAAAAGCGGCGATACTCAGGTACTGTGCAGCGTTACAATCAAGCCGGGAGTGCCTAGGTTTCTGGAGAATACCGGAAAAGGCTGGCTGACGGCGGAGTACCGGATGTTGCCCGGTTCTACGCCGCAGCGGCAAGAACGGGAATTTATGAAGTTATCGGGACGCACTCAAGAGATTCAGCGGTTGATTGGCCGGAGTTTGCGATCGTGCTTGGATATGGAGCTTTTGGGCGAACGCACGATACTTGTGGATGCGGATGTTTTGCAAGCTGATGCGGGGACTCGCACGACTTCAATTAATGGCGGGTTTGTGGCTGTGGCTGATGCTTTGAATAAGTTGGTGCAAAAAGGTGATTTGGTGCGATCGCCCTTAATTCGCCAAGTGGCGGCCGTGTCTGTGGGACTTTTGGAAAATGAGCTATTTTTAGATTTGAATTATCTTGAAGACGTGGCGGCAGAAATTGATTGTAATGTAGTGATGAATGGGGATTTGAACATCATCGAAATTCAGGGAACTGCGGAAGAGGGAAGTTTCAGCCGCAGTCAGTTAAATCAAATTTTGGATTTGGCAGAAACTGGGATTCAGGAATTGTTGGAGGCTCAGCGGCAAGCTTTTTAACTTGGTTAATTTTAACCTCGTGATTACCGACATTAATCATTCATTCATTCATCCGGGTCTAACTCAGCTAAGATGTTACGAATCTCATTAGGACTAATATCTTCTCGATCTGATTTAGCATAAATGGTTAATAGCAGTACGCTAGTCGGTGATTCAACTTGATAGATCAGTCGATAACCAGCGCTTTTTCCTTTTTGAATATTGCTATTTCTAACTCTCACCTTCAAGATGACATAATTTTCACCCATTCCGGGGATGCGATCGCCAGTAAAATTACCCCCTTGGAATTGTTCAATAATTGGCTGAACATCCGAGCGAATCAGTCGATATCTTTTTGACAAGGTATATAAGTTTTCCTCAAATTCGTCTGAGAATCTGATAGAAACTAGATGAGGCTCATTCAGCATCGATTCTCTCCCACAGATCAGAAATTGGTCGGGTTTGTCCGGCTTTTGCTTGCTGTAATGCTCTCCTGAGACTTGCTTTCACTTCGGCAATGGGAGTATCATCAGGATCGATTTCGGTTTCCTCTGTTACTTCGGGAAAAAGTACGATAACTCGCACGCGGCTGGGGGGGAAGTCTTCGATCGCGCGATCGAGAAATAATTGACCTTTTTCATCCAGGGTTCCCGTTACTTCAACAGCTTTCATCTGTTTCTCCTGAAGGTATTTTTTACCAATTATATCACTTCCTATGAGGGTTTAACAAAGTTGATAGTTTAGAGCGATCGCCCTTCATCAATCCCCGCGCAGGGAAGCCAATCTTCCTGTTATCCTAGAAACAGACTTCATTACCCGATCGCAATTATGGTTGCTTTACCCGATCGCCCATTGATGAGCGCAGAAGAATACCTAGCTTGGGAACCCACCCAAGAAGAACGCTACGAGTATTGGGATGGCGAAGTTGTGCCCATGACCGGCGGCACCCGCGATCACAATCGAATTACCTTCAACTTCTCGAAACTCCTGGATGATGCCCTTGTCGATCGCCCTTGCGAGATGTACATGACGGATGTAAAAGCGCAAGTAGAACGAGGGCAAAAATATTTTTATCCTGATGTTATGGTAACTTGCGACGATCGCGATAACGATCCGCAATTAGTGCAATTTCCTTCCTTGATTGTCGAAGTTTTATCACCTTCCACAGAAGCAGCGGATCGCGGCACCAAATTTGCTAAATACCGCCAATTTCCAACGCTGCAAGAGTATGTTTTAGTGCAAGTTCAACAGCCCGGAGTAGAACTGTTTCGACGCAATCAACAGAGTCAGTGGGTGCTGTCAGAATATGGTTTGGGCGATTCTTTGCTACTTGAATCGGTGGGTGTGGAAATTGCGATCGCAGATTTATACCGCCAAGTACAATTTTCTTAGCCTCCCAAAGGCGGACATTGTTTGTGTAGACGCGGTTTCAACCGCCGGATATTCGCCCAATATTCGCTATTTCTTACAAAACTTGCCGCGGGGCGATCGGAATCTCAATCACAAACTCCGTACCCTCTCCCGGTGCAGAAACGCAAGTCAAATTTCCGCCGTGGGAACTAACAACAATCGAGTGAGAAATCGACAACCCCAAACCAGTCCCAGAACCCACCGGTTTAGTTGTAAAAAACGGATCGAATATCTTGTGCAGCACCTCAGTGCTCATCCCCGGCCCGCTGTCAGCAATTCTAATTATCGCCGAATTCCTGTCTGTCAGCTCCGTAGAAATTGTAATATTCGGCTGTTTTTGAGAGCTTTCCGGGCAATCTCTTGCCAAAAGCAGCGCATCAATCGCATTGGTCAAAAGATTCATAAATACCTGATTCAACTGCGACGCATAACAAGTAATTAACGGCAGTTGGCTATAATTTTTAATCACCTCAATTCCCAAACGTCCGCCCTCTTTCCTCAAGCGCGGTTGCAGCAGCATCACCGTACTGTCAATACCTTCATGGATATCAACCGACTTCATTTGCGCTTCGTCGAGGCGCGAAAAATTCCGCAAGCTCAACACAATATCTCGGATTCTTTCCGCTCCAACTTTCATCGAATCCAGCAGTTTTTGCAAATCTTCGCTCAAAAATTCCAGTTCAATTGTTTCTATTTCCTCTAGAATTTCATCAACAGGTTCTGGATAGTTTTGCTGATAAAGCTCGATCAATTTCAGCAAATCTTTTACGTATTCGCTAGCCGGATTGAGATTGCCGTAGATGAAACTTACAGGATTATTAATTTCGTGAGCGACACCAGCCACCATTTGCCCCAAGCTAGACATCTTTTCAGTTTGAATTAATTGAGCTTGAGTGAGTTTTAGTTCGCGCAAAGTTTGTTCTAAACGCTCGTTTTTTTCATTCAATTCCTGCGTCCGCTCTTGCACTTTCTGCTCCACCGAATTGTAAAGCAGAGCATTGTCTAAAGAAATTGCAACTTGGGAAGAAAGCAACCTTAAAACTTCTAATCTGTGGGCATTAAATGCTCCGATTGTTAAGTTGTTTTCTAAATAAAGAATGCCGATTAATTTGCGTTGATTGACTATCGGCGTACACAAAAGAGATTTGAGCTGGTGTTTTACCACATAAGGATCTGCCGTAAATCGCCCCTCAGCCGTCGCATTGCTCAACACCACGTCCGAGCGAGTCCTTTCCACAAAATTAATCACCGTCACAGGTAAATCCTGACATTCTTCAACAGGCGTAAATTGCAGCACCGCTACATCTTCAGCAATTACTGACGCTTGAGCTGAAATTAACAATTTTTCATCTCTCACCAAAATCAAAAAACCGGATTGTGCGCCCGCGTTTTCCAGTGATATCCTCATCAAAGAAGCCAGCAATTTGTCTAAAACAATTTCGCTGGAAATCGCTAGAGATGCTTTCATTACACTTGCTAAATCTAGCACTCTCGCATCGCTGCCAGTAGAAGTATGAATAGTTGTTGTAGTTGGATTGTTGTTAAAACTTCCGTGCAGCGGGGTCATTTCTCGCAACTGCGGATACTTTTGTTCTAAATCTTCAACTTTGCGGACAGCGCCCCAGCGCAAGTAGCACGAGTGAGCTTCGCGCAAGTGGATTTTGGCATATTGATATTTACCTTTACTCAACCAAAATTTGGCTGCTAGTTCGTTAGCGAGGGCTTCATTTTGGATAAACTCGTTGTCTTGAGCTAAATTTATCGCGAAATCGTAAAGCTCTACAGCTTCTGAGTCTTTTTTGGTAATTCTAGCTATTTCTGCTTGTACTAAAAGGTACTTGTGCAGAAAGTTTTCGCGACAGTTGTCCGCCCAAATCTTCATCTGTTTTTGATTGGCTTCTAACCTTTTTAGGTATTGTTTTTGCTGGTCTTTTGGAACAGTGGGAAAAACTGCTGCTAAAACTAGAGAAAAGAAAAAATTCCATTCGGTAGCGGGTATTGCTGCAGTAATAAAAGATAGCTGCTTTTCTACTTCCAAAGCTAGTTGCAGCGCTTCGTTGAAGTTTCCGTACCAGTACATTACCTGACATTTGCGAATCTGATAAAGGCACAGCGAGTACAAATTTTGATGAGCTAGACAGTTTTGTACATATTCAGCTTCGCTGATATCTTCGCTCTCAAATACAAACTTTTCAGAAGTGAGTTGGCTCAAGTTGCGGAGAATCAACTCTGCCCCTAATAATATGTCGGTAACAAGTTGATTTTTGGTTTTTTGGCTGAATAGCAAATACCTGCTGGTGTCTGCTAGCATGAGGGATATTTCTTTCCCTTGAAAAAAGTAGTTGGCTATGCGGTTGGAGAGAATATAACCCGCGTATTCTAAATCTCCTGATTCTAAGGCAGCTTGATATCCTTCATTGCTGATGGCGTGGCAATCTTTGATATGGTTGAACCAGTAATAAAAAATACTAACTAAGGAGGAACAAGCTCTGCATTTCAAGCCGATATTTCCAGATTTTTCGCTCAAATTTAGGGACAACATGGCAAATTGATAAGCTGCTTTGTAATCTCCATAAACAGCGTTTAAGAACATACCGTAGCCCGCGTAACAGAGAGATGCTTCGGGAACTAAACCGTAGGTGAGAGAGAGATTGACTCCTTTTAAGACGCTGACTTTCCACAAGTCGGGATTTTTGAGGTAAGCTGATGTTAATAAGTTTGTGATTAATTTGACGGCAACTTTTTTGTCTAGTACCGTCATTTCTGGTGCGTCAATTAAGGAAGAGATGTCTTTACCTGCTAAAAGTTTTTTGGCTGTTGCTGATTCTTCGGAGATGACTTTTTGCAGCCCGTCTAGCGGTAAGTCAATTCCCAGCAAGTTCAAAGCTTGGATTCCGGCTTTAACGGCTTCTTCGTACTTGGCGCGGAGGGTGTACTGCACAATCAGCAGGTTGTAAATTTCTACCTTTTCTAAGGGCGATCGCGCTTTTTGCAAAGTTATGTTAATAAATTCTTCTGAATGCTCGAAATAGCCGTTTAGATACTCAACATTTGCGCGCTCCATGTGCAGAGCAAAGGCTAAGTCGTAGTAAAAATCCCAAATATCGGCCGTCAAACCGTCCATACCAGCAGTCAAATACTCCAAAGCCGCAACATAAGCCGTGGCATCTTTAGCTCGGCGGGCGGCGTCTAAATTCAGGGTTGCTAGTTCAATTAATTCTCGCTCGTCTCTAATTAGCGATCGAGCTACATTCAAGTGATCGACTAATTCAAAAATTCTGTCAGCGCGATACTCAGCCGGAGTGTTTTCGAGGATTTGCCTGCCTATTTTCAGGTGAACTGCCTTTTTTTCCGAGTCGTCGATCAGAGCGTAAGCTGCTTGTTGTACGCGATCGTGCAAAAACTTATAATTCAGAATCAACAGCGGAAACAGCACATAATCTAAGGACTTGCTTTCCAATTCCGAAGTTGGCAAAATCAGTCCCGACTTAATCGCCGGCAGTAAGTGCGAAAAAGTTTCCGACGCTTCTTTTTCATTAATTAAAGAAAGAGTATTTAAATCAAATTCGTTGCCCAAACAAGCCACTAAACGCAAAACTTGCTGCGTTTGCAACGGCAGTTTTCTCAACTTCTGCACCATCAAATCTACAACATTGTCAGTGATAGCGCACTGCTCAATTTGAGTCATATTCCAATGCCAGCCGCCCTTGCTCCCCGACTGAGGCGGATGAAAAACTAGCAGGTTTTCTTGATACAATGTTTGCAGAAATTGATTAACAAAAAAAGGATTACCATCTGTTTTGTTGACAACCAGTTCAGCTAAAGGTTTGACAGATTCGCGATCGCTGTGCAAAGTTTCGGCAATCAAATCAGTGATATTTTCGACCCCCAGCGGCGACAAAGCAATCTCATTAATGATGGCTTCCTGATTTCGCAGCGTCTCCACAGTCATCATTAAAGGATGAGTGGGACTGACTTCATTATCCCGATAAGCGCCGATTAAAAACAGATATTGTGTCGCTTCATCTGTCATCATCAATTCGATCAGCTTGAGAGTCGCAGAATCTGCCCACTGCAAATCGTCGAGAAAAATCACCAGCGGATGTTCGGGCTGACAAAATACGCGAATGAAATTTTGAAATACTAAATTAAAGCGGTTAAGAGATTCTGTAGACCCCAATTCAGCGACAGGAGATTGAGCTCCGACAATTAGTTCAATTTCGGGAAGTATATCAATAATAATTTGCCCGTTTTGACCGAAAGAAGTGCGGAGTTTTTCGCGCCAAACTGCCAATTGAGCTTCGCTTTCAGTTAATAGTTGCCGCACTAACTCCGAAAAAGCGCTGACAACTGCAGAGTAAGGAATAGTCCGTTTGTACTGGTCAAACTTTCCCCAAATAAAATAACCGCGCCTGCGGGTAATGGATTTGTCTAAAATCTTCACCATTGCAGATTTGCCAATGCCCGAATAACCAGCAATCAGCATCATCTCGCTGCGGGATTTATGCTGTCCTCTCGCCAGCACTGACAGAGCGCTTTCTTTTTTCGATTTGAGTTCTTTCTTGATGACAGAAATTTGCGATTGTTCGAGGCGGTAGGCTCGATTATTTGTGGCGGCTACCCGTTCAAAAGCTGCTAAAAGAGTTTCAACTTCTCGCTGTCTGCCGTAAAGTTTTTGAGGAATTTTAAATTTGTCTGAAATATCTTGGTGTCCGAGAGCAAACTCGGTAATAATTCCAGATGTTTGCAACTGAAACAAACAAGCTTCCAAATCTGCTTTGAGCCCCCAAGCACTTTGATAGCGATCCTCAGCGGTTTTCGCTAACAATTTCATGAGAATATCTGAAATAGCTTTAGGAATTTCTAGTGCAATTTCAGCGATCGGTACTGGCTGTTTGGCGATGTGACAGTGAACTAACTCCATCGGATCGGTAGTGGGAAAAGGGAGCTGTCCCGATAGGATTTCATAGAAGGTAACGCCTAGGGAATAAAAGTCTGTACGGTAATCAATTACGCGGTTCATTCTGCCAGTTTGTTCCGGCGACATATAAGCTAAAGTGCCTTCTAAAAAATTAGGATCTTTATTGGGAAAGTCTTCTAGATTGGATGCAGTTGAGATACTAAAATCTATAAGTTTAACTTGTCCGGTAGCTGGATTGAAAACTATATTAGAGGGGTTAATATCTTTATGAATTACATTGCGGGCGTGAATTTCTCCCAAGGTTTCAGCAACTTTGATGGCTGCGGTCAAAAATCCTAAAGTTGTAAATTTTTGAGAAGCCATGAAAATCCTCAAAGATTCGCCGCCAAAATCTTCTAAAATCATTGCCAGACTATTTCTAACCTGCTGCAATTTGTATACTTTAACAACTCCTTCCAGGAGGTTTAAATTGGCGGTAATCTCATATTCGCGCTTGTATCTATTGAGTTCTTCGGGAGTCGGATAGTCTTCTTTGATCAGTTTGATAATAACGGGTTGGTTGTCTTGCTCGTTGCGGCCGCGGTAAACCAGGGAAGTGCTGCTTTCATAAATGAGAGCGAGAACTGCAACGCCGGGAATTGCCATCATAGTTGGGTTCTCTCAAATTAGGTGTGCTTGGTTAATATTACAGGACTTACGCACGGCGGGCTAGAAACCCGATTTTTTCGTTGCTAGTCGTTGACAAACCCCAGATTTTTTCCTATAAACCAGGGTTTTTTCTTGACATACTCCCCTGCTATCAGGCGAGGGGATTCTAAGCTCAAACAGCAATTGCAGGCGTAGCCTGTCTAACATCACCTAACTTAACGGTTGATGCCCCAACCGCACAAATATTTATCGCGGCGTTCTCGTCTCTGTTGTTCACCCTTTGGCAGGACGGACAGCGCCATTCACGAACCGACAGATCCAACTCTTTCAGAACTTGTCCACAGTGGGAACAAGTTTTACTAGATGGATACCAACGGTCGATGAAAACTACTTGTTTTCCTTTCTTTTTGGCTACCCATTCGAGAATTTGGAGAAATTCGCCAAATGCAAGGTCTGAGATTTTACGTCCCCAGAGTCGTTGCATTCCTTTTAGATTCAAAGTCTCAAAGCACAGCACGTCAAACTTATCAGTTAATTCGTGAGCCAATTTCCAGAACCAATCAGATCGACGATTTGCTATGCCCTCGTGTCTGCGAACTAGATTAAGTCTTGCTCTTTCTCGGTTCGCTGAGCCTTTCCGTTTTTTGGAATGCTGACGATTTGCTTTCTTGATAGCACTGAGGGACTGTTTCAGAAATTGCGGCGATTCAATTTTTGTTCCATCTGAGCAGGTGAGAAACGTTTTTAAGCCGAAATCAAAGCCAGCGATTCTACTCGTCTCGACTTTGGTTTCAGGCTCTCCAACGCTGTCAACGACCACAACCATGAACAACTCTCCTAATGTCGTGCGTTTGATGGTTAACGTCTTAACTTTGCCTTCTATCTCTCTGGAATTCCAATACTGATAAACGCGATTCCCAATTTTAATTCGATTGCTACCTAAAATTTTGTAGCCAGCTTGCTTGAGAGTAAATGATTTGTATCTGCGAACTTTCTTGAAGCCAGGTGGTCTAACTCCTTTCTTGTGATGTTTAAAGAACAGTTGGTAGGCTTTCTCAATGCGTTGACAGATATCCTGCACAGCCTGAGATCCAACCTGTTGCCAAAATACTTTACGCTTTCTGAGTTGAGCGACATGACTTTGAAGCTTGCTGCAATTCAAGTGCTTGTTCCACATCCGGTAGTACCGTCTGTGAAGTGCGATGCAATGGTTATAAATCACCCCAGCAGCATTAATGCTTCGCTTGAGGTGTTTATTCCACTTGCTTTGATATAGCTTGAACTTCAATGTTTTCATGCTAATTATGATACCATAATGGATAGCAATTGGGTAGCCAAATGATGAAGCAAAGATTAAGTATTCGCATTGCCGTGAGTCGCTTAGAGAAGTTACGGAGAATTGCCAAACAGAAAGAAAAAACAATGACCCAACTTGTAGAGGACTGGATTGATAAGTTTAAAGAGGAAAAGCCGTCCTAAAAGGACGGGGCTTTAGACCCAATTTCTTGGTAAATCCTATGTTATTCTTCATTATCGCTTAAGAGCTATCTTTTGGGGTGTGTGGGAAGATCCGCCTTGACAGGAAAGAGCTGCTGCTTTCTAAAGCGCCCTGGGGCTTTCGTCACCTCAGCAGTTAGGTAAACAAAAGCACAAATAGAGAATTTGTGCAAGGATTTGATGTAAGGATCGATCGCACGGCTGACAAAAAAACAATCTCACCTTTGCTTTGATAGTGCGATCGCTTGTGAGACTCGCGATATCTGAAGCTCGCACTGCAAAAAAACGCTTTTTGCCAAAAGGAGACGATCCTAAAAAAACAATCTCAGCTTTGAGGAGATTGCTTGAATTTAGCTTGTTTGTAGTGAAAATAGGCAAGTTATTACACCTCGCTCAAACCGCTTTTAGGTGCAACTTCTAACTACGCTGGTTCATCTACGCGCTGGCTCGAATAATAACCTTTAATGTCGGAGTTAAAAAATCTGCCTGTAGAATCGGCATCTTGCAGAGATTCCCAAATTTCCGGTTCTACGTCGCTGTATTGATAGACTGAGCCACTGCTAAATTCTATTTGTAAAACTTGCTCTTCTTCGTTGTATCCGATCGCTCTAGCCATTTGGGAATCTACGGAAATCATAGCAATTGGTTCGCCGCAGGGAGCAATTTCTGGTGATTCAATAGCGCCATTGAGTTCGGTGGAATCTGTATTGGCGATGAAATCAACCATTTGCAGGCCGTGCATTGCAGCTTCGGGTGCGGCTATTTCGATAAATTCGACTTCTGCGCCGCGATCGATCAACAGTCCTAACTGGCCGTTAGAGTGACCGACAGCTAAGACGCTGCTCAAGTCAATTTTGGATAGTTTCATGGGATTTGTCAAGAATTTGTTTTAGGTCAATATTTCCCCTAATTAAGCAAGTTTCGCGACAGAGGAAATAGTGGATTAATTAATAGTGTATTCGATGTTGTTTAAAAAGTCAATAATGCAGTTGGGCGAAAATTATTGTAGCAATTTAGGGGTCAGGTGCGGCTGGGGTATCCTAGGTTAATAAGATGTGTCCGGTTCTTAACGAAACTTGACAATACATTAAGAATTATTGCCATAAAACAAAGGTAAAATTGTGGGAAGGGCGAGTAAAATCCCAGCCAGCAAAAGCGTTTGAGGATTTTTCTCATCTGTAAATCTTCAGAAAGTTATTATTTCTAAAGGATTCATCCGGTGAGAAAATCGGAAACAACCTTAAAATTTAGCAGTAATCGCCCGATCGGGCAAATCTCAACCAACATCAGGAAAAATACCTATGAAATTGGCTTATTGGATGTACGCAGGCCCAGCCCACATCGGCACTTTGCGCGTGGCCACTTCCTTCAAAAACGTCCATGCGATCATGCACGCACCAATTGGAGACGACTATTTCAACGTCATGCGTTCCATGCTGGAGAGGGAACGGGATTTCACTCCGGTAACTACCAGCGTCGTTGACAGACACGTACTGGCGCGGGGTTCGCAGGAACGGGTGGTGGACAATATCACCCGCAAAGACAGAGAAGAACACCCAGATTTAATCGTGTTGACTCCGACTTGCACCTCCAGCATTCTGCAAGAAGACTTGGAAAACTTCGTGGAGCGAGCTCAATTGGATGCCAAAGGCGATGTATTGCTGGCGGATGTCAACCATTACCGCGTCAACGAATTGCAAGCTGCCGATCGCACTTTGGATCAAATCGTTCAATTTTACATTAACAAAGCTCGCAAAAAAGGCGATTTAGTAGAAGCCAAAAGCGAAAAACCATCTGTCAACATTATCGGTATGTCTACGCTGGGTTTCCACAACCAGCACGACTGCACCGAGTTGAAGCGTTTGATGGCAGATTTGGGCATTGAAGTTAACGAAGTTATTCCCGAAGGTGCTTCGGTTCACAACTTAAAAAGACTGCCGCGGGCTTGGTTTAACTTGGTTCCTTATCGGGAATTGGGGATGATGGCCGGGGAGTATTTGCAAAAAGAATTCGGCACGCCGATGGTCGATATTACGCCGATGGGTGTGGTGGAAACGGCGCGCTGTATTCGGAAGATTCAGCAAGTTTTGAATGCTCAAGGTGCGGATGTTGATTATGAAGATTTTATTGACCAACAAACGCGGTTTGTGTCGCAGGCTGCTTGGTTCTCAAGGTCGATCGACTGCCAAAACTTAACCGGCAAAAAAGCCGTCGTATTTGGCGATAATACGCACGCTGCGGCGATGACAAAGATTTTGGCTCGCGAGATGGGAATCCACGTTGTCTGGGCAGGAACGTACTGCAAACACGATGCTGACTGGTTCCGGGAACAGGTTAGCGAGTATTGTGATGAAGTGCTGGTGACGGACGATCACGGGCAAATTGGAGATGCGATCGCCGCATCGGAACCTTCGGCAATTTTCGGCACGCAAATGGAACGCCACGTCGGTAAGCGGTTGGATATTCCCTGCGGTGTAATTGCTGCACCGATTCACGTCCAAAATTTCCCGATCGGCTACAAGCCATTTTTGGGTTATGAAGGTACAAATCAGTGCGTAGATTTGGTCTACAATTCCTTTACTTTGGGAATGGAAGACCACTTGCTGGAAATCTTCGGCGGCCACGATACTAAGGAAGTGATTACCAAGGGTATTTCGGCAGATTCTGATATGAATTGGACGAAGGATGGACAGGCGGAGTTGAATAAAATCCCCGGTTTTGTGCGGGGTAAGGTGAAGCGAAATACTGAGAAATTCGCCCGCGAACGAGGGATTGAGAAGATTAATGCTGAGGTGTTGTACGCGGCCAAGGAAGCTGTCGGCGCGTAGTTAGAATTGGGGTGGGCTTTTGCCCACCTTACAATTCACAACTGCTTTAAGCAGGAATAACCTTTTCTATACGAGATAGTAGATTAAGGGCCAAATCATCTTCTTCTATCACATCTCGGTTTAATCTCTCTTGAAGTAGCCAAATAAGATGATTTACGGAAACTTCCTTAACTTTGATATTACCGTAATCACTGATTTCTCGGGTTTGACCTAGAGTAATAATCCAAACTTGTTTGCTTTTGCCATCAATTCTCAGAGTTTTTTTCTTTTGTACACCGTCTGAAGATCTAAGGTTAAATGTCAATTGAGCCTGCTCAAGCTTGTTAATATAGTTTTCAATTTGGTCTTTTTTATATTCTTCAAAACCCTCCCTAAGCGTGCAATCATACATTACTGCAAGATTGCCAATAATGAAAAATCCATCGGCTCTACCAGCTTGGTTTCTCTTATCATATTGATAGAGATAATGAATGCCCAAATTTTTAAGTAATAAAAAAGTTAAGTCCTCAAATTCACTTGAACTTGTTGTATGTACTATTCGCTTAAATTGCTCAATTATTTGGTTTTTAAGTTCATCACAGGTAATCGGCGTTGAGATATACTCAGCAGGATAATCAGTTTGATCTATTTGCTCAACATCAATAAGCTGGATTTTATTGGCGAATTGTCTCCCATCTTGGCTCTCACCAATAGTAAAGGTAACTGCATCCCCCACTGTAAGAGTTTCCCATCTATTCTCTTTTACTTGCTTGGCAATAAAATAGAGGTCTTGAGTGCTATCCTCAAGTGTAATATAACCCGATTTCCTGTTGATAAAAATTGTTTTGATATGACCATGAAAGCGAGTTTCTGTTGTACAATCCTTAGGAGTCTTTTCAGCGCTAACTAATTGTACTTTATTAGCAAAAACTAGCGTGCCATCCTTACCTTTGCCAACAGTAAAAGTAACGATATCTCCTGGCTTCAAAGTTTCAAATTTATCGTGTTCAACTTGTGAAGCGATAAAATAAAGGTTATCACTTTTATCATCTGGTGAAATGAAGCCGCCTCTTTTGTCACTAAGAATTTTTACCACTCGTCCTTGCAAACGGCTTGTCTCTGAAATTCCCCCCATTTTTTGCCTCGAATACTGAACGATAAGTGATAAGATATATTTCTTCTAAGAAACATTAATTTTCTCATGACTTTAGTATAAGCTTGAAAGAGTCTTTGTTACAAGAAATTTATCACAACAGCTTACCGGAGAAAACAGCCATCATCAAATAAGCGAATTATATGGATAAAACAATAAAAATTATCGAAAATTCCACAACTATTACAGGTTTCTACGATAAAGAAGCGGATGTTCTATATATCTCGCTGGGGGAACCGCGCGAAGGTGTAGCTGTGGACATTAGCGATGGAGCGATCGCCCTTATTCCTCTTTGTTCTCTTCAATCTCATTTTCTGGCTCATTTTCCGGCGCAAAATCTACTTTTCTATTGACATCTACAAGCAGCACTTCTACTTGAAATATATTAAAAACTAGCGCCGCATCCTCCTCATGGTAATGAGGGTACGACCACAGTTTGTTTTCCAACTTACAATACTGTTCTACATAAACCTGAGATTGGTCAATCAGAATATACTCTTGCAATGTCGGAATTGTTTGATAGAATTTAAATTTATCGCTGCGATCGTCAGTTTTTGTAGAGTTCGATAAAACTTCAATAATCACTTGCGAATTCATCTTACCTCAATATCTAAGATCCCAAATGGGTTCTATACAAAGCCTTCATGACAAGCTGACGCGATCACTTATCTCAAGACATTACCTTAAGAAGGTAGAATTAAAAGTATGACAGATTCATCCTTAAACCTATTTCCCATCGAAAATCTTGACGATTTGATTCGTCCTTTTATTGTTCCACCAGAACGAAAAATTTCTCTTGCCAAAGACTATGACCCAGCCTACAAAGCCGATCGCCTCAAAAAGTCGAAAGCTAAAGGTCAATTAAAGCAAGGTATTGAAGCATTAGCTGAATATCAGGATGTTCTCTACGCCCAAAACACCCATGCTGTGCTCATCATCTTTCAGGCGATGGATGCGGCTGGTAAAGACAGTACCATCAAGCACGTTATGTCTGGGATTAATCCTCAAGGATGTCAGGTGCATAGCTTTAAAGCTCCATCTACGGAAGAGTTAAATCATGACTATTTGTGGCGATGTTCTAAGGCTTTACCCGAAAGAGGAAAAATTGGAATTTTTAATCGCTCTTATTACGAAGAAATTTTAGTAACAAGAGTGCATCCAGAAATCCTAGAGCAGCGACCGCTCCCTGTTAGTATAATTGATAATGATATTTGGCAGCGCCGCTTTGAAGAAATCAACAACTTTGAGAAGCATCTGGTCAATAACGGGACGATCGTCCTCAAGTTTTTCCTCAATGTATCTAAGGAGGAGCAGAAAGAACGTTTTCTAGAAAGGATTAATCGCCCTGAAAAGAATTGGAAATTTTCTGTGAATGATGCGAAAGAGCGTAGCTTTTGGGATGACTATATGGCTGTCTATGAGGATATGTTCAATCACACGAGTACAAAATATGCTCCTTGGTACATTATCCCCGCCGATCGCAAATGGTTTACTCGTCTGGTTGTGGCGGGCATCATTTACACCCAGTTAAAGGAACTGAACCTCAAGTATCCTACGCTCAGTAAAGAGCAACATCAAGAACTTTTGAATGCGAAGAAAATTCTGGAAAGCCAGAAATAAGGATGCAAATTGGTTGATATTAGCCTCAAGATTCACAGTTCTGTGATTTCACAGTCTAACGGCAAAACGCAGCGGCGGTAGACAACCTCGAACCAAGGACAAGCGACTTTTGACCGCCCGCTGCCGTGAAGTGTTGGGCTGCTTACCAGCATAGCTAAAATTATGGAAGAAAAATTTTAAGAGCAGCATCTATTAAAAGCTGCTTTTGGTCACCTATTTCGATTTGTGACCATATTGTCTTTTCACCTATTTCTTGGGTCAACAAAACAGAAGATTGTTTATAAAGCGATGCTTTACTCGTAAATGGATCATTCCCGCCTAAAGTGTTTTGGGCTGGATCCATAATTGTCAAGTTCCCAAGTGTATTTTTAAGTGGCTCAAGATTAGAGTCGAAAACTGAAGTACCCGCATTACGTGGATACACATGTTCAATAGATGTTCCTGCAAAATCATAAACCCTACTTTTATCAACACAAACAGGTGTTCCTGTCGCACCATTTTTGTACCATTGATAATAGTATTCAACTGTCATAAGAAAATATTTAAGTGGTTTGTTTCCACCAGACTCTTTATACTCAAGCATATTAAGAGCATTTATAAATGTTGAATCTATAGCCTTTGTAATGATTAGATTTTGCAGTTTTGTTTTGAGAGTCGAGATAGTATAAGAATTCGGATTCTGTCTGATAGCTAGTGACTCTTGATAGTAAATCACCTTCAAAGGTGTTGCGTGCTGATTGCATATTATTTTGTATCTGAAAAAAGTTCTTTCGACGATCTGAACTATTTCGGAGAATAATCGATGCTCAAGTTTAGCCGCTGCAAGAAATAAAGGAATTGACAAATCATGTCCAAGTTCAACTAAAAGAATATTTAAGCGAGTCCTATCCCAGCCAGTGATAGGCTGCTGTTCGGGATATAACCACTGACCTTTTAGGAGCTTTCTACACTTGAGGATATCCTCATGGATGTTCTTTACCGTTTCATGAATCTGCTGTGCATCGTGTAGTGTTAGGCTAATCTGCTGATTTTGAGGAAAGAATTTATCGAGAAACATGTCAAACAAAGCATTTTGCTGAGGTCTATTTCCTTGACAGGACTCATAAATCCAGTTGAGATAATTCTTGGTATCAGTAGGAGGATCGGCTAGTATTTCGTCCCACATTCTTTCAACAGCGTCCTGTTGTTGATTAAAACCTTCTAAAAGCTCTAATGTTTTAGCTCTTAGCAGGTCACCATCCGTTAGATTAGTACCTCTATCGTTAATGACCTGAAAAAGCCGAAATGCATCGTCTCGGCTGCCAGTTACCATGTGGAGAATAGTAAAGTCATTGTCCAGAATATTTTGAACTATTTCAAGATCGTCAATTTTATCCTCAATCCTAGTATGAGAAGCAATGATTGACTGAATAGTTGTTCTCAGGGAATTATAGGCATATAAAATTTTTTTATGAGAATCCCTGGCAGCAGAAGGATCGATGTCACGAACTAATTCTTTATAAAAAGATTGATCTGCTCTAGAGAGTTCTAAAACCTCAACAGGAGTAACCACTCTCTGGACTTCTTGGCTAAATTCTATAAAACGTTCAGATGACTTCTCTATTCGTCCTTTTATAATTGCTTCATTAGCAGCATCGCCCAATGTATTTGCTTCTGCTTGCAATTCTTTATAGCTTTTTACTAGGCAAGAAACTAGCAAAGTAAATGTTGCAATTCTTTGCTGACCATCAATGATTTCGTATTTATGCTGATTAACTGTGCCTGGAACAGAGTGTTTTACGCTTAGAATTCCACCAAAGAAATGGTTTACAGGTAAATTTGACTTCCTTTTGTCAAAACACTTTTTCAAGTCTTTTATAAAATCAGATACAGATTCAACATCCCAAGCATAAGCTCTTTGATACTTTGGAATGAAGAACATGGGTTTATAGGCAAATAGGCTACCAATAGAAGTATATGCTGGCTCAATATTCATACAGATTTATTCAATGTTGCTACGATATTTTTATACTCTATCTTGTCCATGAACATCCGCTGAGTGCCTTAGTTATACAAACATAAAGAGGTGCAAGCGAAGCAAAGCAGCCCAACTATGTATTATCTTGTAAATCACAGGATAAATACCCATACAAAATGAATATTACATAAATTGTGAAATAAAGCAACCAATGAGTGTAATAACAAGATTTTTACAGGGTAATATCCCTGAATAGAGCTTTATTTGGCAAAATGCAACCTTGTAGAGTGTCCTAGCGCAGATTAACGCACAAACAATTAGCATGAGGTAAAGTTTGGTTGCGTTACATTGCATTAACAAACCGTACAAGATAGGCGATCGCAAGGGAGTAATGTATTGCGATCGCCATTCCTGTGAGTCGTGATTTTTAGGCGATCGCTCAAACCCAGTAAATTATCCCAGTTTGGTTATTGATCGGCATTCTAATTACTATCTTGCTATATTCATGTATATCATACCATAGCAAGGTTTTAATGTCAAAGATGCGAGGGTATTCTTTAACTCCAATGGCGATCGCATCTATTCAATAGCTAGCAGCGATCGCGGCACGAATATTACTGCCACTGGTGTGTCCTTAACGAGAGGAATGATGGGTAATGGAGGGATGATGCTACTAATATTACTGCTTGCCTCGCACGGCTATCTTTAATGGACACCGTTTGAGACACCTGCTATTTTTCAAAGCAAAGATTTAGAAAGCAATGCCTTATATCTAGCTACCTATAATCAAAATATCATCCTTTAGAGAGACACACAACTGCTAGTTTACTGCCAACATTGGGCTAGAGTGAATTTTGGATACAGTTTACTTTAACCATTATTTCTGGACTAATTTTAGGGTTCGCGATTCTTTCACCAAATCTCAACCTCAATCTCAAGTCAGGAATAGATTTACTATCCGTGAGTGAGGGAATTGTGGATTTAGGCTTAAGCATTTACTGGCTCTTGCGCTACGTTCATCTTGGGCAAAAATTTCAGCCCCGGAACTAGCTTTACATCCTAGCCGCAAGGAAATAATTCAACTTTTACAAATAGCAGATTTAGTCAACAATGAAATTAACCTGAAGGCTCAAAATAATGAACTTCAAACGCATTCTAGTTGCCATTAATCATTCTCCTTTGACATCCATCGTGTTCGATCGCGCACTCAATTTAGCGCAGCAAGAGCAAGCTAAATTGATGATCCTTCATTGCCTCGCAGACTTGACTGCGATCGCTCCAGGATTCCAGTCAGGTGGGACATTTGGAATCTATCCAATCAACACTGGGTTTTCTCAATTACTCCAGGACGAAACGCTTCAGCTACAGATTGAGCAGGCAAAAACTTGGTTGCAAGAATACTGCGATCGCGCAACTGCCCGAAATATTCCTGCTGAATACCAACACAATTTTGGTGAGCCAGGGGCAACGATTTCTAGTGTTGCTCAAGAGTGGAATGCCGATCTGATCGTACTAGGTCGGCATGACCACTCTGCGATCGCAGAATTTTTCGTAGGTAGTGTCAGCAATCATGTGGTCGATCGCGCGAATTGTTCTGTTTTAGTCATAAAAGATACAAATCCCGATAAAGATAAATAAAGAGAGAAAAACCGTGAACACAATCGATCGGACTGGTTTATCGGGCTTAGAAATTGGGCAATTAACCATAAAAACAAACACTCTTTCCCCAGAACTACTCCACAAAATAGATGCCTACTGGCGTGCCGCCAACTATCTGTCAGTTGGGCAAATTTATCTCTACGACAATCCATTACTGAAAGAGCCTCTGAAACTCTCCCACGTCAAACCATTAGTGGTCGGACATTGGGGTACGACACCGGGACAGAACTTCATCTATGTACACTTGACATGAGGGTGCAAAATGACCTGGATCGCTTTCATCTGGTGCAAGATGTAGTCGATCGTCTGCTGCATTTGGGTAGTAAGGGAGACTATCTCAAGCAGATGATGCAGGACAACTTGATCGAGCATAAGCATTACATCAACAAGCACGGCGAAGACTTGCCGGAAATCCGCAATTGGAAGTGGGGCGCAGCAAGGAATGTCAAGGGTTGGAAAGACAGACAGCCAGATCCTAGGGCGTCGGTTCAGTATTAGGAGTTGACAAAACAAACTGAAAATGATATGTGAATTGAAAAGCCTGTTAAATTCTGACAATCAGGAAGAAGGAAGAAACCTTATGCGCCCTCCCTTATGGCAT
>NZ_JADEWT010000069.1 GCF_015207505.1 Tychonema sp. LEGE 06208
CTCCCCATCTCCCCATCTCCCCATCTCCCCATCTCCCCATCTCCCCTTCCGATTACCGAATAAGATGTGTTGTGGCTTTTGGTTCTGGATATTTGTACTCAAGCATCGCCTCTTGTTGAGCTTTGATAATCCGCAGGGCGGTGAGCAAATGCTCTAAGGTTTCTAGGTGGGCTGGGGTGAAGTGGATGCTGAAGCCTTCGCCATCCCGCGCGTAGCCCGGACAAACCAGTGAGGCTGAGCTTTGTTCTTCGTGGGTGGCGATGTATAGCCAGTCATCGTCTTCGAGCTTGTAATGCGTGTCTGTCCAGGTTCTCAGCATTTGCGATCTGCTCCTCCTTATTTGCTGCGTACAAGCGTTTTGATGCCCAGCGCTTCTCACTCCTCTTAAGTTGATGGCGCTATATGTAGTTGTTTTTGCTGGGATTATTCCACTTTTAACCCTACCAGTGCTGGCAAGGAGTTGATTAAACCGTCAACTCTCCTCATGGTAGCGCGGGTTGATTTTCCCGTCAAGTATTTTGTTGAAGTTTTCATCAAAACAGGCTAGAATGCTTGTCAGGAGGCGAAAAACCGTGGAACAAACATTTGGAAGACTGATCCGTCAAGCTCGCAAGGATAAGGCTTACTCACAACGTGAGCTTGCTGCTATGCTAAGTGTGGATTTTACTTATTTGTCGAAGTTGGAGAACGATCGCGCCGATTATGCGCCAAAAGAGGACGTAATTCGAGCATTGGCGCGGAATCTCGATATTAACGAAGAGGAATTGATTTTTTTGGCGGGTAGGCTGCCTCAGCAGTACGAAGCGCTGCTGAAGCAAAATCCGAAGGAAATGCAGGCTCTTTTCCGCCGGATGCAAGAAAATCCAGATTGGCTCAAACAATCTTTTGAAGCGTAAGAGAGGCCCCTGAAGCGTGAGTATTTTTAAACCGTATTGCTTCTATCCCAAAGAATCGATCGAGCGTTTGGCTTCGGACATCCTGATGCAGATGCAGAAAACGCAAAAGTTTGCTCCGAAATGGCCTTTTGAAGCGACGACGGTTGCTGATTTTCTGGATTTGGGCGTAGTTTGGGACTACATTGAGCCGGATGAAGAAGGTGCGATCGCCGCCAGGATTTTACCCCAGCAGCGGTTAATCGAAATCAACGAATTGATTCTCGAAAAACCGCCGGGGTTTATCGAATCGACGATCGCCCACGAAATCGGCCACTGGGTGCTGCACGTCAATCAAGACGAAGCAGACGGTACTGTGGAACAGTTGGAACTCAATTTGGGCGATCGAGAAAAAACAGCGTCTGATGTCGAAGAACCGTTTGTTTGTCGGGGTGCGATCGCGAATACCAAAATTGCGTCGATCGAATGGCAAGCCCAATATTTTGCAAGCTGTTTGTTAATGCCCCGAGTTGTTTTGGAAGATAAAAGAAAGGGACGCGATTTAACAAAATGGTCGCACTTATATAAAATGAGAGATGAATTGGGAGTCAGTATTTCCAACTTGACAAACCGCTTGCAAGAATTCGATTGGATTTACATTCCCAAGGGAACGCGCGAGATTTATGCCGGGAAAGATGCGGCAAACGGGCAACAGCGGTTGTTTGGATAAAATTTGATTCAATTTGAGGTTTGAGATTTGGAAGCGATTCTCTAATCTCAAATCTTTAAAATTACTTTCTAATTCAGTTACATTTTATGCTAACCAATATTGAAATCCTGCTGGCAGCTTGTGAGGAATTAAATATCCCTTGCGAAATCCTGCATCCTACCCAAAACTTGATTAGAATCAAACACGGCGGCGAAGAATATTATTTTGTCAATTACATGACGCCATTTAACAGCGCGTCAGCAGCAGAGATTTTTAAAGACAAAGAATATACCTATCAAATATTAAACGGCAAGATCAATACTCCCAGAACTCTCGGTTTTGTCTCGCCTCACTGCGAGGAGAAGTATAAAAAATATTTAACTTTTCCAGATATTGAATCAATAGTGTTAGCCGCAAACAAAAATTTCTCTTTTCCGGTGATTCTCAAAAGAAATCGCGGTGCTGGTGGCAACAATGTTTTTTTGTGTAAAACTATAGAGCAAATTAAAGCAGCCCTAGAAATTATATTTAACGTCAACAGCAAAGATTATGACTATGTGGCGCTAGCTCAAGAATATATCGAAATTGCCCGCGAATATCGGGCTGTCTTCTGCAAAGAAAAGCTAGTTTTGCTGTACGAAAAAGACAAATCTCAGGCTGAATTTGCGGGGAATTTAAGCCCGCTGCACTGGGAAGGTGCAAAAGCCAAACATATAATTAATCCTGCTCTCATGTCGGAGATTGAAGATTTTGTTAAACCTGTTTTTGATGAAATGGCGATTAATTATGCGGGGCTTGACATTGCGCTAGATAACAATGGAAAATATTGGTTGATTGAAATTAACTCAAGTCCCAATTACGATATTTTTGTGAGAGATAACGATCGCCAAATTGTCGTAACAATGTTTAAAGGTCTTCTGGAGAGCTTGATTGTTGACAAAAAGCCGTAAATGCTCGATTTGAGGAATGCGCTACAATTTACTAAATCCAACTCTTAAAAAAAGCAAAAGCAATGACAGCACAATTGTTAGAAATAGAAGGTACGTGGGAAGAAATTCTAGCGCAAGCGGCAAACTTTGCTGGACGCAGAGTCCGCATCATCGTTCTTGCTAACGAAGATGAAGAAGCACTCCCATCTCCAGAAGAAAGTTTTCGACAAGCATGGCTAGAAATAAAGACAGGAAAAACTAGACCTGTATCAGAACTGTGGGATGGAATTGATGCAGAGTAAATCTCCTTCAATTAATGTGTACTTTGCCGATGAATTTAAACGCAATTTACGCACACTTTCCAAAAAGTACCGCCACATTCGCTCTGACGTTCAGCCGATTGTTGAACAACTTCAAGCGGGAGAATTGCCGGGAAATCGAATACCGGGAATTAATGATATTGTGTTTAAGGTGCGAGTCAAAAACACCGATATCAAAAAGGGCAAAAGTGCTGGCTATCGACTGATATATTACGTTCAGATGCCTACGGCAATCTTCTTGATGAGTATTTATGCAAAATCAGAACAAGTGGATATTTCAGCAGAACAAATTATACAAATTATCAGTCAGTTGAATGATGCCATTATTCCTGAAAAAATACAAGATGAAGATGCTAACCATCGCCCTGATGGTTAAAAATCAAAATCCAAACTATGACAACACAACTGCTAGAAATAGAGGGAACTTGGGAAGAAATTCTCGCCCAATCAGCCAAATTTGCAGGCTACCGAGTTCGTGTTATTGTTCTTGCTGAGGAACCGCTGAAGTCAGCCGAAGAGTGTTTTCGTCAAGGATGGCACGAAGCAATGACAGGGCACACTTTACCGCTTTCTGAACTGTGGGAGGGAATTGATTTCGATGAATCTGTCGATCGGATATAATCATCGAAAACACGGCAACGGAGGACACGGCAGTGCCGTGTCCCTACCCCAAAATAATCATGAGCACTCGATGAGAGATGTCACCATTGCCAGATTAATTGTAGGGAAACGGCACTGCCGTGTCCTGATTTTGGGTAATATAACTTCCGGCTGCATAGGTATTGTTCAAGATTTTGGAAGGACTAAAGTCCTTACTACAAACTTTAGATTACATCCTCTCCAATACCTTAATCCCCAACAATCCTAAGCCCAACTTCAAAGTCCTCGCCGTCAAATCGCACAAAATCAACCGCGAAGTCCGCAGCGGTTCCTCGGCTTTCAACACCGGACATTGCTCAAAAAATTGATTGAACTTTTGACTTAATTCAAACAAATACTGACAAATTCGATTCGGCAACAAGTCGCCGTCCACAGCATTGATAACTTCATTGAACTGCAATAAATGCTTTGCCAATACTAACTCGGCATCTGACTGCAAAATTACTTTTGCACCTGCATCTAAGTTATCAAAATTAATTTCTCCTTTGCGGCGAATTCCCTGCACGCGCGCGTAAGCATAGAGCATATAAGGAGCGGTATTTCCTTGCAATGCGAGCATTTTGTCGTAACTAAATACATAGTTGCTGGCGCGGTTTTGACTCAAATCTGCATACTTAACTGCACTCAAACCAACTACGCGACCTACGTTAGCTATAAACTCTTTAGTTTCCTGTCTTTCTTCTCTGACTAATCTGTCTTCCAAATCTTGGGTGGCGCGGACAATTGCTTCGTCTAGCAAATCCTGCAAGCGCACAGCTTCTCCTGAACGGGTTTTTAATCTTTTGCCTTCTTCTCCTAAGACTAAACCAAAGGGAACGTGGACAATTTCGACATCTTCGGGAATCCAACAGGCTTTTCTGGCTACGGCAAATACTTGGGCGAAATGGTTGGCTTGTCCTGAATCTGTGACGTAAATAATGCGCTTTGCATTATCGTTTTGGATGCGGTAGCGGATGGCTGCTAAATCTGTTGTGGCATAGTTGTAGCCGCCGTCGGTTTTCTGGACGATTAAAGGTAGTGGTTCGCCTTCTTTGTTGGTGAAACCGTCTACAAAAACGCATTTCGCGCCGTCGCTTTCTACTAACAAACCTAAGTTTGTTAAATCTTCGACTACTGCGGGTAATAATGGATTGTAAAAGGATTCGCCGCGTTCGGTTAGTTTGATGTCTAGTAAGTCGTAGATTACTTGGAATTCGCGGCGGGATTGATCGCACAGCAGTTTCCAAGCGCGGCGGGTGTCTTCTGCGCCTGCTTGCAGTTTTACTACTTCTTGGCGGGCGGTTTCTTTGAAGGTTTCGTCTGCGTCGAAGCGCTGTTTTGCTTGGCGGTAAAATGCCACTAAATCGCCTAAATCTAGAGCGTCAGCGGTTGTTAATGCTTCGGGGTGAACTTCGCGCAAGTAGGCGATCAGCATCCCGAATTGGGTGCCCCAGTCGCCGATGTGGTTGATTCTGAGTACGTCGTGGCCTTGAAATTCGAGGATGCGGGCGATCGCATCTCCGATGATTGTCGATCGCAAATGTCCGACGTGCATTTCTTTGGCGATATTCGGACTGGAAAAGTCGATCGCCACTCTCTGAGGCGTTTTCGCCGGTTCAATCCCCAAACGGGTGTCGGCGGCGATCTCACTTATTTGCGCTTCCAAATACGCCGGTTTGAGCTTCAAATTGATAAAACCGGGCCCGGCGATTTCTGGGGTTTCGCAGATGTCGGCGATGTCGAGGTTTTCGATGATTGTAGAGGCGATCGCCCGCGGGGGCTTGCCTAACTTTTTGCCCAAACTCATCGCTGCATTGCACTGAAAGTCCCCAAACTTGGGGTTTCCCGCAGCGGCTAGCATCGGATCTGTACCCGCATAACTCTCGCCGAATGCGGAGGTGAAGGCTTTTTCAAATCTGGTTTTTAACTGTTGGGCGATCGAGTTCATCTTTAATATTTTGATTGGATATTTATTTTAAACGCTAGGGGTTGAGGTCGATCGCAACTTTTAGCTTTACTGCTGGGGGGATTTCCCCCTCGATAATATTTTCTATCCTGACCTCAATCACAGCGTTTCGTATCTTAGACTACAGATTATCACAATGCCGATCGCCAAACAAACCTGTCAAGATCACATATAGTCAACGATCGCGATCGCTAAATAATTTTGTTAAATCGCTTACATTAAGGTATGTTAAAATTTTTTCAATGCTCCCAAAAATCCTACGAAAGGAAGTAGTTATGTTATCTCAACCTGTTTTTGGCGATCGTTCTCTGACACAAGCCTTCGATCGAGCAGTAATCGATCGCTTCGATGAGCCTCTGAGTCTTTCAACTCAAGCACTATTAGAAGATTGCACCCTCGGCTTCGCCACTTGTCCCGAAGGAGTCAAAACCTTTTTCATCATCGCGCCGAGTCTGGATGTAGCAGACGAACTAATTCAAAGAATCGACAGTATTTTAGATCGAGTTGTCGAACTCATGGCTGGAGTCAGACAAGTTGGCCTGTGCATCTTTCCCACCGACAGCGAAGACGAGCAACCTGTCGAACTCCCAAACTCCGAAAAAGTTCCCCCCGATTGTATTGCTTGCAAATTCTTTACTGTTATTTGTGCGGATGCTGCGAACGATCGCTAAAATTGACAGTTAGCAACCAGCAAATCGCTGCGATCTGCCCAAGCTGTGCAGCGTGCAGGCATCGCATAGATTGCTTGTTAGTTCAGTTGCTGGAATCTAGAGGGCAAATCGTGCAGGTAATTCGATCGAAATCAACATTTCACTCGCTATAAAAGAGTGTTAAACAAGTCGGGAAAATTAATATATAAAAGGCTCGCTTGTCAGTCGCTCTGATTTTTACCTGCAGGCTCAAACAGCCGTGCATCTACTTTTTAGCTCCACCATCAAAGCCGCTAAAACGCCGCATAAAATTTCCGGGTGTCTCGCTTCAAAAGACAGTTGAGAGTTAGTAGAGCCTTTCGATCTCTCCTATGAGGTATAGGGCATAGGCCAAACCGGGCATAGGGCATAGGGCGTACCTCACCACGCGATATATCGTTAGTAGTTAGTAGGGTGCGTCAGTCCCGATTTTTGACACAATTCAAACACTTTGAAACTGACGCACCTTACGGCGATATATCGCTAGTAGTTCGTAAGCTGTTGTGCATTTAAATTGTAGATTTTGATGACAATCAAAAATTGTCAAATTCTCTCCCCCGATCCCCCTCTCCCCCTCAATTGCCATACACAATCTATATGAGCAACAGCTTAGGGTGCGTCAGTCCCGATTTTTGACACAATTCAAACAGGTTGAAACTGACGCACCCTACGGCGATATATCGTGCGATCGCTCTGCCGCGATCGGAGAATTTGTTAAAAATTTAAGTTGAAAATTTTAATTATTAAATTTTATGTCTAACATGGGCGATAAAATCTAAGATTGAAATTCTCAAATCTCAAATTAAGCCATCATGGTAAAACTGACACCGAACCCCAGCTTTAGTTTAACGATTCGCGTTGCTCTGCCGAACCAGCCGGGAATGCTCGCTAGCGTCACCAGCGCGATCGCCTCTGTCGGCGGCAACTTCGGAGAAATCGACTCGATCGAGCAAACCCGCGCCACTACAGTTCGCGATATCACCGTCGATGCTTCGAGCACCGAGCACGCCGAAGAAATAGTCCAAGCCGTGAAAGCGCTACCGGATATCAAAGTGCTCGACGTGTACGATCGCACTTTCCACTTGCACCGAGGCGGAAAAATCAGCGTAGAAAGCAAAATTTCCCTCAAACGCCAGTCTGATTTGGCAATGGCCTACACCCCCGGAGTCGCCCGCATTTGTACTGCGATCGCCAAGGATCCGCAACAAGTTTACAACCTCACAATCAAACAAAATACTGTTGCCATTGTTACCGACGGCAGCGCAGTTTTAGGACTGGGAAACCTGGGGCCAGAGGCCGCCCTGCCGGTCATGGAAGGCAAAGCTATGCTGTTTAAAGAATTTGCTGGAATTGATGCCTTTCCTATCTGTTTGAATACTCAAGATACCGAAGAAATTATTCGCACGGTGCAGAATATTGCCCCGGTTTTTGGGGGAGTGAATCTCGAAGATATTTCTTCTCCCCGCTGTTTTGAAATCGAAGCAAGATTGCGGGAAACTTTAGATATTCCAATTTTTCACGACGACCAGCACGGCACTGCAATTGTCAGTTTGGCAGCACTAATTAATGCCTTGAAAATTGTCAAAAAAACCCTCGCCCAAGTGTGTATCGTGATTAACGGTGCCGGTGCGGCCGGAGTCGCGATCGCCCGCTTGCTGCGCCAAGCAGGTGCCGAAAATATCATCATGTGCGACTCCAAAGGTATCCTCTCCAAAGACCGCACGGACATGAACCCAGAAAAACTAGAATTTGCTGTGGCCAAGGGCGGTACTTTGGCAGATGCGATCGCCGGTGCGGATGTATTTTTAGGCGTTAGCGCCCCCGGCGTGCTGACGCGATCGATGGTGCAATCGATGGCCGAGAATCCGATTGTTTTTGCAATGGCAAATCCCATTCCCGAAATTCAGCCAGAATTAATTATGGAGGATGCGGCAATTATTGCTACCGGACGCAGCGACTACCCAAATCAAATTAACAATGTTTTGGCATTTCCGGGGATATTTCGAGGTGCTTTGGACTGCAAAGCTAGCACGATTACGACGAGTATGTATTTGGGTGCAGCTTACGCGATCGCCTCTTTAGTCAGCCCTGAACAACTTGACAAAGAACATATTATACCATCTGTTTTTGACGAAAGAGTTGCGATAGCAGTCGCCGATGCAGTGCAGTTGGCCGCCCGCGCCGAAGGTATCGCCCGCGATTAATTGAACGAAGTTCCGCAACGGATTCGATCGCAGATTTAACTGATGTAACCCATAGAGGGAAGTTCGGCTTCCTTAGTCGAACTTCCTTACCGAGTTATAAAAGTTACAATAAACTAGATAATAAAGATATAATTGAATCGGAGCGTCTCTGTTTTACATTTAGAGTGCTGTCCCGGCTCGCGAGTTTTACAATGAATGCACGCGCGGAACACTCTCAATAAAAAAATGCTTTTTACAAAGCCCCATATGCTCCCAATTGAATCACCCAAGTCTAGCTAAGTCAGATGCAAAGCCAGTTAGGAGAAGACCGGAGCGATCGCAGCAACCGCAACTTATTAGAACTAAGTCCTATCGGGCTAGCATTGTGCCGCGCGGACGGGACTTTTTTGGACGTAAATCCAGCTTTTGCAAGTACGATCGGGCGCACAGTTACAGAAACTCTCAAGCTCAACTACTGGGAAATTCTGCAAACAGATTGCGCTGACACAAAAAAAAATCGAGAAAGTCTTACTAAAAATAGCTCCACGCGATCGTGCGCCGCAGCATACAAACATAAAAATAACTATCTCGTACCCGTGCGAGTTTCCCAGCGGACAATTGAAACAGAAGGAGAGTCCGCGATTTGGCTGAGTGCGGAAGAAATTTTTAATATTCAGAATGACAATAGCGAGCCGCTGGAATCAACAGATCGCAGCAATTTAAATATAGAAAAATTGCTCGCAAAGCAGACTGCTGAACTGGCCAAAACTCAGGAACTACTCCAACAAAAAAACGCCGAACTCAAAGTGACAAAATCGCAACTGCACCACCACAGTCAGATTTTAGACCAAATTCGAGAATCGGTGATTTGCACCGATATCGACGGGTATATTACCAGTTGGAATCAAGCCTCCGAAAGGTTATACGGATATCAAGAAGATTGGGTAATCGGAAAGCATATTTCTATAATTTACCCTCCCCAACAGCAGGAATTTTTATTAGATCAAGTCATCAAACCCCTAAAAGAAAAAGGTTCTCACGAAGTAGAAATTATTACCTGTCGCCAGTCTGGAGAACAATTTGAATCGCACCTGTCCCTTTCGCTGCTAAAAGACAAGACGGGAGAAGTTATTGGGATGGTTGGTTATTTGACAGATATTAGCGATCGCCAAGCTTTAGAACAAGAATTAGCACAAAAAAAAGCACTGTTCGATAGTTTTTTGCAGGAGGCACCGGCGGGAATTTGCATTTTTGACTCGCAACTGCGGTACGTGCAAATCAATCAATTTTTAGCACAAATAAATTGCCTCACTGCCGCAGAACACCTCGGCAAGACTCTACGCGAAATAATGCCGCATATCGCTCCAATTCTAGAGCCTTTGTACGCCGAAATATTGAGAACGAAAACTCCCTTAATTAACATCGAGACGAGCGCTGAAAATCCCAGGCTGCCCGGGGTTGTGCTACACATGACAGGCTCTTATTTTCCTCTGTTAGACAAAGACGGTGAGGCGATCGGCATCGGTGCACTCGTCATTGACATTAGCGATCGCAAACAAGCAGAAGCAGCACTGGAAAAAAGCGAACAGCTTTACCGCACGATGGCAAGCAACATTCCTAACGGTGCAGTAATGCTGTTTGACCAAGAAATGCGCTACACCCTGGTAGAAGGTACAGAATTAGCAGAAATGGGGCTTTCTAAAGAATTGATGGAAGGCAAGACAATCTGGGAAGTATTCGAGTCCGATTTTTGCCGTGCCATCGAACCGAATTATCGGGCGGCGCTAGCAGGAGAAACCGTTGTTTCAGAATTTACTTACTGCGATCGCATTTACCTCGGTTACACTTTGCCAGTCAGAAACAAGCGACAAGAAATCAGCGGCGGATTGTTAATGGCTCAAAATATTACCGATCGCCATTTAGCAGAAGAAGCCCTCCGGGAAAGCGAGGAAAAATACAGGTGTATTGTCGAGACAGCCGATGAAGGAATTTGGACGATCGATGCGGAGGGTAAAACTACTTTTGTTAACCAAACAATGGTCGATATGCTCGCCTGTACGGTAGAGGAAATGCTCGGGCAGTCGCTATTTGCTTTCATGGATGCAGAAGGCATGGCGATCGCCGAAGCCAATCTCAACCGCCGCCGTGAAGGAATTAGCGAAAAGCACGATTTTAAGTTCCTTCGCCGAGACGGCAGCGACTTGTGGGCGATGGTTTCTACTAATGCCTTCTCAGACAAAGAAGGGCGCTATGTCGGGGCTTTGGCAATGGTTGCCGACATTACCGCTCGCAAGCAAACAGAAGCGGCATTGAAACAGTCGGAAGCCAAATTTCGAGCACTCTACGAATTAACCACTATAGCTGTTTTTATGTCCGATGAAAATAGTATTTACGATGTCAATAACGCCACATTAAAACTATTTGGATATACTTGCAAAGAGCAGTTTATTGGCAATCATCCGGGTAAATTGTCGCCGCCTTTTCAACCCAATGGCAGAGATTCTTCGACATTGGCGAGCGAAATGATGGATCTCGCCTTTGAGCGCGGAAACCACCGTTTTGATTGGCTGCACCGGCGCTTAGACGGTACTGAGTTTCCTGCAGAAGTTGTGCTGACAGCCATCGAAGTGGGAAATCAAAAACATATCCAAGCAGTCGTCCAAGATTTAACCGATCGCAAAGTGGCCGAAGAAACATTAGTGCGATCGGAACAATCCCTGAGACAGCAAGCTCAGCGAGAACAACTGTTGAATCAAATTGCCAACCAAATCCGCAATTCTTTGGATTTAGACACAATTTTAGTAACCGCAGTTCAAGAAATTCGCAATCTTATCCAGCTAGATTGGTGCATCTTCATTTGGTATCGCCCCAACAGCAATCCTCCGTTTTGGGAAATAGTTTGCGAAGCGAAGAATGCAGATTTGCCGAGTTTGTTGGGTACTTATGCTGTAGATGACAAATCTAGTGCCGCAGTGCAGCAGATTTTGGGCAGAAAAATTATGCGAGTTGATGATGTTAGCTTGTTTGAAGATGTAGAAGTGCGCGCAATTTTTCAGTTATTTAAAATTAACTCAGTGCTGTCGCTGCCGGTTCATACTGCTTCCGGCGATATAGGCACGATTAGCTGCTATCAGGCTGTGTCCGCGCGCCATTGGAGCGATTCGGAAGTCGAGCTGATGCAAGCGGTAACTGCTCAAATTGCGATCGCGATCGACCACGCAGAATTATACACCCAAACCCGTACAGCGGCTGAATTAGCTAGAGCTCAAACTCAACACCTAGAACAAACTTTGCACCAACTCCAACGCACCCAAACTAAATTAATTCAAAGTGAAAAAATGTCGAGTTTGGGACAGTTAGTAGCAGGTGTCGCCCACGAAATTAACAACCCGGTTAATTTTATCTACGGTAATCTCAGCTACACCAGTGAATACACTCAAAACTTGCTAAAAATGCTGCAACTTTACGAGCAGGAATACCCGCAGCCACCTGTCACAATTTTAGAGGCGAGAGAAGAGTTTGAAATTGATTATCTTATTGAAGATTTACCGAAAATGATATCATCTATGAAGGCCGGAGCCGATCGCATCCGCGACATTGTTTTGAGCCTGCGGACTTTCTCAAGACTTGACGAAGCTGAAATGAAACAAGTTGATATTCACGAAGGCATCGAAAGCACGCTGCTGATTTTGCAAAACCGCCTGAAAAATAAACCCGATCGCCCGCCTATTAATATTGTCAAAGAATACGGTAAATTGCCTTTAGTAGAATGTTATCCCGGTCAGTTAAATCAAGTATTTATGAATTTGTTGACAAATGCGATCGACGCTGTGGAAATGGAAATTGATAATTTCGCTCGCACGGGCAAAAATCTCACAATTACGATTCGTACCGAAGTAACGGAAAATAACTGCGTGGCGATGCGAATAACTGACAGCGGCCCAGGGATGAGCGAAGACGTGCAACAGCGCTTGTTTGACCCATTTTTTACCACAAAACCAGTCGGCAAAGGCACGGGCTTAGGATTGGCAATTTCGCACTCTATTGTCGTAGAAAAACACGGCGGTCAGTTGTCGTGCAATTCTGTAGTGGGAGAAGGTGCCGAATTTGCGATCGAGATTCCGCTGCGGCAAAAAAGAAATTAACGAGTTATTTGTTATTTGTTATTTGTTATTTGTTATTTGTTATTTGTTATTTGTTATATCGTTTCCGGTTGCATCGGTATTGTTCAAACAGTCAACAGTCAACATCACCTGACGGTGCAACTGGAATTGATATTACATCTGTTAAATCCGTTACAAAATCCGTTGCCGAACTTCCTTATTTTATAATTTTTTTGTAAACCCGATCGCACCTTGGCGTTTCCACACCAGTCGTCGGTAAATATCCGCTATTTTCGTACATCTTAACAGCTTCCTTGAGAACGCTAGCCGTTTCGATCCAGATTTCATCAAAGCCGCGAGCCATTATTGTACTTTCCAACTCTTGCAGTAAAAACTTTCCCAAACCTTTTCGCCTTACTGCCGGCAAAATATACATTTTGCGAATTTCTACAGCATTATTACCGCGTTCAATCGGATAATAAGCGGCCGTACCCACGATTTCTTCTTGCCGTTCTACTACCCAAAATTCTCCACCATTTTTATGATAAAATAATTCGACATCATAGACATCTCGATCTGCCCCGCAAGGCTCACAGTTTAAACCGTACTCTGCTAAAATATTTTTAATTAAATTGAACGCATCCGCCCGATCGCGCGTTTCCCAGGAACGAATCAAAAAATCTAAATGTTGGGTTCTCATGGGTTGTTGAAAATTATACTTATTGGTTTGCTGTAGCAACCGTAAAACTACTGATTATTTTTGCTTTACAGTATAGAAATACACCCAACTTTTAACTGTGAATTCTCGGTTCAGGATAAAGACTTGCCAGCAACTGACTTTCTAACAATGATAATTCCTCCAGCCGTTCTATCACCAAAGGGCGATCGAAATAAGTTGTTGCTAAAATCCAATATATCCCATAATGGCGCGCTTGCCTTCGCCATTAAACTGCGGTAAAACTTAGCTAATTCGATTTGGGCGGACAAACCGGCACCGTAGGGAGGCGCAGCCAAAGGCCCCAAAGCGATACCGCGCTGTTCCAACCGCTGGTTGACTTGCTCGAAATGCTCTAATTCTTCCCTGGCGATCGCTGTTAGCATCCTCACCAACTTTTCCCGCGCTGGGTAGCGAAACATTAAATTTAACGCTACTCCCGCCGCTTTCCGCTCGCAGTGAGAATGATCTAACAAAATTGTATCCAAATGGGCGATCGCCTGTTCCACCCAAGCTTCCGAAGTCGGCTGTTTCAAAAACTTAATAGTTGGCAGTGTTAAACTCATATTATTTTAGATTTTAGATTTGAGATGAGGAATGATATCGTTGACCTTTGCATCGCAAGGATAGGCAACCGAGGACACGGCAATGCCGTTTCCCTACCCAAAAATAATCCATCTTCCTTGATTAAAAATGTAACCATCGCCCGATTAATTGTAGGGACACGGCATTGCCGTGTCCTAGTCCCTGCGCCGGACACGGCACTGCCGTGTCCCTACTTTTCAAAATTGATTTTACACAGTTTTTCAAACACCCCATACATATCATCAGCAAACTTTTTAGGATTCCACAGCGGCGACAAATTAGCTGGGTCTTTAGACTTCATCAAATGCGCTTGAATGGCCTGTCTCAAATCACCATCTTTACCCAATTTTACACCCATATCCACATATTCCTCCCAAGATTGAGCCGCGCCAGTTTCCATCCCCAAAACCTGCAAAAACGAATAACCCATTCTCGACAAAAATTGCTCTCCGGTACGAGTCACCACAGGCAAATTAAACCACAAAGCCTCTAAAGTGTGAGTTCCTCCATTGTAAGGATAGGAATCCAACAAAACATCTGCCAGCAAATAGACAATTCTGTGCTCTTCCTCCGTAGCAAACCTCGGCAAAAACTTAATTCGGTGCTTGCTGACTCCTTCAGCTTCGCAAGCTTGATGATACGCAGCCTCAAACACCGCAGCATCGCCCAAAGCTTTGTGAATTAAAACGCTGTTCGGCACTTGTTTGAGAATCGCAACTTGTGCTTTTACTAAGTCGCGATTAAATTTTCGGCCCGGAGCGACGCACAGGTAAACTATCTGATCCAAACCGATCCGATTCGACCTTCTCAATGCCACCGGATCGACTCCGTACCTCTGAAAACCTGACACCGCTACAAAAGAATCTGGCATCCTAATTAGCTGTTCGTCATAATATTTTTCGCGACCTTCTGGGTGCGAGTGCCAGTCTGTAAGAAAGTAATTTTCCGAGGATATGTAAGGTGCATCAAATCCCAACCAAGAAATACAAACTGGTGCTGGTTTTTGGTAGAGAATGTCTGCGTGAATCGGTACGCTGAGAGAATCTAAATCGACTAAAACGTCTAATTCATCTTGCTGAATTTTGGCGATAATTTCTGCAGAATTGGCAAGTCCGTTCGGGTAAGTTTTGGGGAAAGTCAGTTTGCCAATTTTTTCAAATTCCTGAGTGCGATCGTCTGGGACAATTCTTTCGGAAGCGTATAAATGCAAGTTGGGTGTGATGCCGGACAATTCGCGAATGATGTCAGTGCTGCACCAACCTACAGAATGGCGGCTGAAGTGATTGGATAAAAAGCCGATTTTTAACTTGCTACCTGGGGTTTTTGGTTGGTAACTGTAATTTGCAGGTTGAGGAAAATTAGGTTTGATACATTTGTCAACGTACTTTTTGGCAATTAATCTGTAAAGTTGAGAGTTGGCTGCCAAGTCATCTCGCAGATAGGGCGTGCTGAATAAGAAGTTTGCATAAAGCGATTTAATTTCTACCGAACTTGCCGTTTGTAAGTTTTGCTGCAAGTAGGATTCTAATTCTAAAAATCGATCGCCTGCAATTTGATTCAATCCCGATACTTGATAGGTGCTGACGAAGTAAATCGCCGTCATAATCGGATCGGTTTCGGCGCACATTTGGCTGTATGCGTGCACGGCTTGCCGCGCGGCTGCTAAATTGCTAGTATCTCTGAGGATGCCGCACAAATGTTGGTGGGCTGAAATAAAATCGGGTTTAATTTCTAGGGCTTTTTGCAGGTTGGGTATGGCGTCTTTAAATTTGCCTTGGTGGCGCAAAATTATGCCAATTTGACAGTATGCTTCGGGTAAATCGGGTTTTAATGCGATCGCCCGCTGCCATGCAGCCACAGCCTCATCTAGCTTTCCCTGCCGCGCTAATTTATCTCCCAAATTTATGTAAAAATCTACCTGAGCCAGATGGGGATTGAGTTCGAGAGCTTTTTGTTCGTAGGCTACAGCAGCATCAAACTGCCCTTGCTGCTTCATCGCCCCTGCCAAATTCCAGTAAGCAGCGGCCAAAGTTGGTTTGAGTTCGATCGCCTTTTGGTAGTTGACAGTCGCCTCCACCAAACGCCCTTGCTTGTAGAGCATACTGCCCAAATTAGCATAGGCCTCAGCAAAATCGGGATTCAGGGCGATCGCCTCCGAATAAAACCGCATCGCTTCCTCAATTTGGCCGCTGGCTTGCTGCACGTTACCCATTGTCACGTAAGCCGCCGCGCAATCCGGTTGCAATTCCAGAGCTTGGCGACAAGCAGCGACTGCTGCTGCTAAATCGCCTTGGGAGTAATAGGTTTCTGCAACGACTGTCAGCGATGCAGCATCTTCAAATTGGGGTGTTTCGGATTGGTTGCGAAAATCGGAATTCATTTGGCGGCCTATCTGTGCTATCAAGTTAAAGGTTGAATCTATATTATTTTGCAGAGTACCAGTTTTACCGGAATTACGCGCGATCGTCACAGAGAATTTATGAGCGACAAGCAAGCGACACAGCACCAACCTAACATCAAGTGGAAGCCAAACCTCCTGCTGGGGATACTCTTGTTAGCCTTAGCAATCCCCTTGCCTTTTGCCCAAAAGACTCTCGCACAACAGCAAACAGCGAACTTTCGGCAGCGAGTATTTCAAACTGCTCTTTATTTCACCTTATATTTTGAGGGTGGATTCAGCAATCACCCAGCCGATAAAGGCGGCAGAACCTATCGGGGCATCCTGCAAACAGAATACAACTCGTACCGCTACAGTCGCGGGCTGCCGCCCCTTGACGTGACGCAAATGTCGGAAGCAGAGCTCCTAGAAATTTATAAATATTACTGGGATTCTAGTCTTTCGGGAACTATGCAGCCTGCTTTGGCGATCGTCATGTTTGACACCGCAGTTAATTTCGGTATTAACAATTCTATTACATTTTTGCAGCAAGCTTTAGGATTGCCCCAAACTGGTATTTTTGATTCGCGCACCAGGGAAGCATTGAAAGTCGCTAATAACAAAAATACAGCGCTACAAATGATTAACGAACGGATTATTTACCGTTACAAACGGGTGCAAGAAGATCCGAGTCAAATGGCTTTTTTTAGGGGTTGGCTGAGCCGCGATTACAGTTTGTGGGGCTACGTAAACAAGATTAAGTAGTTGGCAGTTGGCAGTTGATTGTTGGCAGTTGGCAATTCGGAATTACAATCAACAAATAACAAATTGCTCGTTACTTTCGCTCTGCCTGGTAATGCAGGTGCGGAGGAAGAGCCTCCTTCTATCTCGCGGCTTCTGGAGAGAGGACTGTAGGAAGTGCTTAAGTTATACCATTTTTCTTTCATATGTGCTATAGATGAAGTCTTAGCCCCCCCGAAGTCGCGGGGGGGTTGGGGGGGTAATATCTAGCGCTACTTTATGAAATTGGTATTATTAAGTTTTCGATCCTTAGATAACAAAAGACTGTAGGAAGTGCTTAAGTTATTAAGTTTTCGATCCTAAAATGCTAGTCAATTGAACATAAACCGCCTATAACAGAAACATAAAAACAAAACCTATAGCGGCTGCACGAGTAACTTAAACCATGAAAATATGACAGTAGAAGAAGCAATAAATTTTTTAGACAATCTGGTGTACGAACAAACCCAAAAACGCCTAACTCGGTTGCAACAGTCGATCGTGCGAGGAGTTTTAGGGGGTTTGACATACCAAGAAATTCAGCAAAACGATCCGATCGCCCGTGGCTACACAGTGGGCTACCTGGCGCGGTATGTCGGCTACAACTTGTGGAAAGACCTCACCAAGGTACTGAAGCAAGCAGGAATTATTGAAGCAGAAGAAAGAGTAGTTGGAGCAAATCTTTGGGACTGCATCATCAGAGGTGTACAAAAAGGCACGCAACCAGCTCAATCTCTCGATCCGATATTGGGACAACTGCTGCGGATGCGTTACCGAATCCGAGAACATTTAGTGAGCACGGAGTACAGCGACACCTATCTCGCTGAAGATGAAAACTTGCCCGATCGACCTTTTTGCCTTGTCAAGCGCCTGAAAAGCCAGTCAGAAAGAACCAGCCAGTTATTCGAGCGAGAAACGCGGGTTTTATATCGATTGGGCCAACACGATCGGATACCAGAATTGTTAGCTCGCTTTGAAGAAGATGGATATTTTTATTTAGTCAATCAATTCATCGAAGGGCAACCCTTGTATCAAGAACTAATCGAAGGTAAACCCTGGGAAGAACATCAGGTTATCGCTTTGTTGAAAGATATCTTGGAAGTGCTTTTTTTTGTTCACAAACAAGATGTAATTCACCGCGACGTTCACCCTCAAAACTTAATCAGGCGGGCATCAGATGGCAAGATTGTATTAATTGACTTTGGGGCAGTTAAAGAAATCAACACTTCACAAAACAGCACCGGTCAAACGAAATCGCGCGGCGGTACTCAGCAAGATTATATTCCCCCCGAACAAGCCATCGGTTCCCCGAAACAGTGCAGTGACATTTATGCTGTCGGGATCATCGGGATTCAAGCCTTGACAGGGATGCGCCCGAAACAACTCAGAGTTGATAATTTAGGCAATCTCATCTGGCCGAAAAATGCAACTGTCACCCCGGAGTTTGCTAGCATTTTAGACCAGATGGTGCTGTACGCTTTCTCCCAGCGTTACCCATCAGCAACCGAAGCAATGATCGCACTTCAAAAGTTGGGAGTCAGCAGTCATTAGTCATTAGTCATTAGTAATCCGTCATCAGTAATTAGTTGATAAACAAAACCCAACACGATTGGACGCGAGCATCTGTAGGGACACGGCAATGCCGTGTCCTTACCGGGATCGGGGAGTTTTAATAATTGCTATAAGATTGAGGATTCTAGCAATAGTTTTCAAGCTCGTAATCACAAGCAATTTAGTGCATATTGTCAAGTCTTTTAAAGAACTGTTTAGCCTAACTTTTGTGCCGGTCGCATTTCCCACAGCCGCATCAGCCGGTGTACAATGCGAGCGATTTTGTTGCAGAGTGATTCATCCGCTACAATTATCCCTCCATGTACTGAGTAAAAAAACTCGGTTTTGCCGATGAATCGGGCGCCAATTTCCGAGATCGAAGGGACAACGAACAAGGAACAAAGAATTTTTTTTAATTTACCATAAATAAAAATTGTTGAATTCTGCCGAATGGTTTCTACATAAGAGCCTTAAACCTTCAGTTGACTATATCTCTCAAGTTAGATAAAATAATTCATATTTTATGCTTGACAGTTTTAAGAAAATCTTAAGCAGCTTTGTATAGCGGGCAACAATATACCTACAGTGTTTATTGTTACCTTGAATACGTAGAAACCCAAATAATTTGAGGGATGGAGAAATTGGAACTTTTTGAAGGAGCACAACAAGTGCAAAGGCGATTAACCCCAATGGCGGCAGTCCAGTCTTTTTCCAAAAAAGCTAGTATTGCAGTAATCGCGATCGGCTGTACAGTCATTTTGGGTTGGATATTCGATCTGCAACTCTTAAAGAGCATTCTGCCCGGACTCGTGACCATGAAAGCCAATACTGCGGTCTGCTTTATTTTGGGTGGGTTTTCTCTGTTCATCCAACAGATCCGGCGCGCCGAATCAACAGCAATAAAGCATCAAAAAATCACTAAATTTTTAATTTTTAGCTGCTCATTTTTTATTATATTAATTACCTTCTTAACCCTAGTTCAATATAGCTTTAGTTTAGACTTAGGCATCGACCAACTGCTATTTAAAGAAAGTTACAAATTGACAAGCCCCGGAACACCTGGACGGATGGCACCAAATACTGCTACTGCTTTTTTATTACTGGGAACAGCCCTGCTGCTGCTGTCAGAACGCCGTCCTAAATATCTAGGGGTTCAAATCTTAAGCTGTTCAGCATTTTTTATTGCATTTCTGGGTTTAATAGGCTACATCTATGGCAAAGCTTTATTTTACAGAATTGGCGATTATACAGGAATGGCTTTGCACACGTCCGCAGCATTTATGTTGCTGAGCTTCGGTATTTTATTTACCAATCCAGAGCGAGGATTCATAGCAGTAATGGCGAGCGATCGCGCTGGCGGCATCATGGCGAGGCGCTTGTTGCCGCAGGCAATTATTATCCCGCCTTTAGTGGGTTATTTCATCCTCTCGGGAGAGCGCTTACAAGCCTACAGGTCGGAGGTCGGAATATCGCTGTTAAGCGTATTGAACGTGATTATTTTTACAGTTCTGATTTGGCAAAATGCAAAAATTCTCTGCACGGCCGACCGGAAGCGCTATCGAGCGGAACTCGGACTGAGGAAAGCTAAATCAGACTTAGAAAATAAAGTTGAGAAACGGACTCTCCAACTGCAAATCGCCAACGAACAATTGCAGCAGCAAATTTTCGACAATAGCAGTCTGGCAGCAATTCTGGAAGCAACGCCGGATTTTGTAGGTATCTGCGACCTCGAAGGATACGCCGTTTACATTAACAAAGCAGGCAGAAAAATGGTGGGTATAAACGAAAACGAAGATATATCCAAGCGACAAGTTGCAGAATTCACGGCAGCCTCAGCCCGCAGCACTTGGAAACAAGCGATCGCCACCGCTGTTTCCGGGGGTGTTTGGAGCGGAGAAACAGCCTTTGTATCAGCATCAAAACTTGAAATTCCCATCAGCCAAGTCATCATCTCTCACTCCGCATCCGGTGGCAAACTCGCATACATTTCGACGATCGCCCGCGACATCAGCGATCGCTTCCAAGCTGAACAAGCGCTGCAAGTGTCTCAAGCTCGTTTCGCCGGCATTGTAGAAATTGCCGACGACGCGATTATTTCCGTGGATGCTGACCAAAAAATTATCCTGTTCAACCAAGGTGCAGAACGGATTTTCGGGTGGACAGCAGCGGAGGCGATCGGGCAATCCCTTAACCTGCTGTTGCCCGAAGCTTTTGTCGCCCCTCACAGCCACCTCGTCAGCAATTTCGGCGACGGGGTTAAACAAGCCCGAAACATGGGCAACCGCAAAGAAATTTTCGCCCGCCGCCGAGACGGTACGCAATTTCCCGCCGAAGCTTCTATTTCCAAACTTGAAGTGGCAGGCGAAATCATATTCACAGCTATTTTGCGCGACGTGACAGCCAGCCGGCAAGCCGAAGAATTTGTGCGTCTGAGCGAGGAAAGATACCGATCGCTGGCTATGGCCACCGCACAGATGGTTTGGACAACCAACGCTAGCGGAATCTTCGACAGGCCTCAGCCTGATTGGATGGCTTATACGGGCATCAGCTTGGAAGAGAAGGACAACTCGATAGAAGCAGTACACCCAGAAGACCGCGATCGCACCAGACAAGCTTGGAAGCGCGCCATAGAAACAAAAAGTCTCTACGAAGTCGAGCACCGCTTGCGGGCCGCAGACGGCAGCTACAGACACTTTTGGGTGCGGGGCGTCCCTCTTTTGGCAGCCGACGGCAGCATTCGCGAGTGGGTGGGAACTCACACCGACATTAGCGATCGAGTCCAAGTTTTGGAAGCACTCAAGCAATCCGAGGGACAGTATCGATCGCAAGCAGCCGAGCTCGAAAAAGCTGTCCGCGAGTTGCACCAAGCTCAAACTCAACTAATCCAAACCGAAAAAATCTCTTCTCTCGGGCAGCTAGTCGCCGGCGTCGCCCACGAAATTAACAATCCGATTAACTTCATCTACGGCAACATCACCCACGCCAGCCAATACGCCACAGACTTGCTCAGTTTGCTCAACCTTTACCAGGAAAAATACCCAAATCCCGTCCCGGAAATTGTAGAAGCAGCCGAAGATATTGAAATTGACTTTTTAATGGAAGACTTTACAAAGATTTTGGAATCAATGAAAGTAGGAGCCGATCGCATCCGCGACTTAGTTGTATCCTTACGCAACTTTTCCAGACTCGACGAATCGCAGATGAAGCTAGTAGACATTCACGAAGGAATCGAAAGCACTTTGCTAATTTTGCAGCACCGGATCAAAGCTAATGTAGTTCGTCCGGCGATTGAGATTATCAAAGAATACGGCAATTTTCCACCAGTCGAGTGCTATGTAGGTCAGCTCAATCAAGTATTTATGAATCTTTTAGGAAATGCGCTAGACGCCCTCGAAGAATACAACAGCAGTCATTCTTCAAAAGAAATATATTCTCATCACAACAGAATTCGGATTAGCACCAGTGCGAATTCAGACACAGTAACAATTCGGATTGCCGACAACGGGATGGGAATCAATCAAGAAGTTATTCACAAGTTGTTCGATCCATTTTTTACTACTAAACCCGTCGGCAAAGGCACAGGCTTGGGGCTGTCAATCAGCTATCAGATTATAGTTGAAAAACACCGAGGCAAATTGCAGTGTATTTCCGCCCCCGGCGAAGGTGCAGAGTTTGTCATCGAGATTCCCATTTGCCAGGAAGTATCAGCGCTGGCCGTGGAAAACACAAAGGAAATGGTCATTAGTCAGTAGTCATTAGTCAGTAGTCATTAGTCATCAGTCATTAGTCAGTAGTCATTAGTCAGTAGTCATTAGTCATTAGTCATTATAGCGATCCTAAATCATTTCCATAATTCTTGTAGGGGCAATCCCCCCGTGGTTGCCCCTAAATACTGGGGTAGGCACGGGGGCACTACCCCTACAAATCCTCATGAATGATTTAGGATTGCTATAGTTTCAGGGCTGACCCATCGGAGGGGCTAGAAACCTGGTTTCTACGAGTTTTGCGTTTAGTGAGGAGAAATATAGGAAGAAACCGGGTTTCTGAGGTAGCGAGTGCATCCAGGACTTGCATTTGGAGCTCGTAGTCTGAAAACCTTGATTTTCACGAATGCCGATACTCTCCTCTTCTCGATCGCCCTAAATCGAAATAATTCTTTACAATAAAAAAGTAACAATCCAATTAACTTTGACAACATCCCTTGAAAATGCCCGTAAACCAACTTTCTCCAACCACAGCCTCGACTCAAACACCAACACTCGACTTTGATATCGCGATCGTCGGAGGCGGCATAGTCGGCGCTACCTTAGCCTGTGCCCTCAAAGATTCCGGCTTAAAAATCGCCATAATTGAAACCCAACTCCCCGCAGCCGCAGCAGCCAAAAAACAAGCTTACGCCGTCACCCTGCTATCGGGAATGATCTTAGAAGGTATCGGCGTATGGCAACAAATATTGCCGCAAATCACCACCTTCGAGCAAATTAGTCTCTGCGACGGCGACTATCCCGGTGTCGTCGAATTCCACCGCCCGGATTTGGGAAATACTGGCAAATTGCCGGTGCCAAAAACAGCTTTAGGTTACGTTGGCGAGCACCGAGTCATGCTGTCAGCTTTGCAGGAATCTTTGGCAAAAAATCCGAATTTCAGTTGGGTTTGTCCGGCGGAAGTAATAGATGTAAAATATTTAAATAATAGCGCTGAAATTCAAATCAAACAAAACGGCGCAACTCGCACAATTCGTACTAAATTGTTAGTTGCCGCCGACGGTTCTAAATCTCGAATCCGCACAGCAGCAAATATCGGCACTCGCGGCTGGAAATACTGGCAATCCTGCGTTGCGATTACTATTAAAGCCGAAAAGCCGCACAATGATATCGCTTTTGAGCGCTTTTGGCCGAGCGGGCCGATGGGAGTTTTGCCCTTACCTGGGAACCGCTGTCAAGTAGTTTGGACTGCACCCCACGCGGAAGCGAAAGCTTTGCAGTCAATGGACGAAAAAGAGTTTTTAGCTTTGTTAGAACAGCGCACGGGCGGGCTTTTAGGAAACTTGGCATTGGAGAGCGATCGCTTTTTGTTCCCGGTGCAGTTAATGCAGAGCGATCGCTACGTTTTGCCTAGATTAGCACTAATTGGGGACGCGGCCCACTGCTGCCATCCCGTGGGTGGCCAGGGATTAAATATGGGTATTCGAGACGCTGGGGCGATCGCCCAAATCTTGCAGCAAGCCCACCAAAAAGGCGAAGATATCGGCGATTTGCGAGTATTGAAAAGGTATCACAACTGGCGCAAAAAAGAAAATTTAATCGTGTTAGGATTTACCGATTTTCTAGACAGATTATTTTCCAATACTTGGCTGCCAATTGTAGCATTTCGCCGCTTCGGATTGTGGTGTTTGCGGACAATTCCGCCAGTGAGGTTTTTAGCTTTGCGGCTGATGACCGGCTTAATGGGGCGACCGCCAGAATTAGGGCAAAATTAGATTAAGACGGCGGTTGAAACCGCGCCTACAAAAACGATGTCCACTCCAAGCGGACTGAAGAAATAATGTAATTTCACCCCCCCGGTCTTCAACCCGCGCACCATCCGGGTTTTGTTTGTGTAGACGCGGTTTCAACCGCGAGCGTCTTCTTCAAAAGGTCTCGTTTCCAGTTGGATCTGGGATTGGGTCGCTCAGACCTAGCTTCTGATAGCGATAGGAAGCGACAACCGGGTAAACAATGCCACGCAGCCGATTTATTGCACCAACCGGACGATGGACTGCTAGACCGTTCCAAGGAGAAAATCGCAGGTTTTCACAGAAATCGTATTGTTTCTCAAAATTAATGATTTGATGCTTGACGGTGAGACGACCGACTGTGAAAAACGGAGATTCGCTTTCCTTCCAGAGAATCGTGGTATCGTCGATCGACATCTTAGAGTTAGTTTGGAATTGAATGCCAAAGTCCCAACAAAATTGAGCATCAGGTTGGAGAAGGGCTTGAATGATGTCATCCCGGTAGTAATTGTCGGGTTGACTCGGATCTAAACCGAGAGAAGAAGCGCGATCGCTAAAAGGAAGTTTAGGAATCCCAGGTCGAGACTGAGATAAAATCTTGTTGTGCGGCGGTTGGCCTGAAACCGGAGTAAACGCATATTTAATCACAGCCGGATATTCGACAGGAACTAAACTCGTTTTGGAAGCATCAAAATCGGAATTGAGACCCAAAGCAGAGGCTGAACTGCTCCAATATCGTTCTGTTAGTAAACTTTTCGGAGTCGAACTCGTACCCTTGAGGAGTGCTAAAAATTGCCTCGGATGTTGATACAGCCACTTCTTTGTTGCCTCCTTCGACTCAACGACGGCAGAAAAAAAGCCGTAGTAATCTTTGATGTTTTTAACAAAGAAAAACGCTGAATTGTGAACAATCAGATCCTGGGTTTTCGACTCATAGCTTTGCACCAGCCGTTCCCCTTCAACTCCCATCACTTTCACTGCCATTGAGCGGGTGTCTGGTTCGCAATCATTTTTGGGTTGGAAAGCTCCGTTGGCAAATCGCAGCCAAACAGGATATTGTTTGGGCAAAGACAGCAAGCCTTGCTTAAGGGAAATAGCATTGAGTTGGGAAGAGGTCAACGAGGCGCGTTTGTTCAACTCGCGTTTAATCGCTTCCTCATCAAAGTCAAAGATTTCGAGAATTCCTTTAACAGCAGCGTGGCTTTTGGTGTGAGTATCTCGCAGCGCCCGTTCCTTGTCCTTATAAAGATTATCCATGCGGATCTTGGTTTGTTCGACCAGGCGATCGCAATATTCGCCTTCATTCTGTTCGGGATATTCTGTAAACAATTTATTGCTCATATTTACCTTGATGCGTTTGCTGATTAAACGGGTTTCCAATTGTAGCGGTAAAACGAAATTCGATAATTTTGACCTTGAGGAATGTTGCGGTGCACTACCTCAGAAAGCGTTTTGGTATTGTGAATAATTTCCCAGCCCACAGGCGAAAAAGTTTCTGGATTGAAGATGTTTTCTGCTAATAAAGGATTGGTGAATGCTTGAGAAAACGCATCAATTCCGATTAATCGTCCCACTAAAGGAGGTAGGGCTGAGTTGGGACGCAAATCTTCGGCATAGAGTCCGACATAAAGCTCAATATTGTCTACGTGTCCGTACAAACTTTTTAGTTCTCGTTGAACTCTTTTATTGCCACTAATCTGGGCGAAATCGGTGACGCGGGGATACTTGCACAACTCACGATAATCGTTGTAGCTTCTCAGTTTTGATTGACGAGCCATGCGAATGCTGGCTAACTCGGTTGGTAACAGAAATTCAGGCGTATTGAATAAACTCAGTTGCGCGGCGGGTTGGGAACAACTTTCTTCAAATATGCCTCCTAACCCCTTGCTGATAATCATGTTGTTGTTCCACATAGAGGCAGGCATGGGTAGTGTCTGCTCGTTGTGAATGAGAGTATCAGGCAACATACTGTGCCAGCGGTATACCAAACTAAATTCTACCGACATCCAATTATGGCGATACCATTTTTCATTAGTGAAGGCCTGTGGATCGGTGAAGAATTGGAAGTGATAGGGAGTAATGTGGTTGATGTAATCTTCTAACACAATCCTGAGAAATTCAACCACTACAATGTTTCTGGCAGTTTGGAACAGACGTTCATCATCCCAGGCTGGATAGTGTTCTGCTAAGATGTCGCACACGCGATTGTGTTCTCTCAAGCAAAGAACGTTCAGCATGACATAGCCAATTTGCACGTTTGCCCGTTCTAATTCAATCCCCATCGCGAATAATTTTTGTTTTTTTTCGGGAGAGAATGTCTCGGATTTTGGGATGGAATTTTCGGTGTAAAGATGAGGTAATTCTGCAAATTCTTCTTTAGCTCGTCCATCCTCATCGTAGTAAAACGGAGGATATTCTTCGCCATTAATAAATTGGCTTTTCATCTTGCCGCCTTTGTGCGATCGCAGCATCTCTGTAATCTTTGGGTTCAGCCCATAGACATTACACAGATCGATATGGTGGTTGGAACTATTTTTACGGTGATCGTCGCGAGCTGTACGCAGAAAGCTATCAGTGAACCATTGGACAAAATAGGGAAACATCAGTGAAGATTTGGGCGAGTATTGTGTCTCCCCGTCTTTGCGATACAAAATTTCCAAATCCTTAATCGGCGGCAGATTTTTCTCAAACTCTTCGGTAGGTGCTAAATTAATGCCGACGTAATTTTCATTAGTCAATGGTTTCCAATCTAAAGGCGGCAACTGGAGTCCAGAGTATGAGCGATCGATCAATGAATCCCAAGATGTGTAGGGAGACATAGTGCTAAACTGATAGGGACGAACCGGAATCTTATTGATGGCATTGTTGATCAGCGTTTTATTGACTTTTTTCGCAAGACCTGAATTGTTTTGAATAAAGCTCCAAATTGGCTTTAAGCCAGTTAAAGCTGCCGTCTCCAGTTTGTTTTTAAATCCGTCCCGTGAAGTATCTCTTTTGCTTGCCATGATGGTTTTTCTTTCTCGGTATTTGTCGGTTCTAGGTGGTGATGCTGCTAATTTTTCAGATTCTCGGTATTGCTCGGTTCTAGGTGGTGATGTTGCTAATTTTTCAGATTGTGATGCAGTCTTTTCAACCTGCTGGATGGAATCAAGTTTTGGGAGATGTCGTTGTAGATTTTTGGGGCGGTAGTCCTGGCGGGTTTGCAATCGCTTGATCGTGCTTTCATGGAGTTCTTCAATTGCATCGCTCACTTCACGCAACTTGATTCCTGCTAATTTGAAAACCCCTGGATCGTTCTTAAAGTCACACTCATAATTAGGATTGATACCTGTTGGAATGACACTAGGATCGAATTCTAGCCCAAGTCCCAGTTTACGGGTTGAATCCAACATCCACTGCAAGGCGGCATCTGATAACCCACTGTATTCTTTCGTTCCACCGCCTACGCAGCTATGTCCGCCGGGAAACCAAACTTGAATTACGCGCTGGTTCTCAGTATCAGGATGCTTTTTCATGGGAGTTACGTCGAAAGCTTCGCGGATTTCGTCGATCGCCACGGCGTGCAAGGCATTCTGAATCCCTTTATTTAAAGTCGTGTCGTGAAATCTGTAGCGCTTGTTGAGTTGTTCGTGAACCTGCTTGAAGGCAGGTACACTAGGAATTCCTAGGGAACCGACGGTATCGAAACAACCAATCAAGGTAATCGGGACGCGATCGCCATAGGTGTCGCGGTAATCGGCAGCCATTTTATCCCGCGGTTTAACTTCTCGATGACGGTAAAGCTCGTAAGCTTCGTGGGTTTTAGTCACGTGAGGGCGTGATAGAAGACCGGCGCAATAAATCATTCCCGCTAGACTTCTGACGGTGTAAGCACCGCGACTGAACCCGAATAGATAAATTTCGTCACCATCTACATAGTTGAGACTGAGGAACCGATAGGCATCCTCAATGTTGCGATCGATTCCGAGTCCCGTGGCTCCGCCTAAAATCTTTTGACTCTCGGTGCCAATGCCTTCGTCATAAAATACGACCTGTGGAACTCCATCACTAGCGATCGGTTTCACAGATTGAGCCAGCTTAACTATATTGCTTGGGTAAGGACTCGATAGCTGTTGCCAAGTTCCATCACAGCAAATAACCAGACGTTTCATGTTCCACCTCAAAAGCTTTCACTCGGCCTAGCGTGCATTGCAACGCATCTTATCAGTTGAGTAGCTGCTTGACACTCCTCGGTCTGAAGACGCGAGGATTCTTGGATCAATCAGTTGATTTGCTCGTTGATGCTGCCACCAACGAGTAGAGATCGGTTTCCAAGCGTTAATTTCGGTGTGTCCCACCGTATTTAAAGTGATTCCTGCACGGGCTTTCAAACCTTTTCCCAAAATGTTAATTGTGGCGTTACGATCCCGATCCAATCTCGTACCGTAACCGCAAATATGGGTGCGAGTTGAAAGTATTTTTTTGAGAGTATTGCCACAGTTTGAACAGTCTTGAGAAGTGTACTGAGGTGCAACAGCAATTACTGTTCTGTCGTACAGTTTTCCAAAGCATTCTAACCATTGTGCAAATTGTGACCACGCTGCATCACTAATTCGCAACGCAAGCTTATGGTTTTTCACCATATTCCGCACCTGAAGATCTTCGTTGGCTACAAAATCGCTAGATTTTACCACGCCGGACGCCGTCTTAATGGCGAAGTCTTTGCGCTGCCTGCTGACTTTCAGATGCTTTCTTCCTAACTTGTTGAGCGCTCTTCTTCGATTGCTAGAACCTTTCTTCTTTCGAGAAATCCGCTTCTGCAATCTTTTCAAAGCTTTTTCACTTTTACGAAGATAGCGATGGTAAGACGGTTGCCAACCATCGCTATCTTCGTAAAAGTGGTTCAATCTCAGATCTATCCCCATAGCTTTACCATTGGGAATAGGCTCCTCTTTTCGCTCCACGTTAATACATAATTGGGCATAGTAGCCGTCGGCACGACGCACAACTCTGATTCGTTTGATCTCGTCAGGTGCCGAGAAATGCAAATCCCGATTACCGATCAACTTAAACTTCCCAGCAGCAAAACCGTCTTTAAATGTCAGACATCTTTTGTCGGTAGAAAGTAGCCATCCTGACGTTTTGTATTCGACCGAACGAGTGTGTTTCTTGAAAGGCGGGTATCCCTTTTTTCCTGGTTTCTTGGCTTTGCAATTAGCCAAAAAACGTTGGATAGCAAAAATGGCACGTGCGGCAGAAGCCTGACGTGCAATCGAATTAGGCTTACCTGCCCCTTCAAACTCTTTTGCCATAATGGCGCATTGTTTGTACAGGTAAAATAACTTAACCCCTTGATTCTCTGTCCAATACCTAAGAGTTTTATTTCGGACAAATTGAGCCGTCCTAATCATCTCGTCAATGACTCGGTATTGCTTCGCTTTGGCTTTCAACTTAAACTCTAATGCGATCATTCAAGTATCTTACCGTACTACGAAACACTATGTTTACAAAATGCGTATGTTTAATCATTCTTTACACTTTGTAGAAACTAAAGCCGTCCTATAAGGACAGGGCTTTCAACCCAATTTTTCTGGTAAGCCTATTTTATCGGCGCTGCTGAATCAGGGTATGATACGGGCAAAAATACGAGAGGGGAGCCGAAAATGATTTCTGGAATTTTGGTGGGTAATTGGAACATCTCCAAATTTTAGATAATGAATTAGTAATTTGATTGAATACCCTAGCATTTTTTTATAAGCGAAAATAACAAAAAAAACTTTTTTGCCTAGCTAAGTAATGTCTAAATCTTGTATTTTACCCTCAATTTTTGTCACATAGGTTTTGCTAACAACCTGGTCTCCTTCCGGGATGAAATTTGGGTAAAATTTCCACTCACCTGTTACAGAAAAGTAGCATTTTCATTTACTAACCTCCGCCCATAGTGGTTCAAAAGTTTTGGCGCTATGGTCGCCTAAAACCAATTCTAAAATACCTGGCTTAAAATGATCTACCGCTTTCCACAGCGAGGCTTTATTCGTTTTAACCCACAGATTTTTGTAATTCATCTAATTCTCCCACTTCGGGATTTTTTTTTGATTCGTCAAAATCTGGTAAGATTTTCCTGGCTGATTTTACCCAATTAATGATTGTAGTATGATGTACATTTTTGACTCTTTGAATTGCTCTAAATCCCATGCCATTATCATACATTTTTAGGCATTCACATTTAACTTATTCCGAATATCCTCTTTGAGGCTTATAGTCATTGATCAATTGTCTTTTGCATTGATTACAAATATAATTCTGTTTACCTTTTTTGTGACCATTTTTATTGATATGAGTTGAATTGCATTCTGGGCATTGCATAATATTTATTTTAAATGTGTGTTATTTTTGGCGCTCGGAGGACAACTTCATCATACCCTGGTTCAGCAACGCCTCAAAATCAAATGTAAAACAACTGCCAACAGCCAAAACTGTCAACAGTTGTTTTACATATTCAATGCGGATGGCGAGACTCGAACTCGCAAGGACATAATGCCACACGCACCTCAAGCGTGCGCGTATACCAATTCCGCCACATCCGCTTTTTCTGGCACTCAGGGATTTTTTGCGTTACCAGTTAAAGATTCACAGGTTGAGGTTCCTGACATTTAACTTGTGACTTGCCCTTTTGCGCCGCCGATTTAGAATCATAGCACCACTACGCGCAAAATGTAAAATAAATTTTTATGAACAATTTCTGCAAAAGCATTGTCCAGAACATACCGAAAGGCATTATTGTACAGAATATTGAGTGAATTAAGCAGCGAAGATGGGGTTCTCAAAAATTTTAATCGCTAATCGGGGGGAAATAGCCCTCCGCATACTTCGCACCTGCGAGGAAATGGGGATTGCCACGGTCGCCGTTCACTCCACCGTAGATAAACACGCCCTGCACGTCCAGTTAGCAGACGAAGCCGTTTGCATCGGCCCCCCCACCAGCAGTAAAAGTTATTTAAACATCCCTAACATCATCTCGGCGGCCCTGACGCGCAACGCGGCAGCGATTCATCCGGGGTACGGCTTCCTCGCGGAAAACGCCCGATTTGCCGAAATTTGTGCTGACCATCAAATTACCTTCATCGGCCCGTCTCCGGCAGCAATGCGGGCGATGGGCGACAAATCCACGGCAAAAGAAACTATGCAGCGGGTGAAAGTTCCGACTGTTCCCGGTAGCGGCGGATTGCTGATAGATGAACACGAGGCTTTGTCGGTAGCCCGCGACATCGGCTATCCTGTGATGATTAAAGCTACCGCCGGCGGGGGAGGCCGGGGTATGAGGCTAGTCAGAGAAGCGTCGGAACTTCCCAAACTTTTCCATGCAGCCCAAGGTGAAGCCGATGCAGCTTTTGGTAATCCGGGACTTTACTTGGAAAAATTCATCGAAAAGCCCCGACATATCGAAATCCAAATTCTCGCGGATAACTACGGTAATGTCATCCACCTCGGTGAGAGAGATTGTTCGATTCAGCGGCGGCACCAAAAACTCCTGGAAGAAGCGCCCAGTCCAGCCCTCAGCCAGAAACTCCGAGATCAAATGGGTCACGCGGCGGTGGCTGCTGCAAAAGCTATCAACTACACCGGTGCGGGTACTGTCGAATTTCTGCTTGACAAATCGGGCAAGTTCTATTTCATGGAAATGAACACCCGGATTCAAGTGGAACATCCTGTCACGGAGATGATTACGGGCCTGGATTTGATTGCCGAACAAATTCGCATCGCCCAAGGTGAAAAACTGCAAATCAAGCAAAATCAAGTAATTCTCAGCGGCCACGCCATCGAGTGCCGGATCAATGCTGAAGATCCCGATCGCAATTTCCGGCCTCACCCCGGCATCATCAGCGGTTATTTGCCTCCCGGCGGCCCCGGCGTGCGGATGGACTCTCACGTTTACACCGATTACGAAATACCTGCTTACTACGATTCTTTAATCGGTAAAGTAATTGTATGGGGGCGCGATCGACCTTCAGCCATCAGCAGGATGAAACGGGCCTTGCGGGAATGTGCCATCACCGGAGTTCCTACCACCCTCAGCTTCCACCAAAAAATCCTCGATAGCCCCGAATTTCTCAGCGGCGAAGTTTATACGAATTTTGTCGAACAGTTCATGAACCAAAATGGTCAGTAGTCCTTAGTCAGTAGTCCTTAGTCAGTAGTCATTAGTCATTAGTGGGATTAAGGTGGGCAATGCCTGCGCGGCCCGCTTCAATCTGGTGAAGAATATCCTTAAGAACTCGAAATTTCCTTTCTGGCAGTAGTCAAGACTCCTGCTAAGGACTAATGACTACTGCTAAGGACTACTGACGACTAAGAGGGCGGGCCCGCACCATCCACCGCCCCTACCAAGTGACGACTAACTACTAACTACTAACTAATGACTACTGACTAATGACTACTGACTATTACATCATCATCGTCAGAATTCCTTGCTGGCCGAGAATCATTTCCCTGAGCAAGCTACAGATACCGACCCAAATAATCGGCGTAATGTCCACTCCGCCGATCGGCGGTACAATCTTTCTAGTTACGGCTAAAAACGGTTCCGTCGGCCAAGCAATCAGGCTCAACGGCAATTTGCTCAGATTTACTTCGGGATACCAAGTCAGGACGATGCGAAAAATAAATAGCAAAGTCATCACCACTAGGACAGAGCCCAGAATCCAACTTGCAACGGTAATACCAGTCATGGGTCTTATCTCGAAATCTTAAGTTTTGTTAAGTCAGCTTTTCATAATTTTAACCGTTTCACAGGTGCGATCGAACAAAAACGGCATATTTTTTCCGCTCTTATACCTTCAAAGCGACAGAGTGCTAGACTTTGAGGGTGCGAGGGTTCGAGTTTGCCAGAGGGAAAATATTGCTTCTGCCCTAGATCCGCGACATCCCTACATCCATTGCAACATCCTTGGCCGAACTTCCCGGTAAGAACTGAGTGCTGATAAAATTAATAAAAATCAAACTCTTGTAACAAAGGTCTTGAATCTATGACTCCTTCACTCGCGAACTTTTTGTACAGCCTGCTGGTGGGCGTGGCGGTAGTAGTGATTCCAACAACGATCGCCCTGATCTTCATCAGCCAAAAAGACAAAATCAAGCGCACCTAAAAAGTCTGGGGGTTTCTAAGTCTGGCGTGAAAGTCAATTTTCGACTACACGTCGGGCATTTCCCCGATCCAAGAAACCTCGGCTACCAGCAACTGTGAAGGCAAAACCTTCGGTTGAGGGCTTTCGCTGAGGTTTTTTCCCGTTAAACTCATTACTATAAGGTTCCCGAACCAAGCTGAAAGCCTAGGTGGGTGCTGCCATTTAAAAGTACAGTCGGGATAACAGACTTATTGATAGATTTAAAATCTAACTCGTTAACATAGGAAAGACATAGGAGATAGGCTAATGGTCAATTTAGGATTGAACTGGAGCAGCCTGTTAGGGATCATCCTAGCAGTAGCAGGGGCAGGACTGTACTTTCTGCGATCGTGGCGTCCCAAACTAGCCCGAGACCACGATATTTTTTTTGCAGCAGTCGGCCTGCTGTGCGGCGGTATTCTGTTATTTCAAGGATGGCGGCTCGATCCAATTCTGGCCTTCGGTCAGTTCTTGCTGACCGGTTCGGCAATATTTTTTGCAGCCGAAAGCATAAAGCTGCGGGGAGCAACCACAGCCCAAGCCAAAAGTCGCGCCCAATACGTAGATGAAGAACGACCAGTCAGCAACGCCTACGCTTACGACGGCTACGATAGCGACATGGACCAGCTAGAACCGGAAGAAGACTACCCGCAGCGTCCCCGGATTAGGGGCAGCCAAGACTACCGTTCTTCGCGGGAAGCCTACGACGACGAGCCACGCCGTCGTCCTTCGAGTCGCAACGGCAGCATTAATACATCCAAGCCAGACTCGATGGTCGATCGACCATCGCGCAAACGTCCTTCCCGCCCTGAAACCC
>NZ_JADEWT010000006.1 GCF_015207505.1 Tychonema sp. LEGE 06208
GGAGAGTGGGAGATGGGGAGATGGGGAGAGTGGGAGAGGGAAAAATCTTCCCTCGAACCTCTTTCTTCTTCCCTCGAACCTCTGACTAATGACCAATGACTAATGACTAATGACTAATGACTTCAAAATGACTAATCGCTAAACAGCTTTTCGCTGACTTGAGCCGTGACAAAAGGCAGCTTTAAGGCAGGTTGCGGAACCGGGGGCGAGGCCGTCCGCTGCATCAAGCCGAGCTCGTAGAAGCCGCCGCACAGCAGCAAACGATCGCCCTCTAGCAAACTGCTAGTTCCATCCGGCCAGCGAGTAAATTTCCCTTCCCGGCGGATCGCCCGCACTTGCACGCCGTACTGGGCGAGTACATCTACCTCTGACAGTTTTTTGCCAGCCCAAGGGCTTTTTGGTGGCAGCCTCAGCCACTGACAAGAACTGTCGCCATGCGGCACAGAAACTTCCCCCTTCGCCAGCAATTCAAAACTGATGAGTTCTTCCGGTTCTCCCACGACAAAAACTCGATCGCCCAACTGCAAAGCTGTCTTTCCGTTGGGATAATCAATTTCCTCGCCATCTTTGCGGACGATCGCCATCACGCTGACCCCTGTCAACTGCCGCAAATTAGTTTCTTCCAGAGTCATGCCGGCGATCGGAGAGCCCTGTGGCAAGTTGTACCACTCGCTGTTCATATCTCGAACCGCCACCTTCAAATCCCGCGAAATCGCCAAAGGTTCGCGCGCCGGCCGCAATTCCAGATAGCGGCTGCTGCGAATTTGCTGGACTTCCCGCCCGATCGCCATTGGCGAGACACCTATGCCGCCGAGCAAGTGGGCCGACAGTTCTAAACTAGCCTCAAACTCTGGCTGCACAACTTCCCACGCACCTAGTTGATAAAGCAGTTCGATGTCTTTATCTTGGTTGGCCTGCACGACAATATCCAAATCGGGAACTAATTCTAAAGCCCGCTTCAGACACAAGCGAGTGCTCATGGGATCGGGAAGGGCGATCGCCATTGAAGCAGCCCGTTCGATCCCGGCAGATTCCAAAACGTGCAAGCTAGCAGCATTCCCGTAAATGTAGGGAATTCCTAGCACTCTGCAATCTTGAATTCTCCTTTCTGACTCATCGATCACCACAATTGAACAGTTGCGGCCCTGCAGTATTTTGACTAAATTTTTGCCAACTCGCCCGTAGCCACAAATCACAACATGATTTTGTTCCGGCAAATTTTCCGCGATTTCCACAGGTTGAGATGTTTCGTCAAAATATCGCTGCAAAGGCCCGAAATTTTCCGCCCAATTCAATAATTGCGGCACACTTCTCAATACAAACGGAGTCAGCACCAAGGTGACTGCTGTCGTTCCTAAAATTAATAGATAAACTTCTCGCGAAACCAGTCCCATCATTTGACCGGAACTAGCGAGTACAAAGGAAAATTCTCCGATTTGAGCTAAGCCCAAACCTACGATCAATGCTGTTTTTAACGGATAACCAAATAGTCGGACGAGGGGCGTGATTATCAAAAATTTGCCAACAAATACTAGAAATACCAGTCCCAGAATTAATTCTAGATGGCTCCAGAGAAACATCGGGTCGATTAACATACCGATGGTGACAAAAAATAAGGATGCAAAAATATCTCGCAAAGGCTCAACGTAAGTTAGAGTCTGGTCGGCATATTCCACCTCAGAAATCATTAAGCCCGCCACAAATGCGCCCATCTCGATCGAGAAACCCAAATATTCTGTCAGCAGCGCAATACCTAAAGCCAGAACCACAACTCCCAGCAAAAACAGTTCGCGGCTTTCTGTTTTCGCGAGATAGCGCAGCAATTGCGGGACAATCCAAATGCCTGCAACTACAGCACCAGCAGCAAATAAGCCGATCCGCAGCAGAGCCCAAGCTACCGTCATGCCGATCGCCTCTGCAGGCTCGTTGAGAGCCGGCAAAACTGCTAACATCAGCCCCAATGCTAAGTCTTGAACTACTAATATTCCCAGCATGACTTGGCCGTGGGAAGTACCGCTTTCGTTGCGTTCCATCAAGCACTTGAGTACAACTGCTGTAGAGGAAAGCGACAAAATCGACCCTAAAAACACGCCTTGAGCGGGCGATTCTACCCAGCCCACGCCCAAGGAAATTGCAGTTGTAAAGGCGATCGTCAGCACAATTTGCAAGCCCCCCCCGCCCAGACTAATTGCTTTAACTTTCTGGAGTTCGGCGAAGGAAAACTCTACTCCCAAAGCAAACAACAGAAAGGCAACACCGAATTCAGCGAGGGTGTCTACCTGAATTAATTCTTTAATCAGCCCCAAACCTGCAGGCCCAATTACGATCCCTCCTAGGAGGTATCCGAGGATTACTGGCTGTCGCAACAGCGATGCAAAGAGTCCTCCTGCTGCGGCAGCAGCGAGAACTATAACTAAGTCAACGATCAGTCGGAAGTCTTCTTGCACAATTTTATGAAAAAATTATAAAGTTATATTATAGTATCTAATGTGTTGACTATGTTTAGTGGTTGGACTATAGTTGAGGAACCAGCACGACGGCTACCCTTAACTAAGGTATTTTCTAATGACACAGAGTTCAACTCCTCACAAAAAGCTTAAGCTCTTGCAAGTTTATCGAGGCATTGCGGCTTTATTGGTGGTCATGGTTCACATTTACTTTACGAGCGCGGAAACCTTAAATCAAATTACTTTTTTACATTTATTTAAGACTGGGTGGAGCGGTGTAGATTACTTTTTTGTATTGAGCGGTTTTATCATGGTATACGTTCACGGCTCGGCGATAGGTAAAAAAGACCAGTTAAAATCTTTTTTAGTCAAGCGCGCCGTGCGAATTTATCCGATATACTGGATAATTACTCTGACTGTTTGGTGTTTATTTCTAGTAATTCCAGGTTTTGCTAACAATCAAGATTTAAGTGTGGGAAAGGTAATTGCGTCGCTGCTCTTGATTCCTCAAAAAGACAAGCCCATTCTGCAGGTAGGTTGGACTTTAATTTACGAAATATATTTTTATTTATTGTTCAGCATAGCTATCTGGCTGAAGCCTAAACATTCTGTGCCTATTCTTTCGGGTTGGCTATTGGTAACGTTTTTAGTTTTTCGTAAGATTATAAAATTACCCCAGGATTCTTTTTTGCTGGAAACAGTATTTGGAGAGATGAATCTAGAATTTGTTTTGGGCTGCTTGGCTGCGTATATTGTGATTAAATATAACAATAGTATCGGTAAATACAGGTGGATATTGTTTGGGATAGGAAATTTAGGATATGTTATTGTAGGAGTGCTCGCCGCATGGGGAAACATATGGTTCTCGCGCATCCTTAGTTTTGGAATGCTAGCAACTCTGTTAATCATTGCTATCACCTTGATAGACCTCAAGGATTCCCCGAAAATTCCTGATCTTTTAATTTTCTTGGGAGATGCCTCATACTCGATATTTTTGACCCACTTCCCAGTGATTTCAGCAATTACAAAAATAGTGCAAAAGGCAAATTTAGGAAAATATTTCGACGGTTTCTTTGCTCCCGCTCTAGTGGCAGTGTTCGCCGTAGTTTTCGGTTGCATATTCTACTCTCTGATAGAAAAACCATTGACAGTTTTTCTGCGGAAAAATTTTGTAGAAAAAATGTTTATTCCTAAAGCAGAAGGCAGAATCTAAAAAAGCCGAAGGTTTGCCGGCGTTAGAAGCTAAAAATCCCGATACTTTCGGCTGTGGAATGAATCTACTTCTAACTGGTTATTGTTACTTTCGGACAGAGAGAGCCTAAACTGTGATTTTAGTCATCAAAAACTCACTGAGTCTAGATATTTGAGATGTATAGTCAACAGAAATATCTGCTTGACAACCCTTAAGGAAAGCTAACTATGATAATGACTGTGAATCGACGCAAGTGCGGGCAAAGTGCAAAAATAATTGCGGCTGCTATTTTCCGGTGGCGAGGGTTCAAGGCAAACCAGCTAACGGTGAGTTTGAGTGGGGGAATTGTTGCCAGCATTTTCAGTCTGGTATCGCCCGTGCAAGCTTTGCAGGTAGTTGTCACTCCACAAAATCCCGAACTGGGAGATACGCTGTCAGTAATTATTCAGGTTGACGGTAACGGCGGGGAAACTCCAACAGTTTCTTTACAGCAGAAAAACTACCCCGCGTTTCCAATGGGCAACGGCCGCTTTCGGGCCCTGTTACCGACGACACCGGTAGAGAAACCCGGTGCCCGCGTTTTAGAAGTCGCAGGTGACGGACAGATACAGAAGTTGAACGTGCAAGTGCGCGATCGAAATTTTCCCACTCAGTCCATCTGGCTACCTCCGGGTAAAGACTCCGAAGGTACAGATGCCGAGTTCGATCCCGTAGACGCATTTAAAGCACTGGTGACACCCGAAAAGTTTTGGAACGGCAAATTATTGCGCCCTAACTCTGGAGAAGTTACCACTATTTATGGCGTGCAGCGATACTATAATGGAGTATTTGCTAAAGACTACTACCACCGCGGCGTGGATTACGGCGGTGCTTACGGTTCCCCTATAATCGCACCCGCAGCAGGTCGGGTGTCTCTGGTGGGACGCGAATCCCAAGGGTTTAAAATCCACGGAAATGTCGTCGGTATCGACCACGGTCAAGGGGTAGCAAGTATTTTGATGCACCTCAGCCGAATTGATGTCAAGGAAGGCGATTTCGTCAAAGCCGGTCAAGTAATCGGTGCTTTGGGGTCAACTGGAGCTGCGACAGGCCCTCACCTGCATTGGGGGCTGTACGTGCACGGGCAGTCTGTCGATCCCGTACCTTGGCGGCTTCAGGGAATTGAGTAGGAATTTATACGGGTTTTGACGAATAAAGCCGTCAATTATGGGGTAAGTTTGTGGCTAGGGTGTTTAGATAACTGTTATGGGTTATCAGTATTGAGTTAGGATTTGTCTAAAAATTCTCAACTCAATCCTCAAAACTCGAATCTCAAGACGCTAACAATAGCGTCTTCACAAAACTCTATTAATGATGCCGTTGAGTGGGAAGCATATATGAGTATTGAAAAAATTGTTGAACAAGCTTTGCAAGACGGCTATTTAACGCCCTCTATGGAAGCTGAGGTGGGACGGATCTGCAACACGGCTTCGGAATTGTCGATCGAAGAGTATATGGCTCTCGATCGCCTGATGGGCTCGTTGTTAACCGGGGAAGTCGTGGTTCTGCCCCGCAAACAGTTCATCAACGTGATGGAAGAGTTGGTGCTCAGCGAGGCGATCGCCAGGGTGGCCGAGATTGAGGAGAAGACTGACCTGAGTCTGGATGTGGGAGATATTGCGGCTTATGCTTTAAATAGGCTGCCGCCTCTGTATGCTACTACGGAAGAGGGAGCTCATTTTCAAAGAGCTAGGGCTAAAGAACAACTTCACGATTTGATTTCCAAAGAAGTCAACGCAGCGATCGCCCGCAACTTGGACAGGCCAGACACCCCAAACCCCACAGCTTTGGGCAAGTCTTCTGGAAACGAAGTTCTTTCACAGCTAAGCACTTGGCTGCAAGCTAACGCCACTAATTTTGAGCAGCAGCCTTAGTACAACAAACTACTCTATCTTGCTTAAATCAATCCCGCTCTCTTGAGAGAAAGCGGGATTTCTAGTTCTTGAGCAACCCAGATCGATCGCGCGTCCGGTTCATTTAGCGGACACAATGTAATATCAAATCCTCTCTTCATCGGAATAGTAAATTCACAGTTAACAGTTAACAGTTAACAGTTAACCGTTAACATCACCAGGAGTGCGACTGGAATTGATATGACTTGTTTTTTCCAACGATTAATTGTTGCTGTCAGAAGAGTCTGCCGTGGGGCTGACGGTAACTTTTGCCTCTCGCTTTTCCCGTTTTTTCCGTTCCGCTTGGATGACATCTTGAAGCACTATTCGCGCTTGGGCCATTTTTTCCAAATTGCTGCGGTACAAATCTAAATCTTTGCTAACTTTTTCTTCAGGGAGGTGCAAGGCCGCACTGATTTTGGCGATCGCGCCGTTTCGCGTTTCTTGGTCTTTTACCATTTCGGGGTCGGCTTTTTCTAACAACGAAAACAAGCCGATCGCGAACAAGCGACTGTACTTAAATTGAGGGTTGCTGGCGATCGCCCCTAAAGATGCTTGCAAATCTCCTGTATCTTCAAAGCTGGTGGAGCGATCGAGCCACGAGAGCAAATCTGACCCAGAAAGTCTGCCCGCCATGCTTTCCAAGCGCTGAGCGTCTTGTTTGTAGCGTTCGGGATCGTCTTCTAGGGACTTACACAAAGCGTTAAAAATCGAAAGTCTGTCTGCTTCAGGGACGTACCCGAGCATGAATCGATCGAAAGCTGTCACCACGCCCAAAGCATAAATCGGGTCGTATTGAAAATCGGCATTCGCCGAAAGCAAGTGCATTTCTACCATCAACTCTTCCACCACCCGACGGTAAATTGAGTTGATCGGTCGAGTGTGAATCGTATAGAAACTTCGCTTAGTATCTGAAACTGTACGGTTATTGTTCACCTGATGTCTTATAGATAAATAATTTTGCAGCAGCGCGCGCCGCGTGAGTAAAGTCGTGAAAGTCTATGGGCTTTGCTGACAAAAATTGCCAGTTTTTTTTATTTGTACCAGCCCTCAAGCGAGGCAAAATTTTATCTAAAAGATTTTGCGCGCGATCGGCAGCCACAAATAAACTGTCGCACTACCAGGGCAAAACCCAAGTATCTTTACAATCATAGCTCTTCTGGGATCGCTCACCAATCTAATCTTCTGACTTGCCCGCCCAGAACTGGCAACCCATATCACAATAAATGCTGAATGTCAAGTCTAAATACTGAAAAATCCAACAAATATGACAATTTCTCCTGAATTAATAGCTTTAGCCCAGTACATGGCGGGCGAATTTGACAACCGGGAACAAGCGCTAGCAGACCCGGCTTGGTACGTCCACCTTCGTTTGTGGCAAAGACCCCTGCCTGCGGATATATTTTCCGAGCCTGGGATTGCCCTGTTTGCCGAACAAGCCAACATTCTGGAACTAGACAAGCCCTACCGCCCCCGCATCGTGCAACTGAGGCACGCAAAGACAGCGCCGGGACTTATAGAAGCTCAGTATTATATGTTCAAGGATATTGCAGCCGTCAAAGGAGCAGGTAGCAACCCCGACTTGTTAGCAAAACTAACCAGGGAGGAAATCGAATTCCTCCCTGGCTGCACCCTCTCCGTGGCGGTGCAAAATTTAGCCTCAAACCGCTATCGTTTTCGGGCATCTCTGCCGGAGGGAACTCACTGCGGCTTTGCCTACGGCGGGCAAAATTACCAAGTAGACTTGGGATTTGAAGCAGCAGGGGAGGAATTTCTCAGCTACGACAAAGGAATAAGCCCCACGACAGGCAAGGCTATCTGGGGAGCTTTAATGGGCCCTTTGAGATTTGTCAAGCGCCAAGATTTTGCTTCTGAGATACTGGCCAATAGGTTTGGGAGCAAATCAGACGGCGGTTGAAACCGCGTCTAGACAAATAAAATCAGCCTCCGTGGACTAAAGAAGAACAGCGCGTAATTTTCACCGTCTTTGTCTTTAACCTGCACGGCTGCAGGTTTTGTTTGACTTTCTGGCGATTGCAATCGCGCGGTCTTCTTCTGCGGAGACAAGTTTTGTTTGACAAGAAGCGGTTTCAACCGCCGGATTTTCTGGGCGAGTCTCAAGCTTAAATTGTCCTTACGCCGCAACCGATATCGGCGGGATCGCTCAACTGGCGCGCGGCACCCCCTCTAAAGCTTCTTCTTCCGTTTCAAAGATTTCAAACACAGAATCCATCATGGTGACTTCAAACACCAGTTTGGCTTCTGGATGAACATTGCAAATGCGGAAACTTCCCTTAACTTTATCCGCATCGCGCATACCGGCTACCAATGAGGTCAGGCCAGAACTATCGATAAAGTTTACCTGACCAAGATTCACGACGACATGGCGGCTGAGTTTGGAAATACACTCTTGCAACTTGAGGCGGAATTGCCAAGCTGTCGTGATGTCCAACCGTCCTGTCGGTGCTAAGACGATAACTGTTGTACCGTCAGATAGCGTGTGGGTTTTTTGATCAATATGAATCACTGACCCTTCCCTCAAATTTATTACTATTTATCGCGGTGGTTACTTTCCCAGTAGTTTAACTCAGGTCGGTGACTGCTGAGGCATCCAATTCGCCCAATCTTGCGGTTTTAAGAACTTCGAGTAGAGTTCGGCTTCTGGAGAGTTGGGTTCTGGCTCGAAACAATACTCCCAGCGTACCAAAGGTGGCAGGGACATGAGAATCGATTCGGTGCGTCCGTTGGTCTGCAAGCCAAAGGTTGTGCCTCGATCGTACACCAAGTTAAATTCAACGTAGCGGCCGCGGCGGTAAAGTTGGAAATCGCGCTCGCGCTCGCCGTATTCTTTCGATCGGTGCTTTTCTATAATTGGGGTGTAAGCCGGCAAAAATGCGCGACCGCAGTCCTGTACGAAGGCGAACAGCGACTCCCAGCTTCTGGGTTCTGGGTTTCCGGCATTCTTGCTGTATTCAGCAGCTTTTCCTTTGACATTCTGGTCGCGGTAAAGCGGGCCTTGACCGTTTTGGTAGTCAAAAAACAGGCCGCCTACACCGCGAGTTTCTTGGCGGTGCGGCAGGTAGAAATATTCGTCGCACCAGAGTTTAAATGTCTGGTAATAGTCCGAGTGGTGTTTGTCGCAAGCTGCTTTCAGAGTTTTGTGAAAATGAGCTGCATCCTCAGCCAACGGGTAATAAGGAGTCAAATCGACACCGCCACCAAACCACCAAATCGGCCCAGCCTCAAAATAGCGGTAATTGAGGTGAACCGTAGGCAAGTAAGGATTGCGGGGGTGCAGCACCATCGAAGTCCCAGTCGCGTAAAAATCGTGACCTGCCGCTTCTGGGTGCTTCGCAAGAATCAAAGCCGGCAAACTTTCGCCCCAAACTTCGGAAAAATTAACTCCGCCTTGTTCAAAAACATTGCCTTCGCGCATCACGCGAGAACGTCCGCCCCCGCCTTCGGAGCGTTCCCAAGAGTCTTCCTTAAATTTGCTGCCACCGTCGAGCTGTTCGAGGGCTTGACAAATTTCATCTTGTAGGGTTTTCATAAATTGGCTGACTCTAACTCTAGAGTCAGCGGGCGGCAAAAACACAGAAGAGTTGGTTTTAAGTGTGGTAGAAACTGTCATAAGAATTTCTGTTGTCAGATTTGAGTCTTAGACGGGGGATGATTTCCCAATCCAGTCGGCATTGTAATTATGCCACCGCAGGTCTGCAAATGATCGTAATGAAGATACATTAAAAAATAGCAACAAAAATATACTTTAAATTGCGATCGAAAATTCGCTAACCCAATTGCAGAGCTATGGTGGAGAACACAATGCCCGAGACACTCGATATTAGTTCAGTTTTAGAGATCCTGCGACCCGTGCAAGACCCCGAACTGCAAAAAAGTTTGGTGGAATTGAACATGATTCGTAACATTAAAATTGACGGCGGTACAGTCAGTTTTACTTTAGTGCTGACAACGCCTGCTTGCCCGCTGCGAGAATTTATTGTCGAAGATTGCCAAAAAGCGGTCAAAAAGTTGCCAGGAGTCGAAAAAGTGGTGGTGGAAGTGACAGCCGAAACGCCGCAACAGAAGGGAGTGACCGATCGCCAAGGAATAGAAGGAGTCAAAAATATTATCGCAATATCCAGCGGCAAAGGGGGCGTTGGCAAAAGCACGGTAGCGGTAAACGTGGCTGTAGCGCTGGCGCAAACCGGCGCGAAGGTGGGTTTGCTAGATGCGGATATCTACGGGCCCAATGACCCAAATATGTTGGGTTTGGGAGACGCGAAAGTGATGGTTAGGGACGGAAAAAGCGGGGAAAGCCTCGAACCGGCTTTCAACTACGGCGTCAAATTGGTGTCAATGGCGTTTTTAATTGACAAAGACCAGCCTGTAATTTGGCGCGGCCCGATGTTGAACGGGATCATCCGGCAGTTCCTCTATCAGGTGAATTGGGGCGATTTAGACTATCTGATTGTCGATATGCCTCCGGGTACGGGAGACGCACAGTTGACAATGGCGCAAGCGGTGCCGATGGCTGGTGTGGTAATTGTGACGACGCCGCAGACGGTGGCTTTGTTGGATTCCCGCAAGGGGTTGAAGATGTTCCAGCAGTTGGGAGTCTCGGTATTGGGAATTGTGGAAAACATGAGCTATTTTGTCCCGCCGGATATGCCTGACAAGCAATATGATATTTTCGGTTCCGGTGGCGGGGAAAGGACGGCTGCGGAGTTGGGAGTGCCGCTGTTAGGCCGCATTCCGCTGGAAATTCCGCTGCGGGAAGGTGGCGATTCCGGTGTGCCGATCGTGGTGGGACAACCGGATTCTGCTTCGGCGAGGGAGTTGCGGGCGATCGCGGGTAGGATTGCTGGTAAGGTTTCGGTAGCAGCCTTAGCCTAACAAAATTAGTCGGGGACGCATCGGTGCCGAGAAACCGGGTTTTTGTGATGTTTACTTCGTTGCAGCCTGCCGATTCATAAAAAACCCGGTTTCTTGAGTCCCAGCGCCTCCCGAACTAACTTTTAGTCTCCTTCGGGGGATGTTCCTAGGAACTCAGATGAGGGATGTTCTGCCTTGGGTTTTAGGCTCAAGTCTCGATCGCCAAAAAACAGTAAACTATAAACAGTCAAACTTAACTTTCAAACAATTATGATTTTTCCAGGTTCGGCAGTTCGAGTTAAAGATAAGGGCGAGATTTACTACGGCTTTCAAGGACTTGTCCAGCGAGTTACCGACGGGAAAGTCGCGGTATTGTTTGAAGGCGGCAACTGGGACAAGCTGATATCATTTCGGCTGTCGCAGTTAGAACTTGTGGATGCTACGGCTGGTCGGGTGAAGTAGTCATTGGTCATTAGTCATTGGTCATTAGTCATTGGTCTGAAGAGAATTGAGAATTGGGAATTGGTAAGCTAACCAAAACCTGAACACTCACGGAATAAGCTGTCGCGCATTGAGATTGTATATTCAGGACGTGCTTTGAGACCAACCCACTCACAGTTAGATTGTTTGTTGGTAGACAATTGAAATGCTCAAAAACAGATAGTTAATAAGTAACAGAAAACCAATGACTAATGATCAATAATTAATAACCAATAACTAACAACCAATAACCAATAACTAATAACCAATAACTAATAACCAGTAACTAATAACCAATAACTAATAACTAATAACTAAAATTATGCGTTTACCTTTACCCCAATTTGCTACAAAAGAGCGCCATCCCGATCGCATTGCTGAGGTAATCGAGACGGCAACTTCGGAATTTATGGCTCAATGTTTGGAACCGGATGACTTGAGTTTTCCGGTGATGCCGCCTTTTGGAAGTTGGGTTAAGGCGCTGGATGAAGAGTCAAAAAATCAAATCTACGGTGTGGTTTATTACGCGACGACTAGCCCGATCGACTCGGTGCACAGAGCTCGCGCCTTGGGTTTGTCGCTAGAAGAGTTGCGGGAAGAACAACCGCAGATTTTTGCGATGCTCAAAACCGAGTTTAGAGTGGCGATTGTCGGGTATGAAGCGCCACCGGAAAAGTTCAACGGTAACGGCCCGTCGAGGGGTAAAATTTATCAGTATTTGCCGCCGCGCCCGCCGCAAATTCACCAGGCGGTTTATTGTTGCGAACCGGATGAGGTGATTGATTTTACGGTGAAGTTGGATTTTTTGAGGACGCTGCTGGGGGTGACTAATGCGCCGGTGGATGCGCTGACGGCGGCGACGATTCGGGAGATTTATCAGTTGCGAATGCGCGATCGATCTTGGTTGGTGGAAGCGGGCAGGAGTTTGAGTGTTTTGTTGAAGGATGATTATGACAGGTTGCGGTTGATTTTGAGTCAGATTCATCCGTAGAATATGGGATAAGTAAATAGAAAAGTATAATTTTTTATGTGGGTAGAGATCGCAGCGCTAAATCAGATTCCCGAACGGGATATTTTGAAAGTAAAAGTTGAGGATATTTCGCTGATTTTGAATCGCCAAGGTGCAAATATCACTTGTTACCGCAATGCTTGCACGCATTTAGAATATCCGATCGATATGGGTAAGGTTGATAGCGGTATCATTACCTGTCCGTTTCACAAATTTAGGTTTAAGTTAGATACTGGTAAGTGCTTGAATTCACCGGATTCGCTGGAATCTTATCCGGTAAAGATTGAGGGCGAGATCGTTTTTGTCAATATCGATTAGTCATAGTTTACTTGTTTTCTGAGTCCCCAGCGCCAAGCCAAGAAACCGGGTTTCTCCGATAATTTAGGCATCCTCACCGAGATTGAGGAAGAAACCCGGTTTCTGAGTCAGGGCGCGCGCTTTTCAACTTACCGTTTTTGCGCGACGCTGACGGAGGAAAATCGCCAAAAGCCCGATCGCCCCAACGATCAAAAGCAGCCATTCTTCCGGTTCAGGAACCCCAGAAACATTCAAAGGATTGCTAGGTTTAGTCAACTCCTCCTTACCCGATTCTACCTCGCGTTCAAATCGATCGTTTTTACCTTCCGCCGCCTTTAGCTGCGCCCTTTGCTCGTCATTAACTAACACAATCATCGAAGAATAGGGCGTGACGACTTTAAAAGTTTTAGCAAGCGAGTGCATCGCATCCAATTGAGTCAATTGATTAGCAGTTTTCTGCTTGCTGAGTGCCGTTATCAACTGTCGCGCCGCTATCGGTTTAAAACCTTCATTTTCATCATTAGTTATTTTCGGAACCCCTGCAGCCACCTTCGGAGTTTTGGCATAACTCCAAGCATAACCATCAACAACATTAACTACAGATTTCCCCGACGCTGCCATCGTCGCCACTCGCTGCATTGCTTCTTTGATATCGGTAGAAACTCCGCCGCCGCTATCTTGAATCACCTTTAAAGTAGCGTCGTCATAGCCAGGGGGCAAACCTCCTAAATGCACTGTCCATAAAGGTGCAGCTAGGGAAACGCTGGTTTTGCGATCGTCCGATAACTCGTAACTGTGGCGATCGCTCACCAAGAATACAGTATCATAACTTCTATTGCCGCGCAACTGTGCAAACTGTTGCAGAATATCCTTAGGTTGGACAGTACCATAAAACGTCAACTTTCCTACATCAAAACTGCGTAGATTTTCCACCAACCTCGGCGGCATCCCCGCCGCACTCGACACATATAAATCCACACTGTTTGTAGCTAAAACATTCTTTTTTAACCAATCAAAAGTCTCCTTAAGTTCTTGACTTTCTGCCGCCATACTCCGAGAAGTATCCAGCACCAAAGCCAACTTTTTAACGTTTGGCAAAAAGTAATTTATCTCAATCAGCGGCTGAGCCGAAACAGTATTTTGGCCTGGTAAATTCGCTAAATACGGTATTGTTTTTGGCGTTGCAACTGCGGGTAAAAATGCTGGAAGCCAAGTTTCTTTTGCCTCCTTACCCTTGTATTTAATCTCCTTTCCAGCGATAACTCGGCGAGTATTTTGATTCCAAAAAATATTGCGTTTTTCCGCTAAACTCGGCATCGCCCAACCCTGGGCTTGTCGCAGGACTTTGTAAGTCAGCCACAAGTGCATTTCCGTCGGCCCATTAGTAGGTGCAAACTCTCGTTTAGGCGGAACAGGAAAAGCTCGCAAGCGATATTGTTTCGGGCCAATTTGTTCGAGCAAAGCCGGATCTACCCTTTCTACTACCTGCTGGTTGTAAACTTGTTGGGCGGCACCTCTGGGCGACACAGTAAAAGCAAAACGCTTTTGCAAATCCCCAGTATCGCCCAGCCAAACTCCTGTAACTGCGGCGCTTTCCGGCAGAGAAAAGTAATAAAATACTTCTTGCAAGTTGGGCGTTTGATTTTTGTAAACTTCGTAGATTTGAACGTCAGCCCAATCGCCGTTTTCTTTGACTGTAACTTCTTGGGAATCCAACCATACTTTTTCCTCATTGACATTCAACAAACCAGCCTTAGCTTCTTCCCGGTTAGATGTTGACTGCACCGCGTGTTTTACTGCTTCTGTGTCACCTTTTTGAATTTCAGTATCGAAGAATCCAGCGTAAAGTTTTTCGGCTTTTTTGACATCGGAACCGGAGCCTTGATACAAAAACGACGACATTAAAATATTATAGCTGTTCTGTACGCTTTTAGCTGCTTGGTCAGGCAGATTTAAAGTATTTTTGTACAGCGAGTAAATGTGGTCATTTTCTCCCACAGTGCTCAGGTAGCGGTAAGGAGACAAATAGGCGTTAACTAAGCCCGATCGAATCATATCAGACTTGGCTAATAAAGTTTGACGCGCCGTCTCATTAGCTGCGGGAGTTTCCAGAATTTTCATTGCTTGAATTTGCGGCTGCTGCTGCAAAGCTGCGAAAATAGCCAACCAAGCTGCCATAACTCCCAAGCTGCCCGCGATTGCTTGATTTTTTCCGTATTGCGAAGCAAAACTCTTTAATATTTTGCGGGCAGATTGGATGTAGAGAAAGCCGTAAAGCGAAGGCATTACTACGAATAAGCTGGAGGTAAAACCAAACAAGATTAAGGATAATGGCAGCCACCAAATTATTTCAAATGAACTGTACTTGAAAGATTCAATCAGTGGTGTCACCCAAGCAAAACTAAAAAATCCAACTATTATCACAATTGCGACAGGCAGTGCGTAAAACATCAGCAATGCGGCTGCCCAAATGCCAACTAGCAACATTAAGCTGTGAACTCCTAACTGTATCCAGGCAATTTGTTTGTTGCCAATTAATCCACTCACAGGTTGCGGTTTGCTTTCAGCATCTTGAGATGTTGCAACATCTTGAATATTTTCTATTTTTCCTAAATATCCGTAGAAGATTTCTACTAAAAATCCTGCTATACACAATCCTATTGTCCCAATAATTTGAGAGCTAGGTGGATTTAGTTCCCGCAGCAGAAATAACCTGATTAAGCAGAGCAAAAATAAGGGCGCTTCTACGCCGTAAAAAAGACGCATTAGCTGCAATGGTTGGTTGCTAAAACGCTTGTTGAATCCGATGGTTGTAAATACTGTCGGTACGGCTATTAGTGCTGTTAAGGTTAAGGAAAATTCCAGGGGGATAATTCCGTCTATTGTGGCTTGGATTAACGGGATTCCCAGGTAGGGCAAAATTCCCAGATAAACAATTGACAAAAACGTCAGGTTCCACAGCCAAAATATTAACTGAAAAATTATGTTCAATGCCAGCTTAATTTTTTTCATTTTTTGCTGTTTTTAAGCTATAATTAACGGTGTTATGTACGTTTTTAGCAAAAGATTGGACTTCGGAACTTTTGGGGTTTACGGAATTGTCAAAAAGAATTGACACAAGCACCCAAGTATGATTTTTGTGGTTGATGTCGCGGCGGATTCGCTCTAAGAAATTATCGGTTGTTTGCTCGGAAGATTGTAGCCAGTAGGTGGCAGATAGTTGGTTGTCTTTGACAGACAGCCAGCGGGCTGCGATGGCAGGAGTTAGCTGTTTTCTTTCTATGCGGTTGACGGGGATGCCGCTGGCGATAAAGCACAACTCTGGTGCGTGATAAGTCTGCCAGGATGTGCTGGCTACGGTTAGCATGGAACCGCGCAAGTTACCGGAGATAAATCTCTTTTTTTCTGTTTTGGTGTCTGGGTAATTGCCGAAGAATTTTTGTTCGCTGGGATTCAGGGGGATTGGTTCGGATATGATTTGTTCGGGAAATTTCAGGGGGGCGATCGCTACTTGTTCGCTTTCTACATGATAGAATTGAGAAATTGCTGCCAACACAGCGACGGCCGCAATTAGTCCGGCTTTTGCTAAGGGCTGATTTTTGAGGATTTCTGCATCTGGTTGCGACTCAAGATTAATTTGTTTGGCTGCGGAAATTTTTGGTATTTTTTGCAGCATCAACCAACTCACAAAACAAGCGCTAACTAAACCGACTATTCCCAGGGGTACGTGCAGGATTTCGGCATAAATTGGCTGTTGAAAAACTTGGGCAACTAATACTAATACGACTACCCGCAAAGCGTTAGCCGAAACTAACATTATGAAGTTGACGGCGCATACTGCGAGCCATTTAAAACCCAATTGACGGCTTTCTAACCAGGTAGCAGCTAGCAAAAATAGTGTCCCTACTAAGAGGGTTTTAATGCCGCTGCAAGGTACGTCTACTTGAGCGATGCCGTTTTCTAAGACGATGATATCGTAGGAAGAAATAGCCCCGATTTGGAAAACCGATAGCAATTTTTCTACTACCTGAGCTGTCAGCACTCGCGCCGGCAAACCCAATCCGTTATTGAGCTGAGTGTTGAATGGTAAAATACAAGCTAGCAGCCCCGCGATTGGCAGGTTTTTTCGCCAAAAGTTCGGCTCTACCATTAAGCCGTACAGCCCGTAGGTTCCGAGGATAAATAGCAGGATGGTAATTTGTTTGATGTCTATTATGCACCCTGCGGCGATCGAGCAAACGCTCGCACCCAACATTAATACCAGCGGATAGCGCCTCACAACGAATTTGGGGGACAATGCGGGCGGGCGAGTTCCCGAAATGAGCGATCGCACTACTAATGCTACAATCAGAAAACTAATTACTATCTTGTACAGTGTCGGTATCTCAACAAACGAGGATAACAGCCATTTAACTGCCGAGATATTGGCAAAAAACCAAGTGAGCGACAGTAAAAAAGGAGCTAACCAAACCAAATTAACCGCAGGATAAGGAGTAACAGAATCTGGAATTCCAGAATCTGGAATATTGGTGCGCTGCATGATACCGCTTGACATTCACGTTGGTGACATCTTAGCTCAGCAACATTGGTAATGCCTAGACCTGAAATTTAAGTTTTGTCAAGCTTTTATTTTTTCTACAGACAAGCTAGCGTTATAATAATTTCAGCGGAGGTAAAAATGAGCGAAAAAAGTCCGGGATACAAAATTGTTAGCGATAACCGACAAGCGCGGCATCTCTATGAAATTATAGAGACCTATCAGGTGGGCATCGAGTTGAAAGGAACCGAAGTTAAATCTATTCGGGAAGGAAAAGCGAATTTGCGGGACGGATACGGCTTAGTTCGGAACGGCGAACTGTGGCTGATCAACGTTCATATTTCGCCTTGGAGAAGTGCTAGCAACTATTTTAATCACGAACCAAGACGCACTCGCAAATTGCTGATGCACAAGCAGGAAATTCGTAAACTAATTGGGAAAGTGGAAGAAAAAGGTTTGACTTTAGTGCCGTTAAAAATGTATTTGAAAGGCGGCTGGGTTAAACTCGATATCGGTTTGGGTAAAGGTAAAAAATTGTATGACAAGCGCGAAGATTTGAAGAAACGCGAAGACAAGCGGGATATGGAACGCGCAATCAAGCAATTTTAGTGATTGGACGAATATTCTCAAAGCCTGTAAAGAACAGGCTTTTCGAGTCCTATCTACATGAGTTATCGTTTATTTTTGTTAGTAATTAGTAGACTTGAGTTACATAAATATTCGCTTTGTTAACCACAGATTTCAGGCAGATAAACACTGACGGATGCAGATAATTCCATGTTATCTGTGTTTGATTTGAGTACAACTCCAGTCTAGTGATTAGCGATTAATCATTAGATTTGAATTGCTCTTCATTCTCTTTCTGTTATTAAAATACATCTGCGGTTTTCCGATCGATGGAAGATTTATAGCGGTTCTCAAGCGTGGTGAGGATAGCCCGGTTTGGCCTATGCCCTATGCCCCATGCCCTATGCCCTATACAGGATAGTATCTCATCTTTCTGAGACTCGGCTATATGCAATCAGTCTATTGTCGATCGCCCCACAACTAAGTATTATTACTCACAACATCCGTAGCAGTCAAGGCTCTTTCTCCTTTCAAGCTGAGGGCTTGCAGCTTTTTTCTGGCTTTTTTCTGAAACTATCCGGATAGGTGTTCGAACCCCGCGAAGAATTAACCTATGCTCGAATACATCTAGGTACTGGCAGCATTACCCAAGCATTCGGCTGTGGAGTTGCAAACCAGAAATGAGAAATAGGCTCAGGTCTAAGTCAATTCGTAAGATGATGATGTCATGAGGGTGGCAATTAAATACGGCAAACAAATTATCACTTAACTAACAGTGAAAATTTGCCAAAAACGACACCATTAGCTAATATTTTTAATGTCATGAAACAGCCAGGGAAAAAGTATCACCAGTCCAAGTGGGCGGCCTTCCTGCTCATCCTAACAGTAGGTTTTGGTGGTTGGCAATTTGGGTTGCCGGAACTCGCATCACTGTTTAATAATAGAGGCTTGGAAAACTACAAAGCCAATCGATTGGCCGATACTCAACAAGCCTATGAGTTGGCGCTCGTTGTAGACCCCAAAAGCCGCGCGGCTCTTTACAATTTGGGATGGCTTTGCGAAGAGGTGCAAGATTTGCAATGCGCCCGAGGAAAATATCTGCAAGCTGCCAAACTAGGTCTGCCTGCTGCTTACAGCAATTTGGCGAGGTTATATATTCTTGAGAATAAAAACTATGCTGCTGCGGTTCACTTGCTGTGGCAAGGTTTGAAAGTAGCTGAGGACGATCGAGTTAAATATTCTTTACTTAAAAATTTGGGATGGGCGCGGCTGAAACAGGCTCGATATTCAGAAGCATTGCAACATCTGGATGCAGCCATTAAGCTTGATAGTGAAGGCCCAGCAACTTATTGCCTGAAAGCGCAAGTCCTAGAAGGGATGAAAAAAACGAAGGAAGCGCTACCGCAGTGGAAAATTTGTCTAAAGTATGCGGATTCTCAAGAGTTCGATGAGGATATATGGATAGGAATGGCACGTCAACGATTAAAAGAGGAAAAAACAAATAAATGAAACGCACATTTTTGCTTTCATCAACCATACTGGCAATTATCACAGTATTGCAGTTCAGTCAAGCCTCAAAAGCACAGCCCACTCCTGCAACTGTTCAATCTACAGTTAATGAATCATCCGAAACGCCGTTCAGCTCGAATCAGTCAACGTGGCGGCGTTGCAGAGATAGAGATGGTGGAAATTATCCGTGTCCGAGATTCGTCATGCCTTCGGAGAGCGCAGAATAAAAGTTATTTTCCATAAATTTTGTAGGGTGTGACACCAGCACTTTACATTTGCAGGTATGTAGTATGTAGTAATTTTATGTAGGGTGCGTGCAGCGCGCACCCTACTATCGATCGTGGCTGTGTTCGTACAGCCATCAAGTAATATCGTTTCCTCTCTTCATCGGAATAGTAAATTCAAGCGTTGACTGTTGACTGTTGACTGTTAACTGTTGACTGTTGACTGTTGACTGTTGACTGTTGACTGTTGACTGTTAACATCATAAGGAATACAACCGGATTTGATATAATATCATGTCCGGTCGATTGATAACAATAAAATTGGATCGCACGCGCGATCCGTTTTTGTGATGGTAATTTACCGGAGATGATATCAAAAGCTCGAAGAGCTCCTGCAACCGGCGAGCTTCGGGGAAAGCACTAAAAGAAACAAATGCTTTTTGCAAAAGAACAGATGTTCTGTGCCAGCATTTTTATCTACTCGCTGTCTGTCAAAGCTGAATTTTGCTGCTCCTGCGAGTTCCTGTAAAAACTAGCAACGATCGCCACCATCAACCACCACAGCATATTAACTTCTGGTCTGTACCAAACGGTATCGACAAAACCGTGGGCCATCATGCCGGTTAAAGTTGCGATCGCCGCAATCAACCAAAACCCTTGATTCGATTTAAGATTTGGGGACGCTTCCTCTAAATTAGAGATATTAAATTGCGCGTCGCGCAATTTTTTGATCTGCAACAAACCTTGATTGACGGTGACAGTCATCAGCCACAGGAAAGACATTAAACCGATAAAGCCTGTTTCTACGGCAATTTCCAGCAGCACGGAATAAGCGCTCAAAGCAGTGAATTTCGGCTTCATATAAAGCGGATAAACTTTATTAAAGGCAGTATTTCCGGGGCCAATTCCGAGAATTGGCCGATCGCGAATCATGTCAATCACCGCATTCCAAACATTAATCCGAAAATTGTTGCTGCTGTCGCCGCGGCCGACAAACATACTCGAAACTCGATCGCGCAACGGCGCCACCAAAAGCACTCCCAAAATTAACGCACCAGCCAAACCTCCCAACCCTAACGGCAGCGCCCAAGTGCGCCAGAACCGAGGCATAGAAGGGCTGTACCAGTACCAAAGCAGCACTAAAAACACGACAAGCAGAGCCACAAAACCGATCCAAGCACCCCGGCTGTCGGTGTAGCGCAAACACGCGCAATTCACCACCAGCATCGTCAAGGCTAACAGTTTTGTTCCCCATCCTTTCCACACAAAAAGTGCGGCGGCGCTTAAGGCAATTGCTGGCAGTAAATAGGAACCGAGCAAATTTGGATTGCCCAAAAAGCTGTAAACTCGCGTGAGATCGGCTTGAGTTGATGTCGGATCGTTCCAAGTAGCTAATGGTGGCACTTGATCGATCCACTGCCGCACGCCGTAGAAACTGACTACTAGAGCGACATTTAAATATACTGCAATCAACCAGGAACGCAGGCGGGGGTCTCGCAATATCCGCGCCATGAGGGCAAAAAACAGCAAATACAGCGTTAGCTTGCCCCAACCGACAAAAGCGGCGGCTTTCACCGGCGACATGGCGGTGGCGACGGTGGCAATACCCCAGTACAGCAGTACCAGCAAGTGAATGGGTGTGAGGGCGATCGCGCGATCGTCAGAAACAGTGAGCAGCACCCAAAATGCTGCACCAGCAGCCATCAACAGCCCCACCAAGGCATTGTTCACCAACGGGCCCATACTGAACGTCAAGGCCAGCAAACCAAAACCCAGAGGCTCCGCCCACTGCATCAGCCAGCTACTTTCTCGCCAACTGCGCGCATTGCCGATCGCCCAATTCAATAAATAACTGCCCTTTTGCCACTGAGAGAGCGGCAAATTTGCCAGACTTAACTGTTGCCAAACTGAATTCATTTCTATTTTAGATTTGTAATTAGTCATTAGTCATTGGTCATTAGTCATTGGTCATTAGTCATTAGGGAATTGTTAGCTGTTAACTGTTAACTGTTGACTGTTAACAACTGTTTTCCTGCCAACTGCCAACTGCCAACTAACAATTAACAACTGCCAACTAACAACTGCCAACTAACAACTGCCAACTAACAACTGCCAACTACCAACTACCAACTGCCAACTGACTTCACCCTTCCAACAACTCCGTAGCATTAGTGCAGGGGAGCCAGAGCACGTAGCGATATCCAGATTCCGGGGTGCCTTGAATCGAGAGTTGGCCGCCTTGAATTTCCACCAACTGGCAGCAAAGCAGCAGCCCCAATCGTTCCCTAGCCCCGTAACCAGCTAACACCGGTGCGGTATCCGCGGCATTCTCGGCCACCAAAGCCGCCAACTCAGAAAACGCCAGCGTTAACCGCTGGGCACTCTGTATCTGTGTCGTCAGTTGCGGTTCGAGTTCCGGGGAAGAGGTTTCGGAGTTCGATCGCCAACCGCTACCTGCTGTGGCCTTCAACAAGTAGTCGGAGTAGAGTTTAGCATGGGGCAAACTTTCTCCCAACCAAGGATGAAAAACCCAAACTCCGATGTTGATACCGTCTTCTTTCCGAGAAACGTGGACTCGAATCACGCTGCCTGCCCCAGCCGATTGAATAATGCTAAAAATTAAGTGGTGCAGCATTTGCTGAACCTTATCCTTATCTGCCAACCAGATGCGCGGCCCGGGCCCGATGGTGAAATTAATTTCTTGCTCTCGCCTACTTGCCGCCGGCGACAGGGTTGTCACAACTTGCTGACACAAACCTTCTATATCGACTGCGACTCGCTTCAAGGTGAAAGCCGATTCATCGAGATTTGCTAGTTCCAAAATTTCTTCAACTAGCGATCGCAAACACCGACTGCTGTCTTGAATCACGTCGATATATTCTTTTTGCTTGCTCGTCAACGGCCCGTAAATTTCTTGGCTCAACACGCTCGCCATGCCGATGACAGAAGTGAGTGGGGTGAGCAATTCCTGCGCTAAATGATTCAGCAGTTTTACCTTGATTGAGTTAGTCAACAAATCGATAGGTTTGTTATTCATCGGTGATTTTTTTGGTTTTATTATGGCTCGTTGATTATTAGTGGTTCATTATACCTCTTTCTCAAGTCTATAACAACTTGTTGGCAGTTGCAGACTTTAGTTAACTGATGACTGTTGACTGTTAACTGTTGGCTGTTGGCTGTTGGCTGCTGACTGTTGACTGTTAGTTGTTAGTTGTTGTTTGTTAGTTGTTAGTTGTTAGTTGTTAGTTATTGTTTGTTAGTTATTGTTTGTTAGTTGTTAGGAATTGAGAATGGGAAATTGGGAATTCGTAGCAAGTAACCAATAACCAATAACCAATAACCAACAACCAATAACCAATAACCAATAACCAATAACCAACAACCAATAACCAATAACCAATAACTACTAACTACTGACTACTGACTACTGACTAATTAATCATTGCTTCTAAAGCTGATTGCAAATCTTGAGTGAGTTCGGCAACTGCTAACCGGCGGCCCTTTTGATATCCCTGCCAGCGATCGCCCACTGAGAGGGGTTCGCCCACGGTCATTTGCACCTGCTGTTTGCCCAAAGAAGGTCGCCCGAAAGGATTTCCGCCTTTGATGCGAGTCAGTACATCCCACAGCAGTAAAGTTGTTTCTGCCAAACGTTCTGCAGTCAGTTTTTCTTGGACGTACCTGCCGGTAACGGAGACGAAACTTTCGACAAGTCTCATGTGCCACATCCGCAGACTTGCTTCTTCGGCGAGGCGATCGGCTAATCCTCTTTCTAAGGGACAAAGTGCTGCAATATCTTTGATATCTTCTCGATAGATATAGTCCCAGCCTGCTTGTTCCAGACGGCGACAGCGGTCTATCAAACTACCTTTGGGCTTTAAGTTAAAATATTCTTCTGCTACTTGCAAAGCCACGTCTAACAGTGCTGTCAGTCGAGCAACCATCACTTCATTGCCCGAATCGTTGGCAGTTGTATCTGGTAGCGATAATGATGTTAAAATAGAGGTCGTTGGCTGTATTTTTTTATGATAAAAACGGCTGTAAAACTCGGACATTACTGTTAACAAGTGGCTGCCAAGTCGAATCAGGCGCAGATATTGAAATTTGTAATTTTCCTCTTCGGGATCGAAATTTTCTGCCTCTAAATTGGCGGTGTTGGTGCGGTCTAAGGGTGGGAGTCCGCAATCTATTTCTAATTGAGTTAAAAGTTTTTCTAGGGGTTCCCAAGGCGGGTTGACATAGCGGTATTGAATGCCGATCGGCACAATTAACACTTTTTCCTCAGTACGTCCGGCTTTGAACAAATCTTCAACGCACCAGAAGCCCATTTGAGCGATTCCCGGTTCGAGGGGGCTAACTATTTCATTGTGGCCGTTGGTAGCGCCTTCTGGGGCGGCGGCGATGGGAAATTGGCTGTTGGCGAATAAATCGCGGGCCGATCGCAATCCGGCGCGATCGATTTTACCGCGAACGATCGGAGTACCGCCGAGGCGAGAATACAGCCAGCCGACTCCAGCACCGGCCCAGAGGGGAATTCCGCGATCGTAGATAAAGTGGGAATGTACCGGGAATTGTAGGGGAATGCCTTTGGCGCGCGCTGTTTGGGGTACGAGTTTCCAAATTAGTTGTCCCAAACAGTAGGGATCGTCGGAGTTGGGGTGGCGGAAGGCTAGCAGGAAGCGAACTTTCTGATTTTGAAATTGGTGGAATAGTTCGGCGAGGGTTTCGACGTTTTCGGCTTGAATGTGGCTGATATTCGTCCGAAATCGCAGCCAGCAGGGGAGTATTTGTTGGCAGCCAAGCATTACTAGGGGGTTATAGGCTGGGGGGATGAATTCTAGCGGTGGCTGAACTTGGCTAATTGAATTCGGCATTTGGGGATTTGAGATTGGAGATTTCTAGACTGCAGTAAGAATTGGAAATTTTTACTGGTTTTCTACTCTATCAGGACTTACGCAGAAGGAGTAAAAAAACAGGTTTTTTACCCTATAGCCGCGGCTGCAACGACATATTTTGGTAAAAAACCCCCGTTTCTGCATAAGTTTTATATAACTGATATCTTGCACCATTCGAGGGCAAGCTATAAGGGCGGGTTCATCAACAGCCTTCTCATGTTGCAAACAGGTTAAATAAACCCGCCCCCACCCACCAAAAAGCTCCTTATTGATATTGGTGCAACAGCTCAGATACAGCAGATTCCACGTTTATGAAGGACACCCGCCTATCGATCTATGTCGCCGTAGGGACACGGCACTGCCGTGTCCCTACTTCAATAAACCTGGAATACGCTGTATAACCCATTTGGGATCTGTGATGGTGAGCTAAAATCAGAAAGAAATGCCGTAGGGCAGCAGCTTAACTGACTCATAGTGGAAAATCATCAGAAAATTGGGTAGAAACCTCGTCCTTTTAGGACGGCTTTATATTACAATATAATTGGTCAACGACCCACCCGAGACGATGGATCAAACAGCCTATACGAGCGAAGTTCAGCCTTGTGCTGGCGGCGAAGCAAAATCGGTAGACCGGGAAAAGAGGATAGGGCAATGGTAAACATCCCTAGAATCAAAACTACGAAGAATTCCGTTTGGTATTCGATACGTAAAAACCGCAGGGCTTGCGGGGTTAGTCTGTGGAGCGAACATAAGACCAAATCTCTTTTAGGGTGGAGGCAGTTGCGAAGAAGCAGAAATTCAAATCGTGAGGTTTGGGAATCCCCGTACCTTCAGGTCGGGGTGGATGTCAATGAGCCATTACTACCCCAGAAGCAGAAAACTAGACCCCCTGTGCGGACAAAGAGACAAATCTGGGAGGGGATATTCGATCGACTAAACAATGGCTGTAGTAGAAGGATCGAGGCTAGAGGAATGGGAGTTTGTAGGGGCGGCAAGAGGCGATATTTTTTGCAGCCTCATATCAATTCCGTTAGCATCGGAATGATATAAACGGAGGACACGGCAGTGCCGTGTCCCTACAATCGATCGTGGTAGGGACACGGCAGTGCCGTGTCCTCGCTTATCATTCCGGCACTGCCGTGTCCTCGCTTATCATTCCGGTGCAGCCGGAATTGATATCACATCACGCCTCCAGCTTACTTCGGCACAGACCACGATCGCACTTCACCCAAAGTAACGGGCATGGGATCTCTCACGTCAATAGTGAACCGGAAAACTTTCTTGGCCCGACTGCTGTTTTCTGGGTCAAAAAACTTCAATTTCACATCCCAACAGTCGCTATCCAGACGGCAGAAAGGGCTTTTTCCACTTCAATCCTGTCGAGTTCCATCCCCCTAGCAACCGCTTCTGCAAAGGTGGAGGCAGCTTGGAAGGCGTTGGTTGCAGCGAAATTGAGGGCGCGATCGTGCGCTGTTTGGCCTAAATTTCGCAAGTCAAAATAGATGCGGTGCAGGAAGCTAGTTAAAGAACGCCCGATCGCTTCGGAGTTCGTATCGCTGTCAGAGTCGCGCACCGTTTCCAAAGCTGCGGCGATCAGGCTATTGACTCGCCAGCCATACATTCCTCGGGTATTTTGAACAGTAATTACTGGTACTATTTGGCCAGAAAATAGCTCCACCGTGCGATCGCTCAATCTCCCGGGTATACTCACCCGCTCAATAAAATCTTCGCTATCTTCGGCAAGCACCTGTCCGGCTAACATTAACTGGAGAGTTTCATACACATCCGCCCCAAAAGGCCCTTTCGGTTCAATGGCATAAACCGGCGTTAATTCCAGATTCAGCGTCCAAATTAAAGCTTTCCCTTCCGAGGGGTTTTGTTCCAGATAATCAACCATCTGGCGAGCATCGTAGGGATTAGCGGGGACTGCGGTGCCGTCAATTTCATAGGCCGGCATCAGTTGTTTGAAGGTATCGCGCCGCGCTTCGCTGCCGAAGTCGTAGCCGAGGGTTCCCAAGGCATAAACTAGGTTTGATGGAATGCTGGCGGTGACGGTGCCGGCAGCTTGGCTGGCGGTGACAGGAGTGCTCGACATAGTGGCAATTTCTGAGGGACGGGTTTCCAGAGTGGTGGAAGCAAGGAGGGGTTGAGACTGAGCTAAAACCCCCTCTTGCTTGCTGGCAAAGGAGTTTTCACCCTTCAATGGTCGGGAAAATTCCGTCGCCGTCGCCCCGATTGGGGAAAGAGAGAAGACTTGGCCCAGAGGTTCTACAAAATCTGTACGATCGCTGCCAGAGGCGACAACAGCCCTTAGCGGTTCCCCTGTCAGCAACCTCACCGCACCCGGAATGTTGAGTTTTCCGTGCAAACAGCGCTCTGGTTCTTCTACTTCTTCAGGATCGCAAGGGATGGCGCTGTTTAAAATGGCGGCGCGGACGGCTTCAGCATCCGGCTTTTCGCCTCGCTGCAATTGCAAGCTCATTAACAGGGCAGAAACGCCGGTAATAATAGGAGCCGCGCAACTCGTGCCTCTTTTCCGCGTTGGCTCGTCAGTTCCCAACCGCGCCCCTAATATATTTTCTCCAAATGCCATGATGCCTTGCTCGTTGTAGTTACCCCCCCAATTGCTGAATTGGAAGGGAAGACCGTCATCTCGTATCGCTCCCACTGTGAGAACACCAGGCAACAGGGCGGGGACGCACCAACACTCGCCTTTATCGTTACCAGCAGGTGCGACAACTAAAATGCCGTTATCCTGGCACTGCTTGACGGCGCGGGCGATCAGTTCGTGCGCCAGTCCCGTTTGGGTGGGGTGGCAGGCGGCGCAGTGGATGATATTTGCCCCTTGTTTCATTGCCAAGTTGAAGGCGCGCGCAAGGTTGAGGGGCGAGATGAATTCGCTGCGTTCGCCACTGATGTCGATCGGAATATTGATGCCGGTGCAGTCTGGAGCCATGCCGGGGACGGGGGAACCGTGCTGGCCAAAAAGTGTACTCGCAACATGGGTGGCGTGGAAATCGGAGCCTAGGCGTATGAGAATCGGTTCGGGGATGGTTTTTTTAAAAGCCTCTATTTCTGCTTCTTTGGCTTGAATTTTAGCGTCTTGGGCCCCTGTTTCGTTGTCTTTTTCTAGCTGTGAGACTTCTTTTACCAGGGCTTCTAGTGTCCTGAATCTATCGAGATAAACTGGCTCAATGGGTTCGGATTCTTCCTGCCAGTAGGGGCGTAGTTGGCTGAAGTTGGCCCCAAGGAAGCAGGCGCGGGCCATGTCGGCGGAACCGTCTAGGACGGCAATAGTGATGCGAGGGTCGCCTAGAGTGCGCGTCCAGAGTTCAGGGAGGCCGGGGATAGCTATGAGGTCGGGCATTGTAGATTTTAGTAGATGTTAAATGTTAGCGTGCAATGGTAAGGCTCAAGTTAGTTTCAATTTTTTGAAAATTAGTGAATTTGGTTATAGTTAAGTCTGTAACAGTTGCATTTTTAGTGAACCTAATTATTTATATTATTTTTTATAGAAGTCTGACATTACTGTTACACCTTTTGTTTCCCTTCAACTCCTTTGATACTACAAATTAAAATTTTCAAGTTTCCGGCAAGAGTTTCTTTTTCGAGGTATACCGTATACTGATTGATTTCTGTAATAGGTCTGGCTTTTATTAACCATATTGTTGTGCCAACCATTATCTATAAAATTGTTAGGATTCACAAGATATCCATATTTCTATATGTTCCTAAATAATTACCCGAAAACGTCGCCCGTGCCAAGTAGACCAGAAAGTACAAAGGCTTTAGTCAAAATTACAACACCAAAGAGAAGACCCCAACAAAGTGCTACTGGGTAGTAACCTGCTTGCCAGGGTTCATCTCTCTGACTAAAGTTTTCACTCTCGCCTCAACCAGGCGTCAAAAGCGGTCATCTGAGTCCCCTCGGAGACTCCTCCCATATCCGGTATCGAAAAACCTAGAAACGACAAGGACTTTACGTCAATTCATCGCGGTAAATTGTGAACCAAAGGAAGTAGAAAAAGACTTTTGAGCTTTTTTGAGGCGAGTGAGAAAATGGAAACGATTACTCGGCGTCGTCGCCCGCAAAAGGAGGAATTGGTATAGGGATGAATATGGACGCCTCGACGCTTTGAGCAGCTTGGCTGTTGTTATTACCTACAGTTGTCCGCACGACAGGGGCAGTTTGTTGGGGTTTGAGACTCTTTTTCATGATTTTTATTTCCTAATTAAGCGTGCAATTTGATTAGTAGGGAAAGTTTTTAGTTTTTCCCGTTGGCTAGTGGCTGCAATGAATGCAGAGCGCCTAGTGATTAGCACTTAGAAAGGGATAGTTTTTTGGGAATCCCTCTGCACTAATAATAGCTACACAATTTTGAAACGTCAAGCATTTTTTTGTTATTTATTTGGCTGGTTTTTATTGTCAACTTCCAGGGAAAACAGCGGCTGAATCTCTTAAAGATTAACCGCTTTTCGCTTAATTTAGTGATTCCAATGATGGAATTTTTGCCTGCTTTTAACTCCAAATTCTCCCCCGACGGAAAGGCACCTTTGGCTTATCTACTTGCGCCTCAGACAACTTCTTCCACCAGTAACCATAATCTTCCAAACCCGTCGAATTTAACAACCGATCCTTCGGGTCCGGAGCATCAATAATTGGCATTAACGACTGACCCCAAACTGCCTCCCCAAAAATCTTGCCATTTTGAGGTTTTTTCGCCTTCTCCCGCGCCAAAGTCCCCGACCCTTCTGACAGCGACCAATACCCCACTAACCCCGTTTCATCGCCTTTTAAACGGTGAACTAATTTCGATTGAATTTCCTTAGCGGTGCGGACTTTATTCCACAGACGAACCTCGGCAATTTTCCCATTAAACCAATAATCTCCGTAACCCGGTTGCTCCGTGTTCCCCGCACCAATACGGAAGGGACGTTTACTATTTGCTTTAAACTTGATATTCTCTCGCTTGCTCACTTCCTGGCCGTTGACATAGAAATAAGCTGTATCAGATTTTCCATCGTACACCCCCGTCAAATGTACCCAAACATTAATCTCAATATCCCGCCCACCCAAAACAATCCAACTCGCTCCCACCTCGCCGCTACCCAGCCAAAACTCCCATTTCTGCGAGGGAGTCGCATAGAACATATAGCCCTTGCAACCATTCACATCCGACCCATCCCGCGACATTAATACCGATCGGTATCCGTCGCCCCCAATGAACATCACCCACGCCTCAACGGTGAACGTAGCGGGATTGATTTCCTTGGCATAATCAATATCAATCTTGTCATCAATGCCGTCAAAATTCAGCACTGTTTGCAAGCGTTCTTGTGGAGCATTTGCATTCGTCATAGTCAGCATCTCCTGTGTTTCAATTACTTCGGGGATAACGGGAACCTCAGACAACTCCCAAGTTGCCTCATGAACAATCCCGTGATTAGCATTTTGAGTCTTGTCGCAAACTGTATTGCCCGTACCTTCATTTAAAGGCCAATAGCCTGCTAGTCCCGGTTCATTTCCTGCCAAACAGCGGGACATATCAGCTTGAAGTTCTGCTTGAATGCGGCATTTATTCCAGATGCGGACTTCAGAAAGTTGACCCTTCCAAGATTCTGCACCTTGAGGATTTTTCCTGCCAATTTCCCAACTAATGCTGCTTGATTTGCGCCGCCGGCTGCCGACAAAAGTCTGCATGAGTTCACCATTGACGTAAAAGTGAAGCTTGCTGTTAGCTTCAAACACCAGCGCTAGATGAAACCAAGTGCCGGCTACAAGCTTAGCTGAGGTAGTATTGTAATTTTTACTCTTATAAATCGTGAATCGGAGCTGGCTGTTAAATAAACCAAAACCCCAAGCAGGATGCTCCGAAAATACCCTTTGCACCCCCTTAGTTGTTTTAGTTTTCACCCAAGCTTCTACCGTAAAGTTGTTGCCTAAATCGCAGGAAATATGGGGGAGGGCAACATAACTCTCTACCCCGTCAAAGGTCAGAACTGGTCGGCTGTTATTTAGGAGATTAGTCATCACTTTGATTCCTGCTGGCTTCAGAGTTTAGATATGAATTGGCTCTGCGGGCAAAGTTTCCCATTTCATACCGCAGATTCCACATTTATGAAGTACACCCGCCTATCGTGAGCTTCCCCCCCGTAGGGACACGGCACTGCCGTGTCCCTACTTCACAAACCTGGAATACGCTGTATCTAAACTTTTTAGTTTAAAAATCAGCCGTTATTTTTGGCGAAAAAGAGGAGAAAAGTGGTTTTTACCGCCTGCCCCCCCAGCAGCCACAGCTAGAACTTTTAAGTTGTTGATAGCTCCGGTAAGCAAACGGCGCCGGGTCATTGTAATTTGCCCCGTGCATCAATCGGATGCGAATGTCAACCAACTCTTCTGACCGACCATTCACTACATCGACAGAGCGGTGGGGGTGAATGAGTTCTGGTCTTTTCACCGGTGGTGATAATTTTGGCAGATTCATAATATGTCCAAATTAGTAAGGAGTAGACCAAGAACGCACTTCGCCCAGCGTCACCGGGATCGTGTCGCTCACATCAATGGTAAAGCGGTAAACTTTCTTAGCACGGCGGCTATTTTCTGGGTCAAAAAACTTTAATTTCACATCCCAGCAATCACTATCAAGCCGGCAGAACGGGCTTTTTTCTACCGTAATGCTGTCGAGTTCCATGCCTGTTGCCACTGCTGCGGCGAAGGTAGAAGCCGCTTGGAAAGCGTTAGTAGCAGCAAAATTTAGCGCTCGGTCTTGGGAAGTTGTCCCTAAGTTCCGCAAATCGTAGTAAATCCGGTTGAGGAAGCTACCGAGGGTGCGTCGCATCGTTTCTTCGGTTGCTTCTGTTGCCGTGGCGCGGACTGTTTCTAAAGCGGCGGTGACGAGGGTATTAACTTTCTAACTGTAAATTCCTCGCGTGTTGTGCGGTTCGATCACCGGCACTACTTGGCCAGAGAATAGTTTAACGGTTTTGCCGCTCAGAACCCCCGGAATGCTGACTCGTTCCACATAGTCTTCACTGTCTTCCGCCTCTACTTGGCCTGCCAAAAATTCTTGCAAAAGACCGTACACGTCGCGGCCAAAAGCTCCGACCGGCTCAATGGCGTAAATGGGTGTCAGTTCCAGGTTTAGCGTCCAAATTAAAGACTTCGCCTCTGAGGGGTTTTGTTCGAGATAGTCTGCCATCTGGCGGGCATCGTAGGGATTAGCCGGCACGGCGGTATTGTCAATTTCATAGGCCGGCATCAGTTGCTTGAACGAGTCGCGCCTCGCCTCGCTGCCGAAGTCGTAACCCAATGTTCCCAAGGCGTAGACAAGCTGGACATCTTCGAGGTCGCTGGGTGCTTGGCTGGGGGCGATGCCGGTCGATCAGTTGTTGCTCATAATAGAATTGCTTGGGCTGCTAAATGAACGAATTTGTGTGGATGTTAGTAGAGATTCGGGGGTGGGTGGGAGAGATGTTGAAGAAAGCAGTGCGCTTTCTAAGCTTTCTTGTAGTTGCTGTTGGGCTTGTACGGTTTCTTCTAAAACTGTTTGAGTTATTCCTTCGCAACCGCAGCCAGCAGCCTCGACGCCTTCTAATTGCTCTGACATTTTTCCTCCTTGTATTAAATAACTTGCACCCAAAACATTGAGCTTGCCAACTAGACAGCGGTCTGCACTTTCTGTATCGGCATAGCAGGGTAAGGCACTTTTTAAAATGGCCTCCCGCACTTTGCTCGGATCGGGCTTTTGTCCCTGCTTAATTTGCAGGCTGAGCAACAAAGCAGCCACCCCTGAAATAACGGGGGTGGCAAAGCTGGTGCCGCTAAGTCGGGTAGTGCCTCCTCCGGGCTTGGCTCCTAGGATGTTTTCTCCCGGGGCTAGAATACCTTGATCCTTGTAGGTTTTTCCCCAGTTACTAAAATTTAGAGGCTGACCTCGATCGTCCATTGCTCCCACTGCCAAAACTGCCGGCAGTGCAGCAGGTACGTGCAAGCAATTGCAACCGTCGTTCCCAGCCGCAGCCACGATTAAAACGTTGTTGTCGTTGCACAGTTGCACGGCACTTTCGAGCCAGCCTTCGGCTTCGCCTATTTCGGTCAGTTGACCGCCGCTGATGTTGATAATATGAGCGCCCGCGCTGACAGCACTTTCGATCGCACGAGCTATATCTAGCTGAGACACCCTAGATCGGTTGTCGGAAAAGATGGGAACGATTAATCCCCGGCATTTAGGGGCAATTCCGGGTATTTCTGAGCCGTGTTGCCCGAAGATTATGCTGGCAACGTGGGTACCGTGCAGAGACATGGCACCGGTGGCAGATAGTTCTTCCTGCACCAATGTGGGTAGCCGTTGGAGGTTTGCTCCGGCCAAACAAGCGTGATCCCGGTCTACTAAGCCATCTAGTACCGCTACACAAACTTGGGAATCACCGCCAGTTTTTTCCCAAAGGCTTTGAATTCCAGGAATTTGGGTTACATCGGCCATTAAATTTATAAAATCCTTTGGCTTAGAGCGTCTCAAGCCTCAAGAACAGAAGCTTTCAAAATATAATAAGTAATTTTGTCCTCACAAACATTTTGTTTTGTAACATTTAATTTTAAATTTTGTAAAATTTTTTACTGGTGGCCCCGCCATCCAATAAAAAACCTAAATTTTGTCTTTTAGCTATTAATTTTTTAATCAAAACTTACGCCAAACTGTTTGTAATGCCCCGATACAGTGGCGTTACCTGGTCTAGAATTCCCTGACTAGCGCCACTCCTTGTCATGCCAGAATACGGTCGAGTAGGGGGGCAAGTCTCTGGGCAGATCGCACCAATTACAGCCATTCTTTAGTCGATCAAATATCCCCTCCAAGATTTGTCTCTTTGTCCGCACAGGGGGTCTAGTTTTCTGCTTCTCGGGTAGTAAGGGCTCAAGGATTTCCCACTTTGACACTCTCAGGGCTAAAGCCACTCAGATTCTTAAGACATTCCGGCCTTAATATCCCTATTGCTAGGGTTCCTGGGCGCAATCCTGTTGCCTAAAAAGGTGGGCTGCTATCCTTGTATTTGAACAAGATCCTCAAGCGTTTAGGGTCTTTAACCCAGGTTTCGCGGAGTCCCCGCGTACCGATACCAAGTTAGACTTTTGATTCTTTTTTGGGTTGAACTTAATCTTGATTGCTATTTTTCCTTACTTTGCAGCCAGTTACTCAATAGCAATCAATTTAATTTCTACTTATTATGAATATACACCAAAAACATTGATCAAACCAAACTTGTCACATATCTTAAGAAATTCAATACTGACACTTCCACTTGTAAAGCCGTTTTAATACCTTTTATACTTTTCAAATGTTAAGAATTAAGAAAGATTCACGGCGGTTAAAACCGCCGTGAATCTTTCATCTCAGGTCTAAAGACTCAGAGTTTTCCGCTTACCGAGTGTTTTTTATAAGTCAGTTAAGCTGCGGTCGTAGGGCATTTATTTCTGATTTTAGCTCACCATCAGAGCTGCCAAATGGGTTATACAGCGTATCCCAGGTTTGTGAATTGTAGGGACACGGCAGTGCCGTGTCCCTAGGGGGATCTATCGCTCCGGGGTGTACTTCATAAATGTGGAATTTGCTGTATATAAATAGATGCCTAATTTTTTTGCTTAACCGCAGAGGACACATAGGAATAGACGATATAGATCATCTTAAAGCCCCAATCCCAAATCTCAAATCCTATTGTGCGGGTTCAAGAATCACTTCTTGGAAGTTAATCACATCCGATCGCGGATCGCAATGTGTGACTTTGACTTCTAGCCGATCGCCAATTTCGACCGATCGACCAAATCGCATCGCCAATTCTAAGCCCAATTCTTCCAATAAAATCAATGCGAGATTGCTATCTTCCCTCAGCCAGCGCAGCATTAAAGCTTCCCAAACTCGATCGGGATTGCGCCGCAAATATTCCAATCCCCAATAGCGGTTAGTTTGGCGTTCGACGGTAGAAGCTTCTCTGACTGCGGTGCCGAGACACATCACAATATCCTGTATTTCTTGGGCAGAAAAAGGCAGTGGTTCGCCCCGCAGGTGGGCTTTAATTTGGAAGTGAGCCAGCAAGTCGGTATAGCGGCGGATGGGAGAAGTAACTTGAGCGTACAATTCCAAACCCAAGCCTGCGTGACGTCCGGGGGTCAAGCCCATTTCGCTGCGGGGCATACAGCGGCGCAGGGCGCAAGCGCGGGCGGGGCCTGCGGGTACGGCCAGCAGTTCTTCATCGGGGGGGAGTTCTGGCTGGGGCTGATAGCGGTAGGGTATTGGCAGGCTGTGAGTTTGACCGTAGCGGGCGGCGACTTCGCCAGCTAAAATCATCATTTCAGCTACTAGCATTCGGGCTGTGGACTCGTCGATGACGTGGATGTCGATGTCCTCGCCGTGGACTTTAATGACGGATTCGGGCATGAAAATGTTGATTGCGCCTTGGACTTCGCGCCATTTTTGCCGCAGTTTGGCCGCAATGGCGATCGCCCCTATTTCCGGTTCTGCTTCGATTCCCAACTCCAGCATTTCGTCTACATCATCGTAGGTTAAGCGGTAGGTTGGTTTGATCTTGCTGATGTGGATGCTGTAATCTTGAGCCGCGCCGATTTCGTCTAAGGTGACGCTAAAGCTGAGGGCGTTGCACTCTTTGCCTTGAACCAAGCTCATCGGCCCGGCGGCCAATGCTGAGGGAAACATCGGGATCGAGCCGGTGGGCAGATAAACTGTAGTGGTGCGCTTTCTGGCTTCGAGGTCGAGTTCGTCTCCGGGGGAAAGCAAGCTGGTGGGATCGGCAATGTGTATCCACAGCCGTTGCTGGCCGTTTTCGAGGAATTCTAAGCTTAGTCCGTCGTCGATTTCGGTGGTGCTTTCGTCGTCGATCGTGTAAACCTTGAGGTGAGTTAAGTCGAGACGGTTTGTCTCCGAGTCGGTTGGGGGATTTTCTAGGCAGCTTTGGGCCACTTCTAATACCTTTGCGGACAATTGTAGGGGAATTTGGCTGCGCCGCAAAAACAGGTTTTCGTGGGTGCTCCACAGGCCGAGATCGACTAGGAGTTGAAATGCTGCTTCGGGGTTTTCGGAGCGTTCTAAGCTGGCTAAAGTTTCTAAGGCCGGGGTGCGGTGCGTGGCTTCTTCTCCGAGGGTTGCAAAGCGTTCTAGGGCGTCGAGGCGAGTTCGATCGCTATTAATCCACTCGACATTTTCCCCAGCCAGCCGCTGTTTGACTCGATCCCAAAATCCTTGGGATTCTTGGTGTCGCTGCTGTTCTACTTCTTGCTGGTGTTTGATTTCGGCTACTTGGGCGGCCGATCGCGGTTCGTAACGATCGCCCTTTTGTTTGAAATACAGTTTGTCTGTTGAGAGCAAACAGTATGCTGCGTAGCACTGGGCCGGAGTGCGATCGGAAAATAGCAGCATGGCGAGGGATTCGGGATCTGTGCTTTCTCCGTCGCCCACTAGGAGTTCCCAAGCGACTTCTAAACTCGACGGATCTGAGTAACCTTCTACTTCTTTAAGAAATTTGGGAATGTCGGAGGGTTTGTAACTTTCTCCGACTGCTTCGTAGCTAATTTGCTTGGGCGGTATGCTGTGCGGTTGGCCTTTTTCGTCTACCACTACCCAGTTTTTCTTGCCGTCGGGGCGATCGGCAACTGCCAGACGGCGATCGCCGTGCACTCTAAATTCTACTAACGTTCCCTTCTCCACTTGCCAGCTTTATTAATTTTTATTGGAATATTTCACTCTTGCTATTTGTCTGGTTGCGATCCGGGGATTTTAGATTTTGGATGTTTATCTTTTTTACATCTCTTGTTAAAACTAACATCTAAAAAGTTGGGCTTTTTGTGCTTTAATTTTTAACTTTTTAGATTTTGATTAAGACTTACGCACCACCGACTAAATACCCAATCTTGCGCTCGATTAGCGATTTTCGCTTGCGACAAAAAGACGTTGTTTTCGCGTAAGTCCTATCTTTCCAAAATCTAAAATCTAAAATCCAAAATCGAATTAGCCTTCTTGATTTACGAAGGGCATCAAAGCTACAATTCTTGCTCTTTTGATGCTTCTGGTCAAATCTCGCTGCTGTTTTGCCGTCAAACCGGTAATCCGGCGGGGCAGTATTTTACCGCGTTCTGTGACGTATTTTTTGAGCAACTCGACATCTTTGTAGTCGATCGGGTCTCCTGGCTTGATTGGCGAAACGCGCCGGCGAAAGTAAGTCATGGTTCTTTGTTTGTTGACTGTTAACTGTTGACTGTTAGTTTTTAGTTATTAGCCGTTAGTTGCTAGGCATCAGGAAAGCATTTGTTAGTTATCTGCTGTTCGCGGGTCAATGTCAATTGCCAACGACTGATGACTGATGACTGATGACTAATGACTAATGACTAATGACTACTTAATCTCTTTGTGGGCAGTGTGCTTGTTGCAATGGGGGCAGAACTTTTTGAGTTCCAGCCGCGCCGTCGTGTTGCGACGGTTCTTGGTGGTGGTGTACCGAGACACGCCTTTGGAGCGTTTGCTCGCGTTGGTTCGGCACTCAGTACACTCTAGAGTAATTATGATCCGGACACCTTTAGCCATAATTCTAAATAAATTTCGACTAATTTAAACACAATTTATTATCGTCTCACACTGGTCTGCACTTGGTCAAGTAATCTTCTAACTTTGATGTCGAGGGAGTAGCCGCGCTTGGTGCCGATGACGATCGTCTTGCTGAGTCGATCGTGAAAAGCTTGGGGAAACCGGGCGGTGTCGATGAAGGCAGTGCTACAGTCGATCGCCAGCGGCAGAATCAGCAGCAAGACGGCGGCGTTGGTAGATGTGAGCCCGCCTACACCCGCAAAGGCTAGGGCGGCGCAAATGCCCAGCAATCCCTCGCGCTTGCAAAGTTTCTGCACTCCGGGAATCCGTTCGAGTCTAACATCGATAATTTTCATGTCCAACGCCCAGCGCCCAAGACTTTGACCGTGGTTTTTCCTGACAATGGGTACGCGCAGGATCATCCACAGCAGGAAAAAAAAGATGGTTTGGACGATCGGATTTGCGCCGAGAAGCAAGCTGGGCAACCCAACTGCGATCGCGTCGATGCAGAAAGCAGCAGCGCGACGGCCTATCGATACTTTCGGAAGCAAGGGAACTAAATCGGAACTCATGGGCCAAAAAGAATTACTTTGAAATGCGTAAGTCTTGTTTCTATCATAATCCAAATCAAGGGGCTTGCAGCCGTAGGGCATAGCGTCAAGGCGCAGCTACATTAATAAACGTCATCATGGCTTCCAATATCCACCAATAGAATAACCATTTCTAATAATTCCTCATCGTCAGAAAATTTAAAAATTATTCTGCAATCGTAAGCAACAGAACAAGACCATAACCCGGCTAAATCCCCTCCTAACTTGTGAGACTTCAAAGATGGCATAAATGGATCATCTGTCAACAGCCTTAAAACCTTAGCAATTTGATCCTTTAATTGTGGATTTTTCTTTGTAATCTTCCTAAAAGACCGATTAAATCCACTACTCCAGACAACTTCCATCATCATCTCCTAGTAAATCTGCGATCAAATCATCAACGCTTCCTCTCTTTGCTGTCCCATTCTTAAATGCCTGCATCACCTCCTGAGCATTAGCCAAAATTTCAGCCCGCCGATTTTCAATCCGTCGCTTGCGGATCAACTCAAATAAACGCTCCTGATCTTCTATTGTCAATCTTTCAATAGACTCAATAATTTCTTGAAAAGTCATCATCTAACCTCCTTAATAATTCCCCAAGATATTAGCAATACCTTTAATAACCCGTTCTCAATTAGGCAAATAATTATCGCCTTTGTTGATAAATTCCAAAATGCGATCGACATAAACTCGATCTAGTTCTAAATTCAGAGAAACTTGTTCTCTACCAAAACCCGATCCTGAATCAAACAGCTTCACCCATGCACCGACTGACAAAAGCCACTAACATCACGATCGGTCTCCCTGCCACATTTCACTATATTATACTAGGTGATTAGGGCATTTGAAATCGCTGAAACCATTGATTTTATTGCTTCTTGGTTTTTTCTTCGGCTATAGTTGCCAAGCTCAAAAGTTAAACTTTTAGTCAAAAACTACAGAATGTCTGCAAAAGCGATATCGCCCCGTCCCAAAACCCCAAAACAGCAAGTGTTAGTCAGACTAGCCCTCGCCGTAATTGCTGCCGTTATCATCTTTAACATTCCTCACTCCTTACTTCCCGTGTTTACAGAATCCCTATCCCAAGCAACCCCGCCACCAGAAATCCAAAACCTCCTCGCCGGCAAGGGCAGAATTGTCACAGTAGGCGACAGCATCACCGAAGCCGGCAAATATCCCGGAGGTTACGTTTGGCTGCTGCAACGCTATCTGAATGCCCTGTATCCCGATCGCCAAATCGAAGTCGTCAACGCCGGCATCTCCGGTAACAAGGCGAGTGATATGCAGGCGCGTTTTCAGAAAGATGCGATCGACAAACAGCCAGATTTAATCACCATTAACGCCGGAGTCAACGACGTTTGGCACGCCTTCTTCGACTTCCAAAAGCTTCAGTTTCATCCCCAAGGCAACCTAGCCACCGGAGTATCGCTAGCAGAATACATAGACAAAATAACCCAAATGGTGCAGGCATCAAAAGCCGCCGGAATTCGAGTTGCCCTGCTTTCTCCTACTCCAATTCGCGAAATTCTGGACGGCCCGGAAAATCGCAGATTGCAAGAATACGTAGTAGCGATGAGAGAAATCGCCAAACAAAATCAGTGCTTGTTTATCGATTTAAATGCACCTTTTCGGGAAGTAATTAGCACCTATCAAAAACACGCGGGAAAAACTCTGAATTTGTTAGCAGCCGATGGAGTTCATCCAAATCCATCGGGATATAGAATTATTGCTTTTACTATCTTGCGCGGTTTAGGCGTACCCGCCCAGGATATTGAGAATTTGCAGGTAAAAAATTAGTCAGTAGTCAGTAGTCAGTAGTCAGTAGTCAGTAGTTATTGGTTATTGGTTATTGGTTATTGGTTATTGGTTATTGGTTATTTGTTATTGGTTATTGGTTATTGGTTATTGGTTATTTGTTATTGGTTATTGGTTATTGGTTATTTGTTAGCTCTAATGCCCAATTTCCAATGCCCAATGCCCAATTCCCAATCCCTCCGCAACGCTAGAGCCCAATTCCCAATTCCCGTTATCATTCAACCGGCGGATGATACCGCTTCAACCAACAGCTACCAATAATCACCAACGCCACCACAACAATAATTTCAGTCCAAAAAAACGATAGGAAATCGCTAGCAGTTCCCACTGGTGGCACCCCCGGCTGAGCGTTGCGAATTGCCGGAAAAGCAAACAGCATTACACCAGTCCAGCTCAGCATTCCCACTTCCGGCAACTTGCCAGATTTCATCACTTTTAGTGCTAGCAACAGCGCCATAATTGACAGCACCCACATGATGACAATAATCACCAAGGCAAAGAATTTCACTGGAAGCGATCGAGTTGCAGAAACATCGATGTAAATAAAGATAGATGAATTTTCTTCCAGCGGCTTATAACTAATATCGAAGCCAGGAACATCAGCATTAAATTTAAATTTCAGCGGCACTGGATTTACTTGAAAAGGAGCAAATTTTTTGCCTATCGAAGCCAGCGGATCGAGGGAAATTGCTACTTTAGCAATGTGCGTATCAAAGGGATAATTGTTAATTTTGCCCTCGATTAAGTTAAACTTTAATGCAGGTACAATCATCGGCTTACCTTCTTTAAAGGTAATTTCTGAATCTTCTACATTCGCACCGTTAACGGTCATTAACAAATCTTGAGCAGGGTAAGTTGGCCCTTTTTTATAAATACCTTTTAGTTCAAATTGCAAGCGAGTTTCTAATTGGTTTTTCACTGGATCTACTCCAATTACTGTCATTGTGACCTCAACCAAGCCTTTTGGTGTTACAGAGATTTCTGGAGATAATTTGTAAGGCTCTTGGGCATTAGCATTGTAAGAGTAAATAGATAAAATAATTGCCAAAAATATGACTGTGCTGCAAATTAAAACGAGTATTTTTTTGAGATGATTGTTGTTTACAATTTGCATTAATTATGGAGATTTGATACTTTAAAATCTTGTGAGCTTTTCTACAGCAAACCCTTGACAACAAAGGTTTAATCCTTCGGACTTTAGTCCTAGTTATGGATGCGGACTCGCATTCCGAACGATCAAACCTTTTCCATCGCAATTTGAGTTCCTCTTGCATCGCTAACAGTTACTACGAATCGATAGGAAGCAGTACATTTGGTGTAAAACTTCCGTGCAAACCGTAGGGAATGTGCTGTTTTAAATGGAGGCGCGCTAGGGGCCCTTTGGTGATGTCGCTAGCATCTAGAATCGCTAAGGTCGATCGATGATTAGCTGCATCATACATCAAAACCAGCAGCCAGCCGTCATCCTCCGCCATAGCATCGGGACGGGGAACAAAAACAGGTTCCCCCGCAAAACCGCGCGGCGCAGCACTCCAAATTTGCTGTTCTCCTGTCTGGAAATCCATTTTAAGAATAGCTTGCAAAGGAGCATTTCCCGCCGGAGCATCCGCAGCGCCAATATAAAGATATCGGTAAGGCTGTCCGACGTTGTTGGGATGCAATGTCGGAAACTCGCAGCACCGAGTTTCAATTACTTGATGGTTGACAGTTTTTTCATTCAAATTTAACTTAAACCGCCACAATTCCCCCGCTGGAATGCTGTCAAAATCAAGCTCGCGAAAATCGCCGTCCGCCTCGACGGTTGGGAATGAGTCGTAGCAAACAGAGTCAACAAAAACTTCGCCGTTTTCTTCCCAGGCGTTGCAGTGGTGGAAGACAAAGCAAGGTTCGGTTTCTAATACTTTTACCTCGTCGGTGCCGTTGCGGGGAATTAAAATTGCTTGCGTCGGGCGGTTGGGCGAAAATTGAATGCACTGGGATGCACTCCGCATTCCTAACAAGAATGGTAGGGGATTGAAGCTGACGGGATTTTGGAAGAATATGCAGTAATTCGGGGTAATTACCATGTCGTGCAGGAAGGCAAAACCGGGGATTGCGTGGGCGTGTTTTTGTAAAAGTTTGCCGCTTGTGTCGAGTTCGTAAATGGTAATTGTACTTGACAAACCGGGCTTGACGGAAAAGTTGACTAATCTGTCTCCGGCTCCATTTTTGCCTTTTTCAATTCTGGGGTGGGCAGCGAAGGCTTCACCGGGTTCTAAGATGCCGTCTAGGGTGTCTAATCCGAGTGTTTCTAGGCTCCGGGGGTCGAGTCTGTAGGGCTGTGCTGCTTCCCAGAGTGCTAGCAGTTTGTCGCCCCAATAAATGATGTTGGTGTTGGCTATGTTTTTGATTTTGACGTCAAAGATGTTGCTAAGCCAGCCTCCGGGTTTCTGTGTGCCGAAAACGCCTCGGTGCAGGATTTTTCCGGCTTTTTGTTCGGCGAGGTAGCCTTCGGTGCGGACGAATCTGTTGCGGAAGTGGGCGCGGCCGTCGGAAATTGCGATCGCACAAACCATCCCGTCGCCGTCGAAGGGGTGATGGATGCGCTGGCCGTTGACATCTAGCAAACCGGGTCCGTTGCGAAAGAATGTGCCTTGCAAGCTTTCTGGGATTTCGCCTTCTATGTCGTCAATCCAGTAGTCGGATTCGTTGGGTTGGGATTCGTAGCCGCGCTGCCAGTCTGTGCGATCGTATGATGGTTTTTGGGCCGCTGTTTGGGGTTGGGAATTTTGTAAGTTTTGCATGGGTAGAATAAGCTTTTATTGATTTAACCGCAGAGACCGCAGAGGGCGCAGAGAGGCTGAAAGTGGGAGAGTGGGAGAGTGGGACAATAGGAAAGGGACACAAAGGCATTGGTCATTAGTCAAAATTGAAGAAATCCCAAATTTTGAATTCTTCCTAATCACTAATAACTAATAACTAATAACTAATGACTAATGACTTCTTTAGCTATCTGCGGTGCGTTTTTCTGACCTGACTGTCGGTACTAAGTCAGGAAAATATTCGGGTATGAAGTTCTGTCCGCCTTGTTTTGCGCCTCCTAGTTCTGCTTCTAGTAGGGGGAGTGATTGTCGATCGTTTTGGTCGCCACTTTCTGCATTTTCTGCAGGAAGCCAATTTAGGAATGGCAGGGGTAGCAGTGTGGAGAGGTTTGTGATGATTATTAGCAGCCAGAGGTTGTCGAAATTGCTCTCAGTAATTCCGAGTAAGTGGGTCAAAAGTGCACCGCCTTCGTGGGACAAAAGTCCGGCTAAGTTGGTGACTGACATTAACACGGCAAATAATGTAGCTTCGACACCGGGAGGACACAATCGCGCCGAGAGAACTAGCACCGGCATATAGGCAATTTGTCCGATTACTGTCAGGATCAGGCTGTCTCCGATGCTGAACCACTGGTCGTCTATTCCTAATGCTCGATTGGCATGAGTTACTAATAATAATGTAGTCATACCCAAGGCTGTGGCAATTACTGTTGACCAGCCGAAAATTACTCTAAATGGAATTGCTTTGAGGTATCGCTGAAACAGCCAAATACCGAGGAGGGAAGCAATGCTGGTGACGAGGCGCACTCTACCGAGAAATTCTGGTTGAAAGCCTAGTTCGTTGGTGGTGAAGAAGAAGAAGGCGGAGTCTGAGCTTGGGGTGGCTTGCCATAGGAATAGAAAGGCGGTGGGCAACCAAATTGTTTTTTGGGTAACAGCTTGACGCAGTTGTTTGAATTGGTTTTTTACTGTGTCAAAGTGGGCTTGTTTGTTGACTTTTTCTTCCTCAATTAACCAGGCTGTTGCTGATACGATTAGGGGGAAAGATGCGGTGATTAAAAAGATAGTGTGGGTGCTCAAGTGTTGCATCAGGTAGCCGCTGAGGTAGGCGGTGATTAGTCCGCCGAGGGCTGATGCACCCCAGGATAAGGATTGCAGGGAACCTGCGTCGGCGACGGATTCTTTTCTAGCTCTTTCGACTATGAGGGAGTCGGCGATGACGTCGCTGACGGCGAGGGAGAGGGAACTCAGGGCGATCGCCCCTGTGGCGGCCAGTGGCGTGTGTACAATTGTTGCGAGGCTCACCCATGCTGACGTGCCCAAGAGCCCGGAGAGGACGATGTAAGGTCGTCTGCGGTAGCCGAATATGGGCAAACCGTCCGACATGAAGCCGAACAAGGGTTTGATAATCCAAGGTAGGGCGACAACACCCATCATTGCTGATACTTCGGCCGGAGTCATGCCAAGATCGTCTTTCAGGAAGAAGCTGACGGCTAAGCGAGCTAGTCCGAGAATGCCTTGGACGAAGTAAATCAGTAAGATGGCTATGAGTTCGGGGGTTGGCTCATTCCCGAAGAATACTTTTTCTTTTAAAGATTCTTTGAGTTTGCTGGCGCCAGAGGGTGAAAGAAGCATTTGTGCAATATTTCTTAATGAATCTAAATATTATATAACACATTCTTAATGGGTTGCGGAAACTGTCGAAGGTGGGATGCTAGGGTGACGGGCGACTGCCAGCGGGTATAAAATTGTGATGAGCCTGGATTTAAGGACTTTTTGCGATCGATGAAAGCAGAAATTAGAATTGTCTCTCTGGCTGTGGTTTTGGTTTGAGGATTGGGGGCTAATTTAGCTTTATGGCTCAGCGATTTCGATCGGTTTCTGTAGATGGCGTTGATGCGCCTGCTGATTTGTTTGAAAGAAACAAAAATAAGGTTTTTCAGTGGCCTGCGGTGACTACTTTTCGCAGGGGAGAACGCCTGCAAGCGGTGACGGGAAATCATGCCGAGCAAATTATGATTGCTGATTTTCCGGGTAAACCTTGGCTGCCGATTTTAACGGATCGGGGTAATTGTTTTGTGCGGACTAATTCGGGAAAATTCTACTACTTTGAATTTTTTGAAATAATTAACCGCGAAGACGCGAAGTACGCGAAGCAAGAAAAGAAAGAGATGTCACAAATACTGAAAGGAGTATTTTATGATTGTGAATCCTGAAAATGTGCCGGATATTACAGGCTCTAAATATCCCCTGCAATTTCAATCGGCGGTGGCGGGAAGGGTGAAAAAACGCTTGGGGAATGCTGCTGGATTGCAGAATTTTGGGGTAAATTTGGTGCGGCTGGCACCGGGAAGTTGTTCTGCTCTGAGACATTGGCACTCTCGTCAAGATGAGTTAGTGTATGTTCTGGAAGGGGAGATTACTCTGATTTCTAATGCGGGTGAGGAAGTGCTGCAACCGGGTATGGCGGCGGGTTTTCGGGCTGGTGATCCTGACGGGCATCATTTGGTTAACCGCACGAATGCTGATGTGGTTTATCTGGAAATTGGCGATCGCACTCCGGGAGATTCAGCAAATTATCCCGATGACGATTTAGTTGCTAAAGCTGACGGTAATAGTTGGATTTTTACGCACAAAAACGGCGAGATTTATGAGGGTTAAAAAATTATGAGTCAAGTGAATCTTTGGACTTCGGCGGAACACGCTTTGTGGTATCTGGCTAAGGCTGATGGTATTCCTCACCGCACTGAGGGTGAGGCGGTTTTGTTGGAGGAGGTGCCGCAAACTGTGCGCCGGATTCTGGATGTGGGCACGGGTGATGGACGGTTGTTGGGTTTGCTGAAGTGCGATCGCCCGAATGTTGAGTGTGTGGCGATCGACTTTTCCCCGACAATGCTGGAAAAAGCCAGAATTCGCTTTGCTGATGACAAGAATGTCACGGTAATCGAGCACAATTTTGACGAATCGCTGCCGGATTTGGGCAAGTTTGATGCGATCGTTTCTAGTTTTGCGATTCATCACGTAAATAACCATCGCAAATTAGCCCTCTACACCGAGATTTTTGAGCTTTTGGAACCCGGAGGCATTTTTGGAAATTTGGAGCACGTAGCGTCCCCAACAAAGGCTTTACACGAGAAGTTTCGAGAGGCGCTTGGTATTAGCGATTCGCCCGACGATCCGTCTAATAAATTGCTCGATGTGGAAACGCAATTGCGCTGGTTTAGGGAAATTGGTTTTGGTGAGGTAGATTGTTATTGGAAGTGGCGGGAACTCGCTTTATTAGTTGGGGTGAAACCTTTTTAGCTGCGGGTAAGGACTGCATTGTCGTGTCCTTTTAAAATTGGAAATAGTCACAATTAGTAAGGTGCGTCATATTTTTAAACCCTCAATAATCGTTCTAGAAATTCACCTGACGCACCCTACAGCTTGATTTGAGTATGCCAGTTGTCTAAGTCCTGAATATAAGAGGTTGCTGTCGTAGTATAAGTCGATCGCGAACAGTTCTGGTTATTTTCAAATAACCAACAGAGTATTAAGGAGAGAACAGGCGAACTCTTAACCCAAACGATACAGAAAGCAACCGTTTTTTGGAGTAGCAAGCAAATTGAACCTCCAATTTACACTTTTAGTTAGTTGGATGGAAGATATTGTCCGGTCGCTCGCACATTGGGATATTACTCAGTTAGAGGGCTGCTTTAAGAGTTATCAACCAAACGACCGAATTAACAGCAAACAAAAAGGTATAAAAAATATAGATTGATGGAGCGCAGATAGCTCGACCTAAAGAAGGCACTTTAAATATTTTCAAAAAACCGAGCGGGTGAACTAAACCTTCCGGTATAGAACGGGTCTTAAAACTTTCATCTAAGGCCCTTTCATCATTCAAGAATTGGGTGATTGCATGGACTCTTTGTATGTGATAAAATTGCACCCTCCAGTAGGTTGCTTCTAAAAACCAGAAACCAAAAATTACAACATATCCCAGCGGAACCAAGGCATCTATTTTGTTGGCAAACACCCAACCAATCAACGCTACCCAAATGGTAATTGCCGCAGTTTTTAACTGCAGCAAAATTGTATTGAAATTAGCTATTTTTGTCTCTAGTTGCTCTGCTCCTTGTTGCAGCATTGCTAGCTGAAATTCAAATCGATCCATGTTTGATTCCGCGAACGTTTATATTAGAGTTATCCAAAAAATTATAATCTTCTTTTCTTTCGGTGTCGTTAGAGAACTTCGCCTGACGCACCCTACAAGTCGATTTTAGATTATACAGTAAGGTGCGTCAGCTCCCGAAATTCCCGATCGCCGTTAGAGAACTTCACCTGACGCACCCTACAAGTCGATTGTTGTGTGACAGTTACGTGCAGGACTATTAAATTCACGAACCTTACTAAATTAAATTAAATCCGATACTTGAGGTTTAATTCGGCGCTCGTACCAGTTCATCAACGGGGTGGCGCTAATGCCGTGGACTATCACAGAAATTACGATGGTTGTAAAGGTAATCCAGGCAATTATTTCGGCATTTTCGCCTTTTAAACCTTTACCAAAAGCATAGGTAAGATAATAGATAGAACCGACACCACGAATGCCAAACCAACCGCACAGCAAGCGGCTGGCGGGATGCAAAGGACTGCCTAGCGTACTGATCCAAGCTCCCACAGGCCGGATCAAAAAGATTAACAATCCAGCTACTAAGAGCGAGTAGCCTCCATAAGCGAGCATAGGTTCTAGGCGCAGGAGCGAACCTAAGAGTAAAATAGTTCCTACTTCCATTAACTTTTCAATGCGCTCGGTAAAATTTAGTTGGGAAAGCGGTTTGTCGGGGTTGCGGTAACTGCGCTGCACGACTATTCCTGCTACAAAAACTGCGAGGAATCCGTAGCCGTTGACTACTTCTGTGAGGGAATAGGTGAGCAGAATTGTGCTGAGAGCGATGAAATCTTCCATTAATTCGTCGGCCGGTCTGTAGCGTTGCAATTGGCGATCGATCCAAGTGACGGCTTTAGCTACTAAAATGCCCATCACGAGACCTGCGGCGATCGCCCAAATTAAGTCAACTGCTACCCACTGCGAAAACCAGTTCGACCAGTTGTCATCTTTGATCGCATAAATTCCGAAGTAAACAAAGGGAAAAGATAAAGCATCGTTTAAACCGCCTTCCGATGTTAAACCAAAACGCAATTCATCGCGATCCTCTATATTAGCTACTTGAACTTCTGACGCTAAAACTGGGTCGGTGGGAGCGAGAATTGCTCCCAATAAAATAGCCGGGCCCCAATCTAATTTCACAAACCAATGAGCTAGCGCAGCCACAGCAAAAATCGAAATTGGCATTAAAAAACCGATCAGCCGCGCTGTGGAATTCCAAGCCCAAAGTTGCAGCGGGCGATTCATTTTTAAGCCGCAACTGAACAGAGAAACAATCACTACAAATTCTGTAAGTCTTTCTAAAAATATAGCTTCGGGGCGCAATTCAATCAGCTTGATACCGTAAGGCCCGAACCCGATACCGACAACTAAATAAATTAAGGCATAAGACAGTGGCAATCGCGAAATCCATCCCGAACCCAAGGTGACTGTCAGCAGGAGGATGCCAATCGCTAGCAAGTTGAGAATGTAATTATCTACCATAGCGATCGCACTTTTAATCAGGTTTAACAAGTGCGATTTTCGCATCTAAAAGCTTTTGGCGCATCTACCAACCGCTAGAGTCTGTTATCCTCCGAAAGTTATATCTATTTGTTATCTGTTATGTGTTATTTGTTACTAACAACTAACAACTAACAACTAACAACTAACAACTAACAACTAACAACTAACAACTAACAACTAACAACTGCCAACTGCCAACTGCTTTCCTAACAACTGCCAACTGACTAATGACTTTTTTCGGTAGCGATGATGTGCAAATCTACGTGTTTGAGCGATCGCACTAACTGTTGAGTCAAAGAACCCCGCAGCAGCAATTTCCACCGCGATTGCTGGCTTTCACCGATCACAATTTGAGTAATGCGATACTCTTTAGCTACATCGGAAATTGCTTTGGCTATTTTATTACCGTTGACTCGCAAAAATTGTCCATTAAATTCCTGACAGAGTTTCTCACAAGTTTCAACGTGCAAGCTTTCTGATTTTGTTAAAAATTTGTCTGGATCGTTAACAAACAAAGCATAAAAGGGAGCATTCATGTAGTTAGCAATCCTCCCGCCCCGCCGCAGCAGTTGCAAGGAATTGGGATAAGTCGAGACGCATACTAAAACTCGTTCGTGAATGTTGCAATATTGACCTTTTAAAGTTGCTGCGTCCTCTTCAACGTTGTCTGCCACTTCTCGCAGGGCGAGTTCTCGCAAAGCAATTAAATGACGGCGCTGGAAAAAGTTTTTTAAAGATTGTTCAATTTTTTCGGGTGCATAAATTTTGCCTTCTCGCAACCGTGTCTCTAAAGTTTCCGGCGTGACATCGATAACCACTACTTCGTCAGCTTCTTCTAGAATGCGATCGGGAATTCTTTCTCTGACTACAACTCCGGTAATTCGTGCTACTAAATCGTTGAGGCTTTCGATGTGCTGAATGTTAAGGGTGGAGAAAACATCAATTCCAGCATTCAGAACTTCTTCGACATCTTGATATCGTTTTTCTCGCTGAGAACCGGGAATATTTGTATGGGCTAGTTCGTCAATTAATGCTAATTGGGGGCGGCGCAATATGACGGCTTCCACATCCATTTCGGCGAGCATTTTTTCGCCGCGCAGCATTTGTTTTCGCGGCAATATTTCTAATCCTTTTCCTTTTTCGGCGGTTTCTTTTCGCCCGTGGGTTTCTAACAGTCCGACAACTACGTCAATGCCTTCTAATTTGAGTCGATGCCCTTCTTCCAGCATTCGGAAAGTTTTGCCCACACCGGGGGCCATGCCGATAAATATTTTGTGCTTTCCCCGGCGGGTGCGATCGCAATTGCGGTAGGGTTGGGCATAAACCGCGTCTGAATTGTTGGTGAGTTCGCTAGAGTGAATCATAGCTTAATAGATAAGTTGGCAGTTGGCAGTTGGCAGTTGGCAGTTGGTATTTGGCAGTTGGCAGTTGTTAGGAAAGCAGTTGGCAGTTGGCAGTTGTTAGTTGGTAGTTGTTAGTTGTTAGTTGTTAGTTGTTAGTTGGCAGGAAAACAGTTGTTAACAGTCAACAGTCAACATTCAACAGTCAACAGTCAACATTCAACATTCAACAGTCAACAGTCAACAGTTAGCTGTTAACAGCTAACAATTCCCTAATGACTACTGACTACTGACTAATGACTAAGGACTAATGACTAATGACTAATGACTACTGACTAATGACTAATGACTAATGACTAATGACTAATGACTACTGACTAATGACTACTGACTAATGACTACTGACTCTAAATTATTGTAAACTATCGAGAGCTAAATTGAGTTTGAGGACGTTAACTCCCGGTTCGCCGAAAATTCCGAGAAATCTGCCGTCTGTATTTTTGGATACCAACATTTCTACTTGATTGAGATTGATCGATCGCACTTTTGCTATCCGCTCAATTTGCGCCCTAGCTGATTCTACACTAATGTGCGGATCTAGACCAGAGCCGGAGGTGTAGACTAAATCAGCAGTCGGTTTGATGCCAGCTTGGTTGAGGCGGGCTAATTCTACTTGCACGCCTTGAAAACCATCTTTTTCATTGCCTCGATTCAGCAAATCCGAGTTACTGGGAGCAAGGTTGCTAGCTCCCGAAACCCCCGTTCTTTGAGCTAAATTATCTGCCTTTGTAGGATCGAAATCAGTAGGTGCAAAGCTGCTGTAATTGGTGGTGGTGGGGCGGCTCCAAAAATATTTATCCGAACTGAATGATTGACCGATTAAGGATGAACCGACTACAACTCCCTGCTTACTAATTAAGCTCCCATTTGCCTGCGAGTTGAAAGCGAGTTGACCGATTGCTAGCATTATCAAGGGATAAATAATAGCCGTGATTCCCCACAAGACTAAGGTTACGCGAATCGCTCTGATTAATTCTCTCATAAATTACCTCAATGAAGGAAGAAGGAAGTTCGGCAACGGATTATGTAACGGATGTAACGGATGTAACGGATTTTGTAAGGGGTGTAATGGATGTTTGCTTAAAATCTTTCCGGTTGGAAAATTACAGTAAACAAATAAACTGCGAGTCCGATGATTACTAAACCCAAAAGGCTTAAACCCCATGCAGCTTTTTTAGTTAAACCTTCATCCGTAGCGGCATACACAGCGGGAGCTATTATCAAGTTAAAGCACATTACTAGAAATAGCTGCACCGGGATTGGGTGGCGTTTACACAGCATTTCTCCTAACTCAACGGTGTCTTGAAAATCTCTAGGCAAAACATCATTCAGCAAAGCGTTTCGTTTCATGATTTTTCCTTTTTTTTACATTAAATTGCTTGACAATTTGAAATGAGCATCGACGAGGCAGAGCCTGGGAACGAGTCTGTTAAGCTTGCTCTGGTCGATCGCGCAGTGCATTGCGAAACTCAACTACAGCATCGTATTGATCGGGGATATTTGCACAACGAACGAACAATGTTAAATCCAAATCAGGTAGCAATTCACTGCGATCGACTTGTTTGTATTCTTCGTCTTGCAAACGGTACAGGGCTAGCTTGCCTTTTCTCCAAAACCACACTTCGGGAACCTTGACTCGCCTGTAGATTTCCAGAGTATTTACTCCGCCGCTGGTGACAACTACTTCTATTACAATGTCGGGAATCTCTTTCTTAGTTTCCAGATTGAATGATTCATCAGGCTCTTTCCTTCCTCCTAGTTGGATACTGCCGAGAGTCTTGCTACCACGCTTGTAAAATCGGATGTTTGCGTGTTGAAAATAAGCCAGCAGTAAGAGACTGATAGTGCTTTTACCATCTTCATGTTCTTCTGAAAGAGGAGACATAATATCTAAGGTTCCATAGAGGTAGGCTAGCCGCACATTTGGAAAATCTTCTAAAGCTGCTTCTATTGCTTCCAATTTCTCCCAGCTAACATCATAAAGCGTGAGGCACTGGTTGCTTTCACTGACTGGTTTATCCAAAAGTTGAGGATTCATAGGTCATTTTGCAATGAGTGGTTTTCAGATGAGCGTCGAGGCAGAACCTCTAAATCTATTCTATCCATTAAATCTCGTACTCTGCTCGCTACCGAACCTCTATGCTAGCCCGACTGCGGTAATCAACACATCGATTATTTTGATGGCGATAAACGGCGCGACTGCTCCGCCCAATCCGTAGATTAAAATGTTCCGCTGCAATAGTTGATTTGCTGTCAGCGGTCGAAATTTCACCCCGGTTAATGCTAGGGGAATTAATGCGGGAATAATTAAAGCATTGTAAACTAATGCGGATAAAATTGCTGATTGACCGCTGGCTAAACCCATGATGTTTAATGCGCCAACGGGGGCAAACATGGCGGGAATAATTGCAAAATATTTGGCGATGTCGTTGGCTAGGGAAAATGTAGTCAGCGCGCCGCGAGTAATTAGCAATTGTTTGCCAATTGTCACTAAGTCAATGAGTTTTGTGGGGTCAGAATCTAAGTCCACCATGTTCGCAGCTTCTTTCGCGGCTTGGGTTCCAGAATTCATCGCGAGTCCCACGTTTGCTTGGGCTAGGGCGGGTGCGTCGTTGGTTCCGTCTCCCGTCATTGCTACTAATTTGCCTTCGGCTTGTTGCTTGCGAATTACTTCGATTTTGTCTTCGGGAGTTGCTTCGGCTATGAAGTCGTCAACTCCGGCTTCGTCGGCAATTACTGATGCTGTAATTCGGTTATCTCCGGTGAGCATGATGGTGCGAATTCCCATTTTTCGGAGTTGGTCAAACCGATCGCGAATTCCCGGTTTAATCACATCTTTCAAATAGATAATGCCGTAGGTGTCGTTACCTTGACAAACCGCTAACGGCGTGCCTCCCAAGCGCGAAACTCGCTCGTAAGCTGCATCGAGATCCGGCCCGAAATTGCCGCCGCGCGATCGCACAAAACCCTTCACCGCATCCACCGCACCCTTGCGAACCTCCGTCCCGTCGGGCAAATCGGTACCCGACATCCGGGTTTTTGCCGAAAAATCCAGCCCGGTTGCGTTAGCGCGATCGAAATTCACCGTTGCGCCCAATTTTTCGGCCAAACGGACGATCGACTTTCCCTCTGGAGTATCGTCAAACACGCTAGCAGCCAGCGCCACACTCGCAACCTGATCCAGCGAGTGACCGTTGACCGGAATGAATTCCTCAGCTAAACGGTTCCCCAGCGTGATCGTCCCCGTTTTGTCCAAAATCAGCGTATTCACGTCGCCGCAAGCCTCTACGGCGCGGCCAGAGGTCGCTATGACGTTAAACTGAGCGACGCGATCCATCCCCGCAATGCCGATCGCGCTCAACAAACCGCCAATGGTTGTTGGAATCAGCGCCACCAGCAGCGAAATCAGCGTCACCACGCCCACAGGAGTTTTCACATAATTGCCGATCGGCGGAATCGTTGACACCACAATCAAAAACACCAGAGTCAGCACCGCCAGCAGCACCGTCAGCGCGATCTCGTTCGGCGTTTTCGAGCGTTCTGCGCCCTCTACCAGCGCGATCATCCTGTCCAAAAAGCCCTTACCGGGGTCGGCCATCACCCGCAGCGTCAGTTCGTCGGAAAGGATGCGTGTCCCGCCGGTGACGGAACTGGCGATGTCCGAACCCGGTTCCTTGAGCACTGGGGCGGATTCGCCGGTGATCGCAGATTCGTCTACAGATGCGACACCTGCGATCACTTCGCCGTCAGCGGGAATGATATCGCCTGCGATCGCTTTAATTTGATCGCCGCGTCTCAGGGCTGTCGAACTTACTTCTTGAATTGAACCGTCTGGTAAGAGTTTGCGGGCTGTGGTGTCGGCTTTGGTCGATCGCAGCGCGTCTGCTTGTGCTTTGCCGCGCCCTTCTGCTACTGCTTCGGCAAAATTAGCAAATACCAAAGTGAAGAACAAAATAAATGTGACTAAACCGTTGAAAACTCTCTGATTTTCGCCGGGAACCGGGCCGAACAGCGTGGGGTCGATCGTTAATAATGCAGTCACAATTGTGCCAACCCACACCACAAACATCACGGGATTTTTCAGCATCACCCGTGGGTCTAGCTTGACAAAAGCTTCTTTGAAAGCTCTTTGATAAAGACCTTTTGTATTTGCTTTGGGCGTATGTTTGCGAGACTCGCGAGGGCCTCTGGAACGGAGATTTTTCTGAGAATTAGGGGTATTGGAAGAAGCCATAATTTAGATTTTTAATGAACCGCAGAGGACACAGAGAACACGGAGAAAGAGGAGGGTGAGATTGACAATTTTTTGCTATTGAGGTGGAGGAGTTGGTGTTGCTTCGGGTGTTGTCGCTTCTGGTGTTGGTGTTACTAAAGGCGAAGGCGTTGCTAAAGGCGATGGTGTTGCTAAAGGTGGCGCAGTTATCGGTGTGGGTTCAAATTTGCCGCTGCTAATTTCAAATCCTTCTGCAATTGGCCCCAAAGCTAGAACTGGGAAAAATGTCAGCGCGCCCAGAATTATGATTACTCCTGCGGTTACGCTGGTGAATAAAATGGAATCGGTTCTTAGTGTTCCGGTTGTTTCGGGAACCAGTTGTTTGTTTGTCATGCTGTCCGCTAGCAACAGCATCGCCACAATTGGAACGTAGCGCCCTAAAAGCAAACTAAAACAGGTGCTTAAATTCCACCAAAGTCCTGTTGCTGCGGGTTGAGAATCTCCTAATCCTTCAAAGCCAGAACCGTTGTTAGCTGCGGCTGAAGCGTATTCGTACATCACTTGTGAAATGCCGTGGAATCCGGGGTTGCTGATGCCGCTCAAGCTGTCGGGAAATGCGAGGGTAATTGCGCCAGGGATTAAAACTGCGATCGGGTGAACTAACAAAACCACGCTGGCTAAAACAATTTCCTGCTTTTCAATTTTACGTCCCAAAAATTCCGGCGTTCTACCCACCATCAATCCTGTGAGAAATACGCTCAAAATCAGGTAAATAAATAAGTAAGCTGTTCCGGTTCCTTGTCCGCCCCAAACAATTTGCAGAAACAAGTTAGACAGAGTAGCAAAACCTGCCGGAGGCATTAAAGAATCGTGCATCCCGTTCACGGCACCGCACATTGTACCAGTTGTAGTCACTGCCCAAAGTACAGTTTCTGCCCAGCCAAATCTAACTTCTTTTCCTTCTAAATTTGGTTGCACGGAACCCAGTAAATTATTGACTTGAGGATTTCCTTGATATTCGCCAACTGCTGCAACGCCAATCAAGGCAACAAACATTATAAATACCATCCAAAAAATTAGCCATCCCTGTTTTTTGTTGTTGGCAAATCTGCCGTAAGTATGAATGAATGCTGCTGGGATGCAAACCATTGCTAGGATTTCCAGCAGGTTACTAAAAGGGTTGGGGTTTTCAAAGGGGTGAGCAGAGTTAACCCCGAAAAATCCGCCGCCGTTTTCTCCTAGTTGTTTGATGCTTTCAAAGTGAGCTACTGGGCCGCGGGCAATAACTTGGGTGCTGCCTTCTAAGGTGGTGGCAACTTGTGGCCCTGCTAGGGTTTCCGGTACTCCTGAAATTAGCAATAGCAAGGCGATTATTAAAGATAATGGCAGGAGAATTCTGGTGATTGATTGAATTAAATCGATGTAAAAGTTACCTAACGGGCGCCCGGTAAGTCCCCGAATAAAGGCAATTCCTACTGCTAAACCTGTGGCGGCTGAGGTAAACATTAAAAAACCCAAAGTTAACTGCGATAGATAACTATATGTTGTCTCGCCGGAGTAATGCTGTTGGTCGGTATTTGTGAGGAATGAAATTGTTGTGTGTAGGGCGGTATCCCAGGTTGGTGCGCTGAGGCTGGTGGGATTTAAAGGTAGCACTCCCTGAAGCATGAAGATTAGAAAAACAAATATGCCCATTGCTACATTGCTGTATAATAGCGATCGCGCATATTGCCAGCCTGTCATGGAATCTACAACACGGATGTTGCCTGCTTTATAGATGAGTTGTTCTACTGGTTTAATGGCGGGATCGAGGATGGTTCGTTCTCCCATGTACACCCGCGCCATGTAATTGCCCAAGATGGGCGCGATCGCGATTAAAATGATTAGGGTTAATCCGATTTGAGTTAATCCTTGCAGCATAACTTAGTTAAAAAATCCTCGTTGTTGAATAAATGCGCTTCACTCCTCGGAAAATGGCTTCGGAAGGAAGTCCACAAAACGGGGTGAGTTTTCTTTAAGGTTACTTCTAGTTCGCAGCCTATCGCCCGATTAATTGCTACTGCTAAGATACGATCTCCGCAGAAAATCGTTGGAATTTCGCTGGCTAGAATTAATCGATTTTCTCTTGTTAATCCCAAGCAATAGCAGTTATCGGGCAATTGTATGGCACTTAGTGCTATGCCGCAATAACTGCTGTTAAATTGGATGGGTACTTGAATGAGTTTTGGTTCTACAAAGCTCATGAACGACTCCCGTAGGCCGCAAGGTTAGGTTTACTCTTATTGATTACTCTACTGAATTTTGGGGTGTTTGATAATTAGTCTTAAGATATAAGTTACTGTTTAGGATTTATGCTTGTTTGCTATATATTTTTAGTAATAGGCGAATGTTTAGATGATGTCTAAAATCTATACTTGCAGGTATAGATGCTGTGTAAACGCTGTTTCTTGCGGGACAATGTACTGAATATTTCAGGACTGATCTCAAATCCTCTCTTCATCGGAATAGTAAATTCACTGTTGACTGTTGACTGTTGACTGTTGACTGTTGACTGTTGGCTGTTGACTGTTGGCTGTTAACAGTTAATATCATGTATGAGTGCAGCCGGAATTGATATTACGCACTCCGACTCAAAAAATCGGGTTTTTAGCGCAATTAGGGGCTAAAATTGAGTTGTTTGGTAAAAAACTAGGTTTTTGAGGGTCAATTCTTTCGGGACTGGTCATTTTAAAATGGATTGATTAGGAATGTTTAAAAGCTTATTAAAAATCCCCAAAAATGTACTACTTCAAGAGAAGTATTTGCGCGGAAGATGGTCGATCGCCATTTTGTTTGCTATTGTGATCGCGCTGGAATTTAGCACTCCCTCGGAGTATCTGTTTGGATACTTGTACACGGGGCCGATTATACTGGCAAATTCGCGCTTGAGTCGGTTGGGGAAATTACAAATTACGCTGGTAGCGGCAGCTTTGACTCTGTTGAATGTGTTTATCCCTCCTGGAGAAACGATCGCCCTAGCAACTTTTGCAAATAGAGCGATCGCAGTTATGGCTTTGGGAGTGACGGGATATTTGAGCGATCGCAACCAGCAGTACCAAGAAGCGATCGCAGTCGCCAAAGCTCAGTTGCAGTCTCAGCAGCAGCTAGCCAGCATCCGAGAGGATTTTGTCTCTACTTTGACTCACGACTTGAAAACGCCGATGCTGGGGGCGATAGAAACAATTAAAGCTTTTAAATCGGCAAAATTTGGCGATGTTACTCCCAGTCAGCAAAAGGTTCTCGAAACAATGGCGCGATCGCACAAAATGTCGCTACAATTAGTAGAAACCCTGTTAGATATTTACCGCAACGATACTGAAGGTTTGAAACTGCAACTTGCTCCTGTAAATTTAGTAGCTTTAGCAACAGAGGTAATTGCCACACTCGCAGATTTATCGGCGGCGCGTCGAGTTTATATTAGTACGAGTTACGGAGAGTCAGATTTCCGTCGCTCTTTGTGGGTAAACGGCGATGCAGTCCAACTTCAGCGCGTTTTTGTTAATTTGCTAACAAACGCGCTCAACCATTCTCCCCGAGGTGGCAAAGTAGAAATTGTGATGGCATCTCATTCAAATTATCAGGTAGTGAAAGTGAGCGATAGCGGGTTGGGAATTACCGCAGGGGAACTCTCGCACCTATTCGAGCGTTTTTATCAAGGAAATAGCGATCGACAAGCTAAAGGATCGGGATTGGGATTATACTTATCTCGCCAAATTATTGACGCGCACGGCGGTATAATTTGGGCAGAAAACAAATTACCCCACGGTGCTTTGTTTGGATTCCGACTACCAGCAATCTCCGCCAATGAAACCTAATTCTCCCTTACGAATTCTGCTAGTTGAAGACGACGAACTGTTTCGGTTGGGACTGCAAACTCGATTGCAGCAGGAAAGTTGCTTGCAAATAATTGCCGAGGCGGAAGATGGCGAAACTGCGGTTGAATTGACTCAAGAATACTTGCCGGATGTGGTGGTTTTGGATGTAGGTTTGCCGGGAATTGGTGGTATTGAAGCGTGCCGCCAAATTAAACAGCGACATCCAGAAATTCCCATTTTAATTTTAACATCCCATTCCCAAAAATCGTTAATTGAAAGATTGATGGCTGCGGGAGCTCACGGATATTGTCTCAAGGGAATTGCGGCGGAAACTTTGGTTTTGGCAATTCGATCGGTAGCGTCGGGCGCTTCTTGGTGGGATAAGGGCGCAACTGCGGAAATTAGGGCAGTTTTTACTCATCCTGAACCTGTGAAAGTCGGGGGAAAATCGGAAGTTTTAGACAATCCGCTGACGAAGCGAGAACAGGAAATATTGGCTTTAGTTGCTAGTGGGAAAAGCAATCAGGAAATTGCACAAATATTGTACATTGTGCCGGGGACTGTGCGGGTGCACGTTCACGCGATTTTGCAAAAGTTAGAAGTGCGCGATCGCACTCAAGCAGCAGTGCTCGCCATTCAGAAAGGATTGGTAGCAGAAGAACTGTTAGGCGATCGATCTTAAGTCTGGTAGTTTATAATAATTGAGACTTACGCATCAAACCCAAAGAAACCCGGTTTTTTTGAGATTGAGGGTTTTCAGGCGTGTATTTTCCCAAAAACCCGGTTTCTAGCTATAATACAGCGTATTCCAGGTTGATTAAATACACACTCCCAACCGGGTTTCTTTACAGTTCTTGCATCATATCAATTCCGGTTGCACTCCTCATGATGTTAACTGTTAACTGTTAATTGTTAACAGTCAACAGTGCAGGCGATAGTATAGTTTACGGTTGCTGTTGAACGATCGAACCAGTCTTGATGCTGATGACGCAAAGCCTCAAGAAAAGAGAGATCAATAAATCAGAGGCGGCATTAATTAGTGTTCACCTGCCAACATCTGCGGTTTTACGATTCAAAACATAGTAAATCGCCCAAATTGCCATCGCCCGCAAATAGTGACTCGCCCGAAAAGTTCCCCCCGCCGTAATCGCTTCCGGCGTGCGAAACTGCAACCCATTTTCATAAATCTGCTTCACCACAGCATCCGTCAATTTAAAAGCTTTCTCCTCCATCCCCATCTGTACCAAAAAAGCCGCCAACCCAAAATTAATCCCCGTCCAAACTTCCAAAGGATGAGTCGCATTGGGATTTTCCGGCGAACCATTCAGCATCACTCCATTTGCCGCACCGAACTCGCCATCGTTGAACTTCAAAAAGCAAGAATCGTACACAGTTTCTAAAGCGCTGACTGCACATTCTGGCGGCACAATATCCGGCAATCCTAACAGCTTCGCGTAAAAATGACCGCAGAGTTGGTCTGCCATTACCACTTCCGATTTACTCTCGCTGTCCAAACGGTAATATTGACCGTTCCACAGTTTTTCTTGATAGCTAGGTCTTGCTTGTAACAGCCAACTGTGATATAATGCAATCTTCTCTTGGGGATTTGGAATTATCTCAGGTGCTGCATCTTCTAAGATTTCGCCGATCGCGATCGCACTCTCCAGCGCCGCCAACCACAAACCCCCGCAATACGCACTTATTCCCCGCATTTGCCAATCATCAAACGTCTGATCCGGGGCTCCCGAATTCTCAGGAATGCCGTCCCCATCTTCATCAAAGGTTTTCAGATAAGCCAAAGCCTCAACAATTGCCGGCCAACAATCTTGCAAAAACTCGCAATCTGTGCCGCCAGTCAACAAAAAGTCCCGATAAACCTGCAACACAAAATCGCAAGGTAAATCCTTCCACAAATTGCAATCTTGATAGCTAGTATAATTGGTTTTCTCCCAAGGATGTTCGTTAGGCGCGCCCAAATCGTGCGGTGTCGCACCGACGGCTTTTCTAATCGCCGAAGCTTGATTCCAGCCCACAATTCTCGGCGTATCGTCACCAGCAGAAATTGCCCTAGCAAAAGCAATCATTACCGACTTTTCTAATTCCGGCCACAGCATCAACAAAGCAAAAGAACCGTAAAGACGCACGTCTAAACTTTCATACCAACGGTAATCAATGCACTCTAAAACCCCAAATTGACCCTTCGGATCCCGTTCGTCCGCCGCACTCCAAAGAGTACCGCCGTCAGTCAAAATGTACAACTCATTAAACAGCGCCATTTTAAAAATTTCTGACAAATCTTTCCGTTCTAAAATCGGTTTTTGCCAAGCTTCAATATTTTCGCGCCAAGTATCGGAATGCTTCATTGCAGTGCGAACAATCGGCCAAGCATTTTTGCCGTTACGGCCGAAGAAATCTGTATAGCGGCGGTAGTACCAAACTCCCGATGCAAACTCAGTAACGGGCAAATCCCAAGCTATAATAAAGGGGATTTTGCGAGTTTTTCCCGGTCGAATAGTAAAGCGAACTGCGATCGCACAAGCCAACTGTTCTCCGGCGGCTGCGGCTGTCTCATCTTTGTCATCCAACAAGAAACCTTCAGCAGAAAAGTTGCGCCAAATTTCGTCGCCATTCCCCGCCGGGTTCCAGCGAGTTTGGTAAAATACTTCTACCGCTGGATTAGTAATAGTTGCGATCGCCCATTGTCCATCCCCCTCTTGGGGTTCGTCCTCAGCAGTCAACCGCGTCATCACGCAACCGATTCGGTGAAAATCTTCCACCAACAAATTCATATTCCCGGCACTTTCTCCCCACCGGGATTGATAGTCATAAAATGGACTGCCATCATCTCGCACCATCACTTCCGGCGACTTGTTGGCATTAGTAAACCAACCGACAATATTCTCCCAAGTCAGCATGATGCTGAGAGTAATCGGCGCATCTGTAGGATTGTGCGCTACCCATTCAAACATGGCAACTGGGTAACTGCTTTCCTGATAATTGTTAGGCAAAATTGGCGAAAATTGCTCGCAGCTTAATTGAGCCTGAAACACATTTTCGTAAACAAACCAACTGCGCGGATACAAAGCATGATAACTCCCCGAAGAATTAGACTCTTCCCCGGTTCTTTCTTCTTCTTCCCTTCTTCCTTCTTCCTTCTTCTTTTTTCCTTCCGATGGATACCATTTCCAACTAGATAAACTGCCATCGGTAGGCGGTTCAGTGGAAAGTGCAAAAGCTTGTTTCTTGCCTTGAGTTTCTTCAAAAACGCTGAACTGACAAGCGGGCAAACTGCGAAAAATGTGCTCGCCGCCGTCAATGTGCCAGAGGTTAAAGTCGCCGCGGGACGATCGCCCGATGCAGCCGGCACCGAACCCACCCAGAGGCATTCCGTGCCAGGGCCCGTCGTCTAGATTGCTGGCGTAGCGGACTGTATAGGGATTCTCCCAACCCATGCCTATGGGACGTTTCCAGGTTTGTGGGGGGATGTTTGGATGAGATGTGCGATCGTTATTCATGTGATTAATCTTAGCGCTCGATCGAGCTTTACAATTTTTTTTATTTTATTTTAAACTTTTATCGCTCGAACCAATACCGATATTTCCGAAGATTCTTGACGGTTGATTGTTGGCTAAAAGTAATTGCGTTCATGGCTGCCGGATTAATCAATTCTCCAATCTAAAATCTAAAATCTAAAATCTAAAATCTAAAACGGTTTGGGCGATCGCCTAACGGGGAAGAATATCATCTAGGCGAATTTGCCATGTCTTTAACAGAGGAGAAATAATCGGTTGACCAAGGCGAAATTGTTGCTGACTGTAATCTTGGTCAATTAGTTGGCAAACGGTGATAGTAGGTTGTTTTGGTTTACCGATAAAAGCCACACCCCCCAATCCGCGATAATCAACTATCCAATATTCTGGAATCCCTAAAATAGCATATTCTTCAACTTTTCTGGCGTAATCTGTTTCCCAGTTAGTGCTGACGACTTCTACCACTAATTTAATAGATCGTCCCAGCGTAATCACAGGTTCTCTTTCCCAAAGAGGTTCGCTGACAATAGCAGTTTCATCTAACACGACAATATCGGGACGGCGGGCAGTAGCTGCATCTGAAAATGGACGGATCAAACAAGTGCGGGGAATGAACCAAGGTAGTTTTTCGGCTGCGATGGCGATGCCGATTTGAGTTGCCAGTTTACCGCTGACGGTTTCGTGGGGGCCTGTGGGTGACCTGTCAACTAATTCTCCGTCAGCGAGCTCGTAGCGGAAGTTGTCACAATATCGATCGAGGAATGTTTCAAAAGTTAGGATTTTTTGCGCGGTGTAAGCCATTGGAAACTAATAATTTTTTGCTGAAAATCTTATTCTATCAACTAACCAAATCCCAAATCAGAACCTTTCCCCGCGTGAACCAGAGCCAACTTTTCGTAATGCTTAGCGTGTTCCACCAACTCGGCTGCTTCTTCCTCAGAGACATCCCGCAGGCGTTTGGCAGGCACTCCCGCAACTAGCGTGTGAGGGGGAACGTCCTTGGTGACAACCGCCCCTGCACCGACGATAGAGCCTGTTCCCACCCTCACTCCGTCCAGGACGATCGCCCCAATCCCGATCAGGCAGCCCCGTTCAATGTAAGCTGAGTGAATCACGGCTCGGTGTCCGACTGTCACGAAATCTTCCAAAACAGTCGGTTTCCCCGGATCGCCGTGGAGAATTGCTCCATCTTGGATATTGGTACTTAAGCCGATCGCAATTCGCTCTACATCCGCCCGCACCACCGCCCCGTACCAGATACTAGCGCCCGCTGCCACCTCTACCCTGCCGATGACAACAGCGCCTTCAGCGACAAAAGCCGCTTGGGACAGATCTGGCCTGGGCCAATAGGAAGGAAGTGCAGGTAGAGGTTCGTTGAGATTGCTCATTTGTTGGTCGATCGTTATACTTCTAGCAGATTAGCTGGTTGTTGATACGGGATATAATAAGAGTATTTGGCACTTTTGCAGAGAAAATATGCTGGGACGCAAATAAATGATTGAAGTTGCCTTGCAATACCCGATGTTTGGCCCGGAAATTCAGTGTCCCCACTGTCGCCAAACAATTCCGGCTCTAACGCTCACGGATACCTATTTGTGTCCGCGTCACGGGGCATTTGAGGCAGATCCAAAAACGGGGGAACTGGTTCACCTTCAGTCTGGGCGGCACTGGCGCCGCTGGGAGAATGAATGGTATCGCCAGCACACGCACCCCGACGGGATTCGGTTTGAAATTCACGAGGCGCTCGATCGACTGTATACTCAAGGCTACCGAGCAACTCGCGTGATCGTTGCCCAACGCTATCGGGACTTAATCAGCGCTTATTTGGAACGCAGCACGCCTTGGCGCGGCCAGTCGGAATCGCCACGGCCGAGGCTGTACGGTTTGCCTGTGGATTTTAGCCCCGATCCTCAAGAGGACCCTTGCTGGGAAGTGATTAATTTTGATTTGGAAAAAGAGCCGGGAGTTCCGATTAGATATCCCTATTTTCGGTTGTTTGAATAAGTGAAGGAAGAAGGAAGAGGGAAGAAGGAAGAAGGAAGAGGGAAGAGGGAAGAAGGCTCTATTGCTTTCGCGCTAAAGATGCGACCGTTTTTAATTACGAATTACGAATTTACCCTCTAAAATCTAAAATCCCCAGCCGGAATTCCTACTTCCCTTCTAAAATCTAAAATCTAAAATCTAAAATCTAAAATTGAATGCACCACGCCTCGATTCGCACTGCTAACATTCACCGGGCGATCGCCTTTTACGAACAGTTGGGATTTACTGTGAGCGATCGCTTTACTACAGGTTACACCCTAGCCTGTTGGATGGAAGGTCTCAACGGACGCATAGAACTAATTCAAATCCCGGAACCCAAACCCGCACCGGATGCTTTCGGAGACGAGCATTATGTTGGATATTATCATTTATCTTTTGATTTAACGGAGGCGACAACTGACTTGCCTAGCTGGTTGCAGTGTCTGAAAGAACGGTTTGAGGAAGCTGCTAAAGACCAACCAAACCAGTTTCAAGCTTTGAAAGTTTTATTAGAACCGACTCAACAGGCGATCGGGCAAAATGTTTACGAAGTAGCTTTTATTGCCGATACTGATGGTTTGCCCTTAGAGTTTATCCGGCGGCTTAATTAGTTAATCACTAACGACTATGGATAATCATTCTCTCTCTCAATCAGAAACTGAGAATAGTTATTATTCTTAATACCTCATAATGTTCCCTACCAACTTAACAATATTTTTATAAAATCTACTAGATTTTGAGTTAAAAATCTAGTAGATTTTATTTTTGACTCTATAATATGAATATCTGTTCATACTATAATCTGTCAGAAAAAACCTAGGAAAAACCATGCAAAAAGCCAAATCGAGCGATTCTGGCTGCTGTAGTCACGACTACCACCACGATCGCAGCCATGAGAATCATAACCACGAACACGACCACAACCACGACCACGGAGATTTTAACCTGAATCAAGAATTGATTCCTGTGATATTGGTTGTTGTACTGTTTATCGGAGGTTTAATTTTTGAAGAACAACTCCACAACACGCCCTATTCTATAGGTGAATATCTGGTTTTTATCCCAGCCTATCTTTTAAGCGGATGGAATGTTTTAACCATTGCGGGGCGCAATATTCTGCGAGGTCGATTTTTTGATGAAAATTTCTTAATGACTATAGCAACACTCGGCGCTGTCGCTATTCACAAACTCCCTGAAGCAGTCGGTGTGATGTTGTTTTTCAAAATCGGAGAACTTTTTCAAGAATTTGCGATCGGGCGATCGCGTCAATCGATCCGATCGCTTTTAGAAATTCGCCCAGACAGCGCCAACCTCAAGGACAACGGCGACATCAAAAAAGTTTCGCCAGAAACCGTAGCCGTCGGCGATATTATCCTTGTCAAACCGGGAGAAAAAATTCCCTTAGACGGTGAAATTATAGATGGCAATTCTCAGATTGACACATCTGCATTAACTGGAGAATCTGTACCTCGAACCGTGAAAGTTGGAGAAACAGTTTTAGCAGGAACAATTAACCAGACAGGAGTTCTCACCGTCAAAGTTACCAAACTCTTCGGCGAATCTTCAATCTCCCGAATTCTGGAATTAGTAGAAAATGCCAGAAGCAAAAAAGCTGAAACTGAGAAATTTATCACCAAATTTGCTAGCTACTACACGCCGTTTGTAGTATTTGCATCCCTAGCAGTGGCTTTAATTCCGCCTTTGTTCATTTCAGAAGCAACTAATGCAGACAGATTTTTATGGGTTTACCGCGCCCTAGTCTTGTTAGTTATTTCCTGCCCTTGCGGATTGGTGATTAGCATTCCTCTCGGATATTTTGGGGGAATTGGCGGTGCAGCTAAGGGCGGTATTTTGGTTAAAGGCTCGACTTTTCTAGATACCCTGACAGCAGTCAAGACAGTTGTTTTGGACAAAACAGGAACTCTGACTAAAGGAGTATTTAAAGTATCACAAATTGTGCCTACAAATGGTTTTACCCAAGCAGCGTTAATGGAAATAGCCGCTAAAGTAGAATCTCAATCAAATCACCCCGTCGCGAAATCTATTATGGAAGCTTACGGCGGAAAGATAGATTCATCGGATGTTAAAGATTACGAAGAAATAGCGGGACATGGCATTCGAGCAAAAGTAAATAATCAAATTGTGCTTGCGGGAAATGACCGTTTGCTGCACCGAGAAAATATCCCTCACGATGTCTGCAATGCTGAAGGTACTGTCGTCCATTTAGCGGTAGACAACAGCTACGCTGGCTACATTTTAATTGCTGACGAGCTTAAGGAAGACGCAGTACAGGCTATTCGCGACCTCAAAAAATTAGGTGTTGAGCGCATCGTGATGCTAACAGGAGATAATCAAGCTGTAGCCGATAGTGTTGCGAAAAAGCTCGGTTTAGATTCCTATTTAGCCGAGTTATTACCCGAAGGAAAAGTCGAGGCGATCGAAAAACTGATCGGTCAATCTAAAAAAGGCGATAAAATTGTCTTTGTGGGGGACGGAATTAATGATGCACCCGTACTTGCTAGGGCTGATGTGGGCATAGCGATGGGGGGTTTGGGCTCCGATGCGGCGATCGAAACTGCCGATGTTGTAATTATGTCAGATGCACCGTCAAAGGTGGCTGAAGCAATCCAAATTGCCCGAAAAACTCACAATATTGTCTGGCAAAATATCATTTTTGCCATGTTAGTCAAAGGCATATTTATTGCTTTGGGTGCTTTTGGGTTAGCTACCATGTGGGAGGCAGTTTTTGCCGATGTTGGGGTAGCTTTAGCAGCTATTTTCAATGCGACTAGAGTTTTAAAGTAGTCGGCTGACAACTCCAGGAGGGCGGGCAATTCCTCCCTCCTTGTAGCAATTTGTAGAGGAAAGCAAATGGAAAGTCTCATCAAAATTTTGTTGGGAAGTCTAGCGATTAGTATTATTCACGCATTAATTCCCAACCACTGGATGCCCTTAATTGCCATTAGTAAGACTGAAAATTGGTCTCGCAGCGAAACTTTGCGGGCAACATTAATTACAGGAATTGCTCATACCCTCAGCATTATCCTAATTGGAATTGTCATCGGCTTATTTGGTTACAAGTTGGCTGCTACCTATGTAGAGACAGCTAAAATAATTGCGCCTTTAGTTTTATTGGTTTTAGGCATTTTCTATCTTTTGGCAGAGTTGGATAGTTCTCGCAGACACCACCACCATCACGTTGAAACAGCTAATTTAACTACCAAGCGATCGCAATTTCAAATCCTAGCTGTTTTAGGAACAGGAATGTTTTTCTCGCCTTGCATCGAAATAGAAGCCTACTTTTTTTCAGCAGGAACGATTGGTTGGAGCGGCATACTTGTAGTTTCTGTCGTCTACTTAGTGGTGACCGTTTTGGGAATGGTTTTGCTAGTAGACTTGGGAATGAAAGGAGTTAATGCTTTAGAAGAAAAGCTGCATTTTTTCGAGCACCACGAACAAGGATTAACCGGAGCAGTGTTAATAGTTTTAGGAGTTGTCGCTTATTTCATCAAAGTGTAAAATGGTTGGTAATAAACTTTAGTCTTGCAAAATATCCAGCACCGGAAAAATACTATGCGTCGTCAACGTTCTCAGCCCTGGATTCACCGCTATTCTCGTCCCATCACGGCAGGAATTGCCTCAATAGGGGCTGCGATTACTGCCTATCTAACAGTGGTCAAGTTATCCAACGGAACGGCAGTTTGTCCGATCGAAGGCTGCGATATCGTGCTTTCGAGTCCCTATGCCTATGTCTTTGGTTTGCCTCTTTCTTTGTTCGGTTTTTTGGGCTATTTGAGCATGATAGTTTTTGCCGTAGCTCCCCTACTTGTCAATCCCGCAGAACAGAAGAGTCTCCGCTCTAAGTTAGAGTCTTGGACGGGACTATTTCTGTTTGCTGGTAGCACGGCTATGACGATTTTTAGTGGCTATCTGATGTATGTACTGGCTGTTGATATCAAAGCAGCTTGTATTTACTGTATTGCCTCTGCTTTATTTGCAACTAGCTTGTTTTTCTTAGCATTAATCGGTCGCGAATGGGATGATATCGGGCAACTATTTTTTATAGGAATTCTGGTGTCTATGTTAGTGCTGATTTCCTCTCTGGCTCTTTATGCTGATGTGAATAATCTCGGTACAGCTAAGGAGACTAGCATGAATACCACAACATCTTCCGGTACTTCGGAAATTGCTTTAGCGCAGCATTTAAAAAAAGTGGGAGCTAAAATGTACGGATCTTATACCTGCTCTCACTGTCAAGCGCAGAAGGAAAGTTTTGGCAAAGAGGCGGCTCGAATTATCAATTATATCGAGTGCAATCCTCAAGGGAAAAATGCGAGGCCTGATCTTTGCCAAGCTGCGAAGATTCAGGGAACTCCCACTTGGGAAATTGACGGTAAGTTTTACCAAGGGCAAAAATCGTTGCAGGAGTTAGCTGATTTATCTGGCTATCAAGGAACTCGCGAATTTCAATTTCTCTCAAATTAGGAACGTTGATAATAGTGATTTTGGCCGATCGACCTTATCGCAGTCGATCGCCCGCACCTCAGTTCAATTCCGGTTGCACTCCTGGTGATGTTAACTGTTAACAGTCAACAGTCAACAGTCAACAGTGAATTTACTATTCCGATGAAGAGAGGATTTGAGATCGCGGTGAATCGATCGGACTTGATATGAAGCTCAATCAAACTACAAAAATAAAACCCGCACTGGCGGGTTTTATCTGAAAGTTAATTGTAAATAACTGCCAATTTCAACTATTTCTTGACACCAGGAGCCTCGTTAGCAGCAACGGGACGAGTTGAGGAAGCCGTAGTTTTCAAAAGCGCGATCGCCTGCGCGTAAACAGGATCGTCCTTAGTCGCCACCAACATCGGTTTGTTAGCTAATTTCAGCTTTTCTGCGTCGCTGACTTCGACTTTGACATCGGGAGTAACGCCCTTGTGGCTGATATCAGTACCGTTGGGAGTATAGTAGTGAGCGATCGTCACGGCCAATCCCGAACCGTCAGACAAAGAATGCACCGACTGCACCAAAGCTTTGCCAAAAGTTTGGGTGCCCATCACAGTTGCGCGCTTGTTGTCCTTGAGAGCACCGGCCAAAATCTCGCTGGCGCTGGCCGAGTTGTCGTCCACGAGCACCACCAAAGGCTTGTCAGTGATCGCAGTGCGGTTTGTCCGCATTTCCTGAGAATCGCCCACCCGATCGACTGTACGGACGATCGCCCCTGTATCCATCCACATCCGGGCAATATCGATGCTCACCCGCAGCAACCCGCCGGGATTCCCCCGCAAATCCAACACAAAAGCGTCAGCTTTTTGAGCCGAGAGCTTTTTAATCGCCGCCTCCATTTGTTCGCCCGCGTGGGAACTAAACTCTTGCAAGCGGATGTAACCGACTTTCTCGCCCCCTTCATCCTTGAGGCTGTAGCGAACCGCAGCTACCTCAATTCTCGCCCTAGTCAGAGTGATATCAAACTCGCTTTTGCCCTGACGAGCCATCCGCAGCGAGACTTTCGTGCCTTCGGAGCCCCGAATTATCTGAGCCGCATCCGAGACAGTCATGTCCTTGGTAGTTTTGCCATCAATCGCCAAAATCGTATCGCCCGCTTGAATCCCTGCTTTCAGGGCCGGGGAATTTTCCATCGGTTCGACTACCGTAATCGCTTTCGTTTTCTCGTCTTGTTCCAGCCTCATCCCCACCCCTGTGAGTTCCCCAGAGGTTTGATTCGTCAGCGCTTCGTACTGCTTTGGATCCATGAAGCGCGTGTAGGGGTCGTTTAATTTCTCTAGGGCTTTGCGGAGCGCGGTGTAGGCAGCTTCGCGAGAGGTATAATTTTTGCTCAGCAACTCTTGGCGGGCCACTTGCCAATCAGTCTTGTTAAAGCTGCCATCGACGTATTCTCGGTTCACAATTTGCCAAGCTTCGTCTAAGACAGCTTTGGGGCTATCTTGAAGCTCGGCGCGGACTGATTGACTCAGGCCAGGAACGAGTAAAGATATCGAAGCGGTTGCGGCCATCGCCCCAGTGAACAGGGCTGCCTGTAACAGAGAAAAGCGTTTGCGGGCTTGATTCATTGAATTATGGCTCAATTCGATTTTAGATTTTTGATTTGAGATTTTATATTGCTAAAAAATCTCAAACTACCATTTAAACTATTGTGTGGAGGCTCTACCATCCCTTTGGATAGTTTAACGAGATTCATCGCCGATCGCCAACCAATCATTACTCTATTTTAATAAACTTAATTTTAAACTTGGATTTGAAGGTGCCGTGGAAGCTAAAATCGAACAATTTTCGCGCAATAAGTGGTTGAGCCTGCTCATTAATGGAGCCATCGGCTCTGCAGCGCTGGCGGGAGTGATTACCATGCAGTCGAGCGGGCAATTGGGAGGAATGCCCGCAGCTAGCGTTCAGGGCCAAAAGCCTGTCTCTGCAATGTCTGCCACCGATTTCAAGCAAGCCTCCCAGCAAGAAGCCCTGCGGCTGAAAATGCTCAAAACACTTCCTAGTTTTGGGTTTGACAATTTAATGGCCGACTGGACATTTCTGAAATTTTTGCAGTATTTTGGCGACGATGAAGCCCGAGACGTAACGGGCTACAATCTCAGCGAAGATTATTTTGACATAATTACGCGGCGCGACCCCAAGTGGGCTGACATCTACCTATTTTTGTCCACAGCCGTTTCTTTTTATCAGGGAAAGCCGGAAACTGCTGTTAAGTTGATAGAGCGCGGTACTAACGCCCTTTCGCGGCAAAATCATCCCCAAGCGTGGATTGTGTGGCGAACCAAAGGTATTGATGAGTTGCTGTTGTTGGGCGATATTCCCGACTCAATTCACTCTCACGAAATGGCCGCTGATTGGGTAGAAAACACAGCCGACGGCCCGAAATTAGCACCCATTTTTCGAGCCACTGCTGACTTTTTGCGCCGAGATCCCGATAGCGTGCCGGTGCGGTTTAACGCTTGGAGCACGGTTTATTATCAAACAACCGATAAGTTGGTGCGGCAAAGGGCGAAACAAGCTCTTGTCAAGTTGGGAGCTCAGGTAAAAAAAGATAAAGATGGAAACGAGAGTTTTATTTTGCCGCCCAGAAAGTAGTTGATTGTTGACTGTTGACTGATGACTGTTGACTGTTGACTGTTGACTGTTGACTGTTGACTGATGACTGTTGACTGTTGACTGTTGACTGATGACTGATGACTGATGACTGATGACTGATGACTGTTGACTGATGACTGATGACTGATGACTGTTGACTGTTGACTGATGACTGTAATTCTCAAATCTCAAATCTCAAATCAGCTTGAGTTAATTCGCGCCATTCACCGGGTTTCAGGTCATTTAGTTGCAAATGCCCGATCGCACTTCTCACCAGCCGCAGCGTCGGAAACCCTACTGCTGCGGTCATCCGGCGCACTTGGCGGTTGCGGCCTTCTGTGAGGGTCATTTCCAGCCAAGCTGTCGGAATGTTTTTGCGAAATCGAATCGGGGGCTGGCGGGGCGGCAATTGGGGTTCTGCTGATAATAATTGCACTTTTGCCGATCGAGTCCGATAATCTTGAATTGTGACACCAGTTTGCAAAAGGGCGATCGCGCCTGCATCTGGAACCCGTTCCACCTGAACCAAATAAGTGCGAGGATGAGCGAATTTCGGATCGCTGAGGCGGTGCTGCATTTGTCCGTCATCCGTTAACAGCAACAAACCTTCGCTATCGCGATCGAGCCTTCCCACCGCATAAACATCAGGAATCGGAATATAATCCTTCAGAGTTCTGCGTTTAACTTCCCCTGAATTATCAGTGAATTGAGTTAAAACATCATAGGGTTTGTAAAATAGAATGTAACGATAAGGCATGACCAATTAACGATTAAAAATGTACAAACAGTGCGAGCATAAACAATATAAATCCGTAAAAAACCACTTTCTATCTCTCTTGCCTCCCTTCTCTGCGCCCTCTGCGCCCTCTGCGGTTAAAAAAAAATCTTATTAACCAACGATTCCAACCAGCTATAAAATCTTCTGCCTTTAACAGCCTCGCAAATCTCAACTACCCAATTTTACCATGCCCGAAGCCACACACCGCGTTTGTATCGTCCTAGGAACTCGCCCGGAAGCGATCAAACTAGCCGCTGTAATTCAACTGTTCAAAAATTCACCAATCTTTGACACCCAAGTAATTTTAACCGGTCAGCACCGAGAAATGGTCGAGCAAGTAATGCAAATGTTCGACCTGAAAGCCGATCGCGATTTAGCAATTATGCAGCACCAGCAAACCCTCACAGACATTACATCCCGCAGCTTGCAGGGTTTGGAAGCTTGCTTTAAGGAATTGCAGCCAGAAATCGTATTAGTGCAGGGCGATACAACAACAGCATTTGCAGCAGCTTTAGCTGCATTTTACCAGAAAATACCCGTCGGTCACGTAGAAGCCGGATTGCGAACCGACGATTTGTTCAATCCCTATCCCGAAGAAGCTAACAGGCGGTTGATATCTCAGCTCACAAGGCTGCATTTTGCCCCAACAGCGCTGGCTGCAGAGAATTTAGGGCGATCGGGCGTTTTAGGAGAAATTCACCGTACAGGCAACACAGTAATCGACGCTTTGCTATCCGTCGCCAAACGCGAACCAGAATGCAAAATTCCCAACCTAGATTGGAGCAAACACCGCACCATTTTAGCAACAGTCCACCGCCGCGAAAATTGGGGGAAACCCTTAGCAGGAATTGCGCGAGCATTCATCCAAATCTTAGATAAATTTCCCGACACAGCCTTACTCTTACCGCTGCACAAAAATCCAACTGTTCGGGAACCTTTAAAATCTCTTTTAGGCGACCATCCAAGAATCTTTTTAACCGAACCGCTGGACTACGCCGAATTAGTAGGAGCCATGCAGAGAAGTCATTTAATCCTCACAGATTCCGGCGGCTTGCAAGAAGAAGCACCGAGTTTGGGCAAGCCTGTTTTAGTATTGCGAGAAACCACAGAAAGACCAGAAGCAATTGCTGCCGGAACCGCTAAACTTGTCGGTACAAATCCTGATACAATTACCGCAGCCGCCGCAGAATTGCTCAGTGATTCTACAGCTTACGACACAATGGCAATGGCAATCAATCCCTTTGGCGACGGTTTAGCAGCCTCCCGGATTTTAAAAATAGTTGAAGACTACTTTTCTGATTAAAAACTAATCCTAAAATTGGTTTGTAGTGAAGACTTTAGTCCGCATCCATCATAAAACTAAAGTCCTCACTACAAACCAATATGATTGTGGTCATTCTTAGCAAAACGTTCTAATTCAAAATTGAATAAAGAGCACCTTAGAACTATTACCAATCTCCACCGCCGCCGTCTCCACCAGAGTCACCCCCGCCAAAGCTACCGCCGGAGTCGCTACTGCTGTAATCGCTGCTACTGCTGTAATCGCTGCTACTACTACTACTACTACTGCTACTATTAGCAGAGGATCTAGTCAACCAAATTATCCATCCTATAAATAAAAAACTTAAGAAAAATCTCAACTGCTCACCTGTGGAGCCACTATTCTTAACAACTGGTGATTCTGCAGGTATTGGCGACGGTTTCACCCCTTGAGATTGTACGATGGGAGCTAAAGGCAGCGCGTTTTGAGATTGCACATTTGCGATCGGAGTTTGTAAAACATTTACTAATGCCTTTGTCCCCGCCAATGTACCCCCGTTAAAGTCCTGCTGTTTAAATCTGGGCGTAATTTCGGTTTTAATAATTCCCACTACTCGCGCATCGGGTAAAATACTTTGAATGCCAGAACCTGTTTTAATTTGAACGCGGCGTTCACCCGACGAAATCAACAACAAAACTCCGTTATTTGTACCTTTTTTGCCAATTCCCCAAAAGTTAAATAATTGTGTAGCAAATGCTTTTGGTGTCGCAGATGGTTTAGTATCAGGCACTGTCACAACAGCAATTTCCGAGCCGTTTTTTGCCTCCAACTCTGCAATCATCTGATTTAGCTGAGTTTCTGTGCTGTCACTGAGAATATTGGCTTTATCTGTTACCCAAGTGTGATTTTGGCGTGGATTCGGTACTTCTTGTACTGTTATAGCTGGACTCGTTAGGGGAAATACAATTGCCGAGAAGCACAGCAAACTGCTAAAAATTATTTGTTTTTTGCTAGATTGTAATTGCATCGTTTCAGTCTCCTGAATAAGTGCCAATCAAAAAAAATAAATAGATATGTCCGCCTAATTACAATTAAATAACCAGCTCGCTCTCGCGTCAATTCATATTATTCAGAAGTTAGATTCATAAAAGTCATATTTTTAGTAGGGACACGGCAGTGCCGTGTCCCTACAGAAAATCATTTAGGATTGCTATAGACGCACGGGCGGCCAGAAACCGGGTTTTTAACCAAAATAATTGCTCACAACCCTGAATTTCGGTTCAAAAACCCGGTTTCTTAGTGGGCGAGTGCGATCGCCAACTAATTTAGATATATTTAAGGAGAAGGAAGTTGTGGCACAAAATTGCTGCTGCCTTTATAACCGGATAAAAGAGCAAGTTTTTCCAAAGATTGCCTGCCGGTGTAATATTTGCCCCGAATTTCCCAAGTTGGATAAGCTTGAATCTTCGCAGCTTTGCACAAATCCGGTTGAGCATTTTTCCCCCTGGGATCGCACTCAATGTAAGTAATCGCGGTAAATGCTTCTTTGCCGAAAAGTTCTTGTTGCGTGTGACAGTGAGGACACCAGTAAGCACCGTACATTTTAGCTTCGATCGTCTGCAAATGGGTTGCTAAAGCTATTTGATCCGGCGCGGATTCGCTAAGAATCGGGGGCGCTTCTGGTTCGGTAACAGGCTGTGCGGCAGGAGGTGGAGGGAGGGTTTGTGCTAAAGTTTGAGTGGATTGGTTGCTGAAGCTTAACTGTGCAATTCCTCCGTCTGCTTTGGTACTGCCGAAAATCCCCAGAGTTAGGAAAATTGCGATCGCACAAAAGTTGAATTTGCTTACTTTCATCTTGAATTTCATCTGGGATTTGCTAGGATTTCGCGAGCTTGATTCATAGCCTCTACAGCATTGTGTACCACAAAAATGTTATTTTTGCCTAAATCTTTAAAGAAAAGTTGACTTTCCCAGCTATGATTTAACAAAATAACTTGCTTGTGAGCTTTGATGGCGAGGGCAATTTCCGAAGCGGTACCCGCGCCCGTACCGCAGGCAATTATCACATCTGAAGAAAGAATATTAATGTTATTTCTGGCGTTTCCCATATCGGTGACAATGGCAATATCTACAGCTTCGGAAATGCCGCGAGTATCCTTTCCCGGAAGGATGCCGATTGTTAAACCGTTAGCTGATTTTGCACCTTTGTTGGCGGCATCCATCACGCCGAGATTTCGGCCGCCAGTTAGCAATATCCATCCAGCTTCGGCGATGAGTTGTCCGAGTTGATAGGCGTTTTCTAAGTCGGTTGATGTGGCACTTTCGCCTGGGCCCATGATGCCGATGATAGTTTTCTTCATGGTTTATGGTTGAGTATCTGGTTGGGAAGAATGTGTGTTATTTTTTCATTAAACAGGTCAAAGAAAATAAGTATCGCTAAAAGTCCCGAAACCAAGCTGATAGAAAAAATTCGTAGCTTACCGCCGGATAAAATTATCTATCGCCTTTTTGATTGTATAACGGGCGCTCGCACTTTTGTTGTTTCTGAACAATAGGGTTTATGCTGCTTCCATTTGTAATCGACGTTCTACTTGTTCCTATTCATTTTCTAATAGCCAGAGTTTAGCTTCTTCATAACTTGAACTGGCAAACACGATTTGATGATTTTGAGCAGGATCGTAGATAGAGCTATTACCTGAATAGTCACCTTGATAGTTTGTATCGCGCGAAGGTGCAGAAATTTTGAGTGCATAATTTGTTGCACCCAAGTTATCGATGCTAAATGTACCGGAATTTGTGCCGTCGGTGGCGATGTCTTTGACGACTTTTCCTTCACTGTCAAGCAGTTGCATCCCCACCACGGAAGTGAAACCTTCGGCGGTGACACGGAAACTTCCTGTATTCAGTCGATTGAAGCGATAGGTATCGATGGGGTCTGTTTTGCCCGCAAAGTCGATCGAGAAATAGTTGTCGTTAAGATTGCCGATAGAAGTAGTAGACATGGCGCACCTCGATTAATCCGATAATTTGGGCTGACATTTATCTATCTGGAGTGCGTCGGAGTTTTTATGCGAAATTTATATTTGTGTAATATAACTTTATATAGAAGGTGCGATCGCCCGTAGGAGATCGCACTGTTAGACATCAGACTTACCCTAGACAACCGGCTGCTGATTTTTTGCATCCCAGTAGAACAAAAACAAAACTATGATGGGCAATGCAGAAAGAATACTCGCAATACACTGGTAGATTAATTCGATTCCAAAGTTATCATGTTGTCCAATTAATGATAGCGGTAAATACAAAATCCAAGACACAATCATCGAAGCAATAAACAATCCAAGATAGGTCAGAATCATCGTCCAAAATATCTTCCATCTTTTCCCTTGAGTCAAATTCGCACTCATTTTTTGAGCCTTCGAGCCTTCTACACCTTCCAGCACCACAGCGGCATCAATTAGTGCATAGCGCAATGCTAAGATGACACCTGGAACGATGAAAACAATTACACCACCTAGCACAATCAATCCAGTGACAAAACGAGTTCCGAACAGCTTGAAACACTTTCGTGCTGCGTGGGTCATGGACTCACGATAAGTTGGATGAAGTCCCCGCTTCAACTGAGCAAGTGCATGAAGTAATGCACCCACGTACAGCGTACCAAACGAGCCTTCAATGAATTGCGACATTCGCAACTCTTGAATGGTTATACGCAACTCGTCTCCGCCAGTCATCCCTGGAAAAACGTACAGGCGCAAATATATCAACAGAATTGACCCCGGCAACCATACTGTTAGCACTATCAAACTAAACAGCACAAAGTTTGATGCGAACAATGCAAGAGCTTCACGGATTTTTTGAATCATAAAGTGTAGGGTCTACATTATGAATAAATTTTTATATGACAATTTAAATTTTGAGGTGCTTTCAGACTAGCTTGCAAGGGTTATTTTGTCAAGTAAATAAACTGAATTTTTGGCGAGAGTCGTCGATCGCTTTAATCTTCACTGCTACTATTTTTTTGCTTTCACTTGAGTATTTTTGGAACCCGCTTTTTATTTCTCAGCTTCACGATTCTGAGTAAGTGTAAGTTTTGTTTCACGAGCGTTAAACTTAACTTACACTTGATATTGAGGAACTTATCAAAAAATATCTCCAACAATCATCCCCGCCAAAATCACAAAACCCACCCAAACATTTTGGCGGAAAATTTGACCGTAAACGGGATTCGGAATGTCGGTCTTTCGCAGTTGATTGTACTGCAAAACCCACAAAATCGCTGCCGCACAAATTGCGATCCAAAAACCAATATGCAACTGTAAATTAATCCCCATTGCTGCTAACAAACCGACAGTCCCTACAAAGAAAAAACCCACAGCATTAGCGGCATGATCCCCGAAAAATATCGCGCTGGAATTCACACCCAAACGCAAATCATCTTCTCTGTCGCTCATCGCGTAAACTGTGTCAAATCCCATCGTCCAAAACACGACGGCTCCCCACAGCAGCCAAGTTGCTATTTCTAATTGATTGACAGCCGCGCTCCAACTAATTAATACGGCAAATCCCCAGGCTATTGATAATACTAATTGGGGTACTGGAAAGAATCTTTTTGCTAGGGGATAGCAGATAATTACTGGTACGGCGGCAACGCACAGCCAGAAGCTTAAAGGATTGAGATAAAATGCAAGAATGGCGGCGCTTGCTAAGGAAATTAAGGCAACTCCTATTCCTGTTTGTACGGTGAGGGCGCGGGATGCTAGGGGGCGCGATCGCGTTCTTTCGACTTCGGGATCGATATCGCGATCCCACAAGTCGTTGATCGCGCATCCCGCCGCACTCGTGGCTAAGGTGCCCAACACGATCGCGCCTACCAACGCTACTGGTGGCTTACCCTGTGCTGCTAAAAACACGGCCCAGAGGGCTGGTATCATTAAAATCAGCCTTCCTGCTGGTTTGTCCCACCTCAAAAGCCTTATGATGGTTAGTAATTTGGATTCGGTTGGGCGATCGGACTCTTGAAGCATTTTAATTCTAGATTTTAGATTTTTAACATTAAATGTTATCAAATTTTAGGCAAAATCACCTAATATAGCGGTTCTCAAAAAAGTGATGTATGTCCCCATGCCCGATGTCCGATGCCCCATGCCCGATGCCCTAATTCCCAATTTTTGCTGATTTCATAGGATGCCTAACTGGATTCGTGAAATAATCATAATATCTATCAACCCCCATACACTCCAATGGTTAATTCAAGTGCTTCTGCGGAGTCAAACCGCATTATTGCTGCTATTGATATGGGTACTAACTCGTTTCACATGGTGGTGGCGCGGATCGAGCCGAAATTACCCGCCTTTGCGATTATTGCTAGAGAAAAAGATACGGTTCGGTTAGGCGATTCCGAAGCAAAAACAGGCTGTTTAAAGGCTGAGGTTATGGAAAGGGCGATCGCCACTCTGAGCCGTTTTCTAGACATTGCTAAAACTTTCAACGCCGAACAAATTATCGCTGTGGCTACGAGTGCGATTCGAGAAGCTCCTAACGGGCGGGATTTTCTCAAACGAGTTGCTGACGAATTAGACCTGAATGTTAGCTTAATTTCCGGTCAGGAAGAAGCGCGGAGAATTTATCTCGGCGTGCTTTCGGGTATGGAATTCAACAATCAGTCCCAGGTAATTATTGATATTGGGGGCGGTTCTACCGAGTTAATTTTAGGAGATAGCTCGGAACCTCGCTGTCTCACCAGTACCAAAATCGGTGCTGTGCGCTTAACAAAAGAATTTGTTAAAACTGACCCGATTAGCAGAGAGGAGTTTGCCTATTTGCAAGCTTATATTCGGATTTCGATCGAAAGACCGATCGACGAATTGCGAGATCAATTCAAGGCTGGCGAAACTCTGCGTTTAATTGGTACCGCTGGAACCATCGAAACTCTAGCAGCCATTAACGCTCGCGAAAAGCTGGGAACAGTTCCGAGTCCGTTGACAGGCTATCAATTAAGTCTAAAGGATTTGCGCGATTTAGTCAACCGTTTCCGCAAACTTTCTTACTCAGAAAGACTGGCAATTCCGGGAATGTCGGACAAGCGGGCAGAAATTATTCTCGCCGGCGCTTTGATTTTGCAGGAAGCCATGACACTATTAGGAATGGAATCGATCACTGTGTGCGATCGGTCTCTGAGAGAAGGTGTCATTGTTGACTGGATGCTGAGTCACGGTTTAATAGAAAACCGCTTGCGCTATCAAGGTTCAATCCGCCAGCGCAGCATTCTGCTGATGGCTGAAAAATATCAAGTCAATACAGAACAAAGCGAAAGAACCGCAGAATTTTCCCTCAAATTGTTCGACCAAACCCAAGGAATTTTACACAATTGGGGAACCGAAGAACGGGAGTTGCTGTGGGCCGCCGCGATTCTGCACAATTGCGGTTTGTACGTCAGTCATTCGGCGCACCACAAACATTCTTACTATTTAATTCGCAATGGTGAGTTATTGGGCTACACTGAAACAGAGATTGAAGTAATTGCTAATCTGGCTCGCTATCACCGGAAAAGCCCCCCGAAAAAGAAACATGAGAATTTTATAAACCTCCCCAAAAACTACCGAGAAATCGTTAGTAAACTTCATCCTTTTCTGCGGCTGGCTGTAGCTTTGGACAGGCGGCAAATAGGCGCAATTGCTAATTTCAAAAGCGAACACCGCCCCGAACTTCGAGAGTTTCACTTGCGGCTTCAACCGCTCGACTCCGAGGACGATTGCGCTTTGGAAATGTGGAGTTTAGATTACAAAAAACCGTGTTTTGAAGATGAGTACAATCTCAAATTGATAGCAACTTTGGAGGGAATATGCGGTTAAAATTCATGAGTCATTAGTTATTGGTTATTGGTTATTGGTTATTGGTTATTGGTTATTGGTTATTGGTTATTGGTTACTTGCTACGAATTTCCAATCCCTCCGCAACGCTAGAGCCCAATTCTCAATTCCCAATAACAACTAACAAATAACAGCTAACAGCTAACAGTTAACAGTCAACAGTCAACAGTCAACAGTCATTAGTCAACAGTCAACAATCAAATACAAAAATGTCAAATCCCTTGCTTTCCCTCAACTACGAACCAGCCCTCGAATCCCTCGGCGGCGACTATTTTGATGAAGTCCCCGCAGCCGATTTTCCCCAGCACATCCTCCGTTTCCGCAACGACAAATTATTGCCAGTATTGGGTTTAGATCCCGCACAAGTAACCGACCAACATTTCATCGAAGCCTTCGGTAAATTTCACTGCGTGCGTCCCTTTCTCGCACTCCGCTACCACGGCTATCAATTCAACGAATACAACCCGAATTTAGGTGACGGTAGAGGCTTTTTGTACGGTCAAGTTCGCGGTACTGACGGCAGACTTTATGACTTCGGGACTAAAGGTTCCGGTCGCACTCCCTACTCGCGCCACGCTGATGGTAGACTCACTCTCAAAGGGGGAGTTCGCGAAGTTTTAGCCGCCGAAGCTTTGCACAGATTGGGAGTTCGGACATCTCGCTGTTTTAGTTTAGTTGAAACTGGGGATGCTTTGTGGCGGGGCGACGAACCCTCTCCCACGCGATCGTCCGTAATGGTGCGTTTTAGCCACTCTCACATCCGTTTTGGCACGTTTGAAAGACTACATTATATCCGCCGCCCGGATTTAACTAAAAAACTTTTAGATTTTGTAATTGAATATTACTATCCAGAACTGCATTTAGCAGCTAGCAATTCTGCTACTTCTTCCGAAGAAAAGTATGCGCTATTTTATGCAGAATTAGTCAAACGTGTCGCCGAATTGGTTGCTCAGTGGATGGCGGCTGGTTTTTGTCACGCGGTGCTAAATACTGATAATATGTCGATTACTGGAGAAAGTTTTGATTACGGGCCGTTTGCTTTTATTCCAACTTACAAGCCGGAATTTACAGCAGCTTATTTCGATCACTACGGTCTTTATTGTTACGGAAATCAACCGTTTATTTGCAAGGGGAATTTAGAGAAGCTTCAGCAACCGCTAGCAGCGGCAATTCCTCAAGCTGATATGGATGCTGGTTTGGCAAAGTTTGGCGATTATTATAATGCAGCTTACCGCAAGTTGATGCTGAATAGATTGGGATTTGAGGATTTGCCAGAAGCTGATGGTGATGAGCTTTTGAAGCTGACAATTAAGATGCTGGCGGAGTCTCAAGTTGATTATCACGATTTCTTTTGGGAATTGCGCCGACAGTTCGATCGCACTTGGCGAGATGATGCTAGTCTAATCTTTAGCGAGGCGGAACCTGCGGAGTTGTTAGCACATTGGCGGGAGTTTTATTGTCACGTTTTGCAAAGTTTGTCGGCGGACGATATGGATGAGATGGCCCAGAGGTTGCGCCAGCACAATCCCGAACAATCGCTGTTGAGGCCGACGATTGAGGCTATTTGGGAACCCATCGCTCTTGAGGATAATTGGCAACCGTTTTATGATTTGGTTGAGCGAATTCAAAATTCTTAAAGGGAATTGGGCGAGCGCGAAGCGGAGGGATGGGGCATTGTTGACTATTAAGCTGTCGCGCAAATAAACATTGCATATTCAGGGCGGGCAGGATGCCTGCCCCACAAGAGTTTTACTGTTTTTTGACATACAGTTTCAATGCCGCACAACTAACAACTAACAACTGACAAATGAGGGCGGGCACGCACCATCCACCGCCCCTACCAACTAACAACTAACAACTAACAACTAACAACTAACAACTAACAACTAACAACTAACAACTAACAACTAACAACTAACAACTAACAACTAACAACTAACAACTGACAACTGACAACTAGCTACTTGATTTTTTCAATCTCAAATTGTGTGTCTTTGTAACCGCCGGTAAGTCCTTGATCGAGAAAGATTTTGCCCGCTTTTTCTAAGTCGCTAATTGCTCCTGCTTTGTCTCCCAAGGAGCGGCGAACCATTCCTCTACCGTAGTAAGCTGCTGCATAATTCGGATTCAGCCGAATTGCTTGCACATAATCGCCGATCGCACTATTGTAATTATTTAACTGCTGGTAAACCTTCGCCCGATTGGCGTAAGCTTCCGCATCGTTGGGATTGAGGCCAATTGCAGCAGTAAAATCTGCGATCGCCCCCTGGCTATCTCCCCCTGCGTTGCGAGCCAAACCGCGATTGCTCAAAGCATTATAATTGTTCGGATTTAGTGTCACCGCTTGGGTGCAATCGGCAATTGCTTTCGGATAATCCTTCAAATTTAAATAAGCAATGCAGCGATTGTTGTAAGGAACCCCATCTTCATCGCTCAGCGAAATCGCCTGAGTGCAATCGTCAATCGCCGCTTGATACGCTCCCAAATTCAACTGCGTGCTGCAACGATTAGTGTAAGCATCTCCACTCTTGGGATCGATCGCAATTACCTGAGAATAATCCGCCAAAGCTCCCTGATAATCTCCTAGGTGAAAGCGAGCTCTCCCCCGACTGTAGAAAGCATCAACATTCTGAGCGTCGAGTTTAATTGCTTCAGTATAATCTCCGATCGCCCCCTGCAAATCTCCGCTCCCGGCGCGAGCCAGCCCCCGCGAATGATAAGCTTTAACAAGCTTCGGCTGCAACCGAATTGCTTCAGTAAAATCCTGAATAGCCATATTGTAATCTTGTAGTTCTAAATAGGTAATTCCTCTTTCATAATAGGTATCAACATCGTTGGGTTGGAGCTTCAAAACCTGAGTATAATCCTCAATCGCCCCGCGCCTGTCGTTAAAATCGTTGCGGGCTAATCCCCGGTTAAAATAAGCCTTAAAATATTTAGGATTGAGAGCGATCGCCTGAGAATAATCGGCAATTGCTTCTTGATATTTTTTTAAATCGTAATTAGCATTACCCCGCAGATAAAAACTATCAGCATTGTTAGGATTTAATTGAATTGACTTGTTGAAAGCCTGCAAAGCCGCCTCCGCATCTTGATTGCGAGACTTTTCTACTCCCTGTTCGTAATATTCCTTAGCTTTAATCGGATTCGGGCGGCTGCAATAACTCAACAGAAATACCAGAGATATCGCCCCTAATCCAGCCAAAATCAGCCACCAAAACCGAGGGCCAAAACGTGATGCAAAACTATCAACAGACCCTAAACTAGGAGCCCTACTTTTCTGTTGAGCTGTATGAGGTTCTTGGCGGTGCGTCAGCTTGCTGAGAGCGGCCAAAACGTCCTCAGCCGATTGATAGCGTTTGCCAAATTGGTGACAGACCATTTTGTCAATTATATTTGCCAATCCCGGAGAACATTGAGCTCGGTTGCGCCAAACAATTTCCCCGGTGTGAGAAGGACTCGGATCTTGCAATTTTGGCAAATCGGTACCGGGTAAACCAGTGATAGCTTGGATTGCCATCATCCCTACGGCATAGAGATCGCTGCTAAATTGGGGGTTGCCTTGAAATTGCTCGATCGGCATATAAGCCGGAGTCCCCGTCGCAATGGTGCGCGGAAATTCTGTATCGAAATCGATGACGTGATTCGCAACTTCTTTAACTGAACCGAAGTCAATTAAAACTAATTTGCTATCTGGTTTGCGGCGGATTAAGTTGGAGGGATTAACGTCGCGGTGAATCACTCCCTGAGAGTGTACGAAGGCGAGAAGTTGTAATATTTCTTCCAACAACGACAGCACTCGTTCTTCCCGCCAAGGTTGACCGGCAACAATTTCCCGATTTAGGGCGTGTCCGGGAACAAACTCTTCTACCAGGTAGAATTGATTGCTTTCTTCAAAATAAGCGAGTAAAAATGGAATTTGATCGTGTTTTCCTAGCTTTTCTAATATTTCGGCTTCTTGTTTAAATAAGCGGTAAGCTGTTTTGAGAACTGCGGAAGTGTTGCTGGGAGGACGAAGTTGTTTTACTACACATTGAGGGTGGCCAGGTCGGCGAGTATCGACAGCTAAATAAGTTTGTCCAAAAGCTCCTGAACTGAGAATTTGCACTACGCGATAACGCCTATCTAAAAGTTGACCAACCATGTTCATATCGATATTTGATAATTGGTAATTGGGATTTGAAAATTGGGAGTTTATCGCGGGAAATTGGTAATTTGGAGTTGGCAATTGGGAATTGGTGATTGGTGATTTTCCCTTTTTCTTTTTTTCTGCCTCATTCTTCATTGTTCGTTCCTGATGACTAATGACTGTTAACTTTTAGCTGTTAGCTGTTAGCTGTTAGTTGTTAATTGTTAGTTGTTAGCTGTTAGTTGTTAATTGTTAGTTGTTATTGGGGATTGAGAATTGGGCTCTAGCGAAGCGGAGGGATTGGAAATTCGTAGCAAGTAACCAATAACCAATAACCAATAACCAATAACCAATAACCAATAACCAATAACCAATAACCAATAACCAATAACCAATAACCAATTCCCCACAACTAATGACTAATGACTAATGACTAATGACTAATGACTAATGACTAATGACTAATAGTTTATTTAGGGTCGTTTATTTGTGCTTGTGCGTTTTGGAAACCATCGGCTCTTCCTTGTTCGAGAAACAGTGTTGCAGCTTTCTGAAAATCTTCGATCGCCCCAGCCCGATCTTTGAGTTGGCGGCGCACGAGGCCCCGGCTGTAAAAAGCAGTAGCATTGTTGGGGTTTAGCCGCAGCGACTGAGCGAAATCCTCAACCGCTAAAGGATAATTTTTTTGTTCTGAGTACAGGCTACCGCGATTGCTGTAAGCTACGGCATCGCTGGGATTGAGCCCAATTGCGCGGGTAAAATCTTCCACAGCCCCGAGTTTGTCTCCCGAAGCCGATCGAGCTAATCCTCGATTGCTGTATGCTTTGGGATTGTTGCTGTTAAGTCCGATCGCCAAACTGCAATCTTCAGCGGCCTTTTGAAATTGTTTTAAATTTAGATAAGCAATGCAGCGGTTGTTGTAAGCTGCTTCATCTTTGGGATCGAGATTAATTGCTCGGGTGCAATCTTCAATCGCTTTGTCGTAGGTTGCCAAATTTAAGTAAGCGCTGCACCGATTGGTATAAGCATCAGCTTGTTCTGGTTCCAATTCGATCGCCTTACTATAATCTTCCATCGCTCCTTGATAATCTGCCAGATTAAAGCGCGATCGACCGCGACTGTAGTAAACGCTAGCTTGTTTGGGGCTAATTTGAATCGCTTGGGTAAAATCTGCCATTGCTCCAGTTTTGTCGCCCGATGCCGATCGAGCTAAACCCCGATTGCTGTAAGCTACAGCATCGTTGGGAGTGAGCCGAATTGCTTGAGTGTAGTCTTCAATGGCCGTGCGGTAGTCTGCCAAATCGTAGTAGACTAAACCCCGCTGAGAGTATGCCTCACCGTCGCTCGGACTCAGCCGCAATACTTGGGTAAAATCCTCCACGGCCCCCCGCTTGTCGCCTGTGTCGAGGCGCGCCAAACCTCGATTATAGATGGCTTTGGTGTGGCTCGGATTAACTTTAATTGCTTGCGTATAATCTGCCTTTGCTTGCTCTGTCGCACCCATGTCGTAGCGAGCATTAGCCCGCTTGTAAAAAGTTTCGGCATCGCCAGCATTCAGGGCGATGGCTTGAGTATAATCGGCGATCGCGCCTGTTTTGTCACCTTGTTGTGCCTTAGCCACGCCGCGGGCGAACAATTCTTTCGCCCTCGCCGGACTTTTAATATGTCCGAAGTACATGATGACTGCTGTCAAGATCGAAGCGGAGACTATTGCAGCCAACAGCAGCAGTTTAGTAGGGCGCTGGATGGGCGGTTTACTCCTAGGCTTGGTGATGATGGTGGCTGGCGACGGAGGGGCATCCCATTTTACGGCGATTTGTTTGATGTCTGCCAAAACTTCGGCTGCTTCGTGATAGCGTTCTTCTTTGTCGGAGCGCACCATTCGATCGATAATACGTGTTAGAGTCGCCGAACAAGTTGCCCGATTGTGCCACGGAATCTCGCCTTTTTTGTTGTTTCTCAGGGCGCTGAGTTCCTTGGGTGAGAGTCCCGTTACCGCAAGCTGGGCGATCGTACCTAGAGCGTAGATGTCGCTATTGTAGTGGGGGTTGCCTTGCGATTGCTCGATCGGCACGTACAAAGCCTGCACCGCCAACTCCTGTTTTTTTCCCAAAGGCGATTTAACAGACTTCGGCGGAGTTTGCGCCCACAAATCACAATTAACAAGTTCCGGGTTAATTTCTTTGTCTAAGCTAAAGTCAACCAACACAAATTTTCCGTCTGACTCGCGCCGGATAACTCTGTCTGGTTGAATTCTGCGGTGAATAAAGCCCTTGGAATGGATGAACGCCAAAATTTCTAATATCGATGATAGCAAAGTAATTACTTCATCTTCTTGCCAAGCTTCACCCACAATCAGTTCTTGACTCAAAGGTGAACCCACAATAAATTCTTCAATTAAGTATAAACTTTGATTTTCCTCAAAATACGCCAATAATTCGGGAATTTTGTCGTGTTTACCCAATTCCTCAATTATTTCTGCGTTTCTTTGAAATATAACTTTGACTAATTCGGGAGTTTGCGAACTTGTGCCGGGAAGCCGCATTTCTCTAACCGTGCATTGCGGATACCCGGGACGGTGAGTATCTGCTGCTAAATAAGTTTTTCCCACCTCATTTGAGTCTGTGACTTTAATGATGCGGTAACGTCTGTCTAGAAGTTGACCAATCATGCTCTGCCCTCTACCCTGTCAATGTTCCATTATCGCATGAAATCAGGATAGCTCACTGTGGTGTCAAACTTTTAGCTATTGATTCCGGTGTGCCAAGCAGCCGAAGAAATAGCCAGTAGTAGGACTACAGGTGCTGGCAATTTAAAGAAAGGCTATCGCCGAAACTTTGAGCCTTGTCTGAATTTGAGCAGTCCTGGACGCAGTGTTAAAAGCCGGGATGCAGTATTTCCGTAAAAAACCAATTTCTGCGTCGAGGACTATAGCATTAAGATTAGTCCCAGTCTGCTGCCCGTATCGGTTGACTGTAAATGCAAACCCTGAACTTATAGTATAATTTAGTAACCGAGCAACAGATGACTTAAAATGAACGTACAACTGGTTGACTCCCTAATTCAAGTTATCTTATCTCTCTCCGCAGACGAGCAATTAGCGATTACGGACAAATTACTAGAAAACATCCCGTATCCTTCGACTCAGGAACTTATGCAGCTTTCTCAAAACGGTGGCTGTTTTGACTTTTTGCAGGACGAACCTGATATTTATACGATAGAAGATGGAGAACCTATTGCGTGATACTAAAAAAAGGAGATATTGTATTAGTACAATTTCCATTTACTGATTTGAGTCAGATGAAATTGCGTCCTGCTTTAGTGCTGTGTGCTATCTAAAATTCTGATGAAGTTACTGTTGGCTTTATTTCCTCTCAAAATGTTGCAAGATTAAACAATGAAGAGTTTGCCCTGAATGTGGAAGATAGAGAATTTCCAGCAACTGGATTGCGAGTATCATCTAAAGTTAGAGTAACTCGAATAGCTACCCTCCAACGCAGATTAATTATCAGACGATTGGGTGAATTAGAAAATCTCTATATAGCCTTTATCAAAAAAGTGAGGTATGCCCGGTTTGCCCTATGCCCGGTTTGGCCGGTTTGGCCGGTTTGGCCGGTTTGGCCTATGCCCGACAGTACCTCATATGAGAGCTTGAAAGGCTATATACAGCAATTAAATGCCTATATAATCGAGGCATTGCAGATAGGGCGATCGAGAGAATTATTGAACTATAGAGCAATTAAAAATGGCTGAATCACTAACAAAAGGAGGAACGATCGCAGCGATCGCCACCGCCATAGTTCCCCAACAAGGCAGCGTCGCCATTGTGCGACTTTCCGGTGCTGCAGCCTTAAAAATTGCGGAAACTCTGTTTCGCGCCCCAGGACAGCAAATTTGGGAGTCTCACCGCATTCTTTACGGCCACATCCGCCACCCAAAAACTCAAGAATTAGTTGATGAAGCTTTGCTGTTAATCATGAAAGCGCCGCGTTCTTTCACCCGCGAAGATGTGGTGGAATTTCACTGTCACGGCGGGATTATGGCCGTCCAGCAAGTCTTGCAGTTGTGTTTGGAAAGCGGGGCGAGATTGGCGCAGCCGGGAGAGTTTTCGCTGCGGGCTTTTTTGAACGGGAGGCTCGATTTAACTCAGGCTGAAAGTATTTCAGATTTGGTGGGAGCAAAATCTCCCGCTGCTGCACAAAGTGCTTTAGCCCTTTTGCAGGGAAAATTAGCCCAGCCAATTCGCAAATTAAGAACAACTTGTTTGGATTTGCTGGCAGAAATTGAGGCGAGAATTGATTTTGAGGAAGATTTGCCGCCTTTAGATGAAGCTAAAACTTATTTGGAAATAAAGCTTGTTTTGGCGGAATTGTCAACAATTTTGACGACGGCGGATCGCGGTGAATTGTTGAGAACCGGTTTGAAAGTGGCGATTGTGGGGCGGCCGAATGTGGGAAAGTCGAGTTTGTTGAATGCTTGGAGTAAGTGCGATCGGGCGATCGTCACAGATTTGCCCGGTACGACGCGGGATGTGGTAGAATCGCAGCTAGTTGTGGGCGGCATTCCGGTGCAGGTGCTCGATACTGCGGGCATTCGAGAAACTGAAGACAAGGTAGAAAAAATTGGCGTAGAGCGATCGCGCGCAGCAGCAAAACAAGCCGATTTAGTATTATTGACAATTGACGCAGAATCTGGTTGGACAGAGGGCGATTCCGAAATTTACGAACAAGTAAAGCACCGCCAGCTAATTATAATCATCAACAAAATCGACCTAGTAAAAACCATCCCCGAACTACCTTTTTCCTCGGAAATTCACCCTACAGTCACCGCATCTGCCGCCCTAGATCGAGGCATAGAAGACTTAGAAACAGCCATCTTAGATGCCGTCAGCCACGGAAATTTGCAAGCAGCAAACTCCGATTTAGCAATCAATCAGCGGCAAGCAGCAGCCTTAACCAAAGCCAAAATTTCTCTGGAACAGTGCACGGATACTATTAGCAACAAATTGCCTTTAGATTTTTGGACAATAGATTTGCGCGGTGCAATTCAAGCCTTGGGGGAAGTTACGGGCGAAGAAGTGACAGAATCAGTGCTAGACAGAATATTTAGCAAGTTTTGCATTGGGAAATAGCAATGGTAAAAGAGTAAATTGAATAGGTAAGCTGTCTCGCATTTAAGTTGTATTTTTAGGGCGCACCCGACACCCCACAATAATTTAACTCTTTGTGGAAAGGGTGCAAGATGTTAATTTCATCAAACTTGACTCTAAAATTTAGATGCGCCTGGACTCAGTAAAGCCATACTACTGACAAATAACAACTAACAACTGACAACTGACTAAAATTCACGATCGCGGTCTTCCCAGAGTAGTAATATAAAGCACGGCCTCGCTTGTAGGAATACCGAGAACGTCATTCACGCGATCGTCAAAAAAGCCCGCGATACCGCTAACACCCAAACGCAGTTGAACCGCTGCTAAATTCAACCGCTGGCCCAAATGACCCGCATCCATGTGCAAATAGCGGTAAACCCGATCGCCATATTTTGCTACAGCCCTGTTCAAATCCGCCGTGTGAAACAATAGCGCCCCCGCATCTCGGCCCAAATCTTGCCCCAAACACAAAAAATGCAACTCCCTGCGGAAATTTTTAAACCGAATTTGCCGCAATTCTTGAGCTTTCGGAGCATAATAATAACAGCCTTCCTCCAACCCGTGCACTCCCGAAACAGCAATAAAAGTCTCGATCAAACTCAGATCGAAATAATCGGGATAACCGTCTAATCCTTGGTCGATATAGTGCTGCGGCTGGTAAGTAAAATCGAGCAAAGCTAACAGTTCGCCCAAGCTCAAAGAAGCACCAGTATAAGCGCGGGTAGAACGCCTTTTGAGGATAGTTGTTTCTAAAGTTTCCAGATTCACTCCCCAAGGAATCGAAGGAGTTACCGTAGAAACTTTAGTACAAAATGGAAAGTTGTATTTATCCTCTAAATCACCTTCATTTTCATCAAATTTCCAGCCATCCGTTCCGGTGGGGTCTGAGTCTAACTGTGTCGCTTTGTGGAGGTATCCCAACAGTTGACCTTCGGAAATTTTAGGATAATCTGTTGTGGTGTTTCCGGGCAAAGCTGTTTTGAATTTGGGCAAATTTTGGTCGATATCTAGCAAGTCGGCTAACGCAACTACACAAATCGCTCCTTCTTGCTCCGAGTCGATGTACAGTAATTCATTGATAGCTGCATCGGCGAATCCTCCAATCAAGTGAGGTCGGTAATCGTTGATGGCGCAAGCTAACTCGATATTGCTCAATAAATGACCGGTGTCGAGGAAAATTCTGCGGTAAGCCCGGTCTTCGTAACGCCAAGAAGAACGGAAGAAAATAGTAGTAATCGCGATCGCCAGTTGGGTATTTTCGAGCGCCGGCGATCCGAAACAAGCAGCTTGCAGCCCCGACCAAACTTCACTGTTCCAAAAATGAACGAGTGAATGAGTTCTGCACTGATAGTTGTAGAGTCCGGCGGGCAAATGTGGCGTGCCGCGGGAGATTAAATAAACCTCTGCAGGGTACAGCCCGCCCGCCGACGGTGCGGATCGCAAATACAGATAGCTCTCATCTAGCGTCTGCACCTTCGCAGTCAACCCGTAGCTGCACAGCAACAAGCTCGACAAGCGGTGCCACCAACCGGCATCAGCCGCGGCATCGCGATCGTCCGAGGGGTCTTTTATATAGGGCTTTAGGTCAAAATACGCACCAATTTTATATTCTTTGAACGGCACTGGTTGCTCTGTCCAATCTAGCTGTCTGCTTTTGGCAGCAAGGGTTTCAGGGTCATATTTCGTCCGCTCGTGGTAGTGCTCAGCCATAGAAAGAGGAAGTTCTGGCATATTTCAGTAGAGAATGGGCTTTGGTTTGTCGATCGATCTTGAGATTACTGACTGGTTACTGACCGAGCCAGCCAGAAATTTACAAATATAAAAAAAATCTTAGAAAAAATGCGCTCGTTGTTACACAAGCTTAACATAAGAGAATGCTTAGGTATAAATACGCAAACAGTAATAGCCCTTTATTATCGTTATGGACTGGCTACAATAGCTGTCCTCATAAAGAGATGAATATGCAAAAGCTAAGCGCTGAGCAATTGTTAGCTCAGTATTCTGAAGGCAAGCGAAATTTTGACGCAGTTGACCTAAGTGAACATAATTTATTCCAAGCAGATTTAGCAGAAATCAACCTTTCTGGTAGCGTTTTGAGGCGAACTTATTTGCCCTACGGAAATCTGACTCAAGCCAATCTTTGTCAAACACAGTTGCAGGATGCTGAATTGGGCGACATTCAGCTTTATCAAGCAAACTTGTCAGAAGCTAATTTGTCAGGAGCAAATTTATCAAGAGCTAATTTACGCCACGCTAATTTGCAAGGTGCTAATTTGCAGAAAGCTAATTTACAAGGTGCGGATTTGTACAATGCCGATTTGAGCAATGCCGATTTGAGATATGCTGATTTGAGCAGGACTAATTTGGAGAAAACCAAGTTAACTAAAGCTCAATTGGCTGGGTGCAACTTATTTCGATCGCGCTTGGCAGATTTGTCGGAAGCTGAGTGCGATCGCACTACCATCAGCCCCGAAGGATATTGATGATTTCCAGCGCTGCGGGCGATCGGCTTCATTAGTCGTGAAGCGTAGCTATCCCGAGCCGGAATCGCCCTTTTTAAAATTTATTAACATTTCTCGACACGGCGGAAAATGTGAGTTACAGTCGTAGAGAACTTATCGCTTTGCAACATTGACAATAAATAACACATTTTTTCAGTGGAAAATAAGAGATAATTTATGAATTTTCCCGACAAAACAGCCAGAGAACTTCGGCACAAAAAACAAAATTTGCGGAGGCGCGAACAAGAAATTTGGCTCCGCGAACTAGAAGCCGAAATCGACCGCTCAGTGCCAGAACATCTAACACGCAAGTACGAAGAATCCGATAGCCAAGTTAACGGCAAACTCAAACAGTGGCGCAGAAAAATCCTAGCCGTAGCTCAATTTACAGGCATTGTCATTGCTGTTGTCGTTGCAGTTCGCATCGCATCTTGGCTGGCAACTACGCTGATAGTTGGATTCATTGCTTTGAGCGCTTACAAAATGTTTATTGAAGAAGATATAAATTGAAAGTTCCCAGCCGTAAAATATCAGGAAATACCCATGAACCTTAAAGTAGAAACCAGCAGTTTTCTCAACGATTTAGAGCGAGTAGCCGCCGTCCGCCGAGAAATTGCAGGTCGCCTCAGCAACATCGCAACAGCCATCAACCAATCAGAATTAACAGCAGCGGAAGCATCAGGAAAACTAGGTTTAGAAACAGACAACGCGGACATTGATATCGCCAGTAAAAACTTGCGCCAAGGAGTCTTTCGGCTGCTAGTGCTAGGCGACATGAAACGCGGTAAAAGCACTTTTCTCAATGCGTTAATCGGCGAAAATTTACTACCGAGTGACGTAAATCCCTGTACAGCTTTGCTGACGATTTTGCGCTACGGTTCAGAAAAAAAAGTTACCGTTTATTTCAATGACGGCAAAAGCCCAAAACAGCTAGATTTTAAAAGTTTTAAACAGAACTACACAATTGACCCCGCTGAAGCTAAACGCCTAGAAGAAGAAAAGAAACCAGCATTTCCCGATATCGATTGCGCCGTAGTAGAATATCCCTTACCTTTGCTAGAAAAAGGCATAGAAATAGTAGACAGTCCCGGACTGAACGATACAGAAGCCCGCAATGAATTATCTCTGGGTTACATCAACAACTGCCACGCTATTTTGTTTGTGCTCAGGGCAACTCAGCCTTGCACAATGGGTGAAAGACGTTATTTAGAAAATTACATCAAAAATCGCGGATTGAGCATTTTCTTTCTGATTAATGCTTGGGATCAGGTGCGGGAAAGTTTGATTGACCCAGACGATCCTGAAGAATTGGCAGAAGCCGAAGGGAAACTGCGGCGGGTTTTTCAAGCTAATTTGGCTGAATATTGTTTGACAGAAGGACACGATATTTACGAGGAGCGAGTGTTTCCAATTACCTCAATTAAGGCGCTCAGGTTGCGGATTAAAAACCCGGATGCGGATTTAGCAGGAACTGGTTTTCCCGAGTTTATGGCGGCACTGAATACGTTTTTGACGCAGGAAAGGGCGATTTCTGAACTGCGTCCGGCGAGGACTTTGGCGCGTCAAATTTCTGCTCGCGTCCGCGAAGCTGTTGGGCGGCGATTACCATTGCTCGATCGCGATGTCAATGAGTTGAAGGAAAAGATTAATTCAGTTGAGCCGGAGTTTAAAAAACTGACTCAGATTCGCGAAGAATTTCAACAAGAAATTATCGGAGTTAGAGATAGTAAATCGCGGGCGATCGCCGATTATTTCCGCATCTACGTTCTCAACTTAGAAAATACCTTTGAAACAGACTTTTTGCGGTATCAACCCGAGCTGAAATTTCTGGATTTCTTCAGCCAAGACAAGCGAGAAGCCTTTGAAGCATCGCTCAGACGAGCATTCGAGCAGTACATCAACGACAAACTAGCAGCTTGGACTCTCACGGCTGAACAAGAGATGAATTCAGCATTTTCGCAGCTATCGCAAAGTGCGGCAAATTACGGAGCATCTTACACGAAAGTGACTGAAAAAATCACCGAAAAACTGACCGGGCAAAAGATACCTGCAGCAGTCAGCAACTCAAACGAAGATAACTCGCCAGCTTGGGCAAAATGGGCGATGGGATTGTTTTCGTTAACGACAGGAAACCTGGCGGGCGTAGCAATGGCAGGAGCGGGTTTTGACTGGAAAAATATCCTGCTCAACTTAATTACTGTGTTGGGAGTCAGTACGATTTTTGCTGGTTTTACCGGGATTGTTTTGGGGCCGCTGTACTTGGCTTTGTTGGGGATGGGTGTTGGGGTTTTGCAGGCAGACGGAGCTCATAAACAGTTGGTGAAAGCAGCGAAAAAAGAGTTGGTGAAATATCTGCCGCAGGTTGCTCAGGAGCAGTGGCAGCCGATTCACGATGCTGTGAAAGAGTGTTTTGATGTTTACGGACGGGAAGTGGGCGATCGCATGAATGCTGATATTAATTCTCGGAAATCTGAGTTAGATAATTTGCTGGAACAAAAGGAATCTCGCGAGATTAATTGTCAGGCTGAATCGCAGCGGTTGAAAAAATTGGATGCTGATGTTTCTGCCGAGTCGCAGAGTATTGAATCGCTATATCAAGGTTTCCTAGCCTCCGCTAAATGAAAGAAAAAAACAATATGCAACAACCCGAAACTTATCAAGATTTAACTAACAATCTCAAATCAGCACTCGGCATCCTCGAACTCGACAAAAACTCCCAACTTTACCGAGATACCACCTCAATCTGCGACTATCTCGCCAAACCAACTTTTCAAATTGCTGTCTTTGGCCCGTTTAATTACGGCAAGTCAACTTTGCTGAATGCAATGCTTGGAAATCGTGCTTTGCCGATCGACCTCGTGCCCACTACAGGTGCTGCCATTTATGTCAACTACGGCGAGGAATTGCACGCAAAAATTACCCTGAAAGATGGCACGGAAGTTAGCGAACCGGGGACTGATGTGTTGAAACGCTACGCCATCCTTGACGACGCGAGACAAATGCGGGATGATGTGGCGGCAGTGAATGTTTACTGCCCCCATCCCTTCCTGAAAACGGGTGTGGAATTGCTGGATTTGCCGGGAACCAACGATCGCGAAGAACAGGATAATTTGGTTCGCGATAAATTGCTAACGGCTGATTTAGTTGTGCAGGTTTTAGATGCTCGCAAATTGATGACTTTAGGCGAACGAGAGAACTTAAGAGATTGGTTGAGCGATCGCAACATCAACACAGTCGTCTTTGTTGCCAATTTTCTCAATCTACTCGAACCAGACGACCAAAAACAAGTTTACAATCGCTTGTTGTTTGTTGCCGAAAGTTTTCGCTCGAACTTGCCGAACAATATCAGCAATATCTACCGCGTCGATGCTTTGCCGGCTTTGAGGGCGAGGCTGAAAGGAGATGTGGCGGCCGCCCAAACTACAGGAATTGCCACGTTTGAATCGGCTTTGCAAAGTATTGTGGCAGCTCAACAGGAACAACTAGCAGTTAAGTTGCCCAGAATTGAAGCTATAGCTAATAAAATTTGCCAATCTCTCCGAGCCAAAGCTGAAACTGTCGCTGCAGAAATAGTCGCAGCTCAAAAAAAGCACAAAGACAAAATTGAAATTAAACAAAAAGCCGAAAAACTGATATCAAAAGGCTTTCAAGCCAGCGTTTCCGATTTCGAGATTTGGCTTTACCAGCCCACACTTTTGCAGCGGTATCAATCGGAAATGGCGGTGTCGCTCCAGGAAGGAAGTTTTGATGCGTGGAAGCTAAAATTTCAGCGAGAGGTCTTACATCAGCAGCAAAGCATCGCAGAATGGGTAAATAAAGCTTGCGAATTCTTTGATAAAGAACAGCCGATCGCGCTTTTGATTTCGTTTCCTCCATCCCCGCAAGTCTCTTTACCGGAGCCGCCGCCACCTCCACCTCAAAAGTCGAACGAGGGCGAAGTGGCTCCAGTGGCGATCGCCACAGGCTTAGGTTGGCTATTGGGCGGGCCTGTGGGAGCCGCAGTAGTCGGCGGTGCTAGCTATATTTTGAATAAAAGAACTGGGTATGAAAAGCCGCCTGAATCGTCAGAAGCTTATCTCAATCAAGTAACGGAAATTTGCAGCGAGGCTGCTAAAAACTATCTCGCTCGCTTCAGCACCGATACTTTTTCCATGCTGCAACACTACAAGGAAATCGCCGGAAAAGTTATCTGTTTTCAAGACAGCAAAGAGCCACTACAGACAAATATTCAGCAATATCAGATACAGTTAATCAATAATTTGTTAGAAAATATCGAATCCTGCCTTCAAATGACTAAATCTGTAATTAACGGCAAATGATCCGAACCGACATTGCGGCCAGTACGAATCTTCAAAACACCAATTTCTTTGCTGACTAAAAAGTGATCGATCGGAATATAAGCCAGTGGCATAAAAGTCGGCCAAGTCGGTAAAATGCCAAAGCTCGATCGCGCATTTCGCAAATTTCCGGTTTTTACCATATTTTTGTAGAAAGGCGACCACATTGTGGTATTTAAATCCCCAACCACAATCAGCGGATTTTTGATTTGGGCTGCATACTCGCCGATGCCTGCTAGCTGTTTATTGCGATCGATAAAACTCTCCTGTTTGATCGGCACAGTCGGATGAGCAAGAATCAGAGAAATGATTTTACCTTGAAATCTCACCTCTGTAAACAAGCTCTTTCTTCGCTTTGAAAAAGCTTTAATAGAAGCATTTTCTAAAGGCAGCTTGCTGTATATTGCACTGCCAAATCTCTCAGATTCTTGCAGGTTGGAAGAGTAAGGAAAAATCTCGCTTAAAACTGCTAACTCTTTTGCCCAAACTGTGCTGACTTCGACAAAAACCGCGATATCAGGTTGTTCTGCTTTAACCAGCGATATCACCTCAGAATAGCGTCGGTTACTCGTTAAAACATTTGAATGCAAAATCCGCAAGTTGTGTGCGCTAGTTGCTCCTGCAAATGCTGGCGCTGGAAAGTACCAAGGAACAATTTCAGCCAAATTAACGATCGTGCAAAATGCGCTCACCAACAACCATCTTTTTGGGGAGCGCACCAGAGCGAAAAATATCAAAGTAGAGAAACCAACCAGCAGATATTGTACTTTAAAATGAGAACTCAATTCAAAAAAAATGTTAGTTATTCTCAAATAACCGACTATTGAAAATAGGGCATTTACACTTGCTGCGATAATAAACCATTTTAAAATTACGTGCTTCAAGCTAATGTTTTTGTTGTTGCTGCTGTACATCACCGCCCATTTGAGCTTGATTTTAAGGTCGTTAGTAATCGGCAATTTATCAATTTCTGTTACCAGTTGTTCTTCCTGTTCCAACTCTCGCCGCTTTTGATAAAATCTCACCCCCAAGCCATCTACCACAAAATAACTCACAGAATTGGCAACAAATCCTGCAAATACCAACACACCTAAACCGATCAGCATACCAAAGGAACCGCCGACTTTGACCAAACCCGACCAAACGGCTGCATCACCTGTTTTTCCTGTAGCTAATATGGCGATAAAGAGCATTAAAGTCGGCAATCCGATAGTGATTGTATTTCTGATTAATCTGTCCATTATACAATTTTATATTTTAGATTTTAGAGGGGGATGAATGATGCAATTTCTATAGTCATCACTACGGACTGGTTGACTTAATAACGGCTTGAAAAAATAAAGAGACTCCTTAATTCTCATATATTTCTAATGGTAAGTTGTCGGGGTCTCGGAAAAATGTAAACCTTTTTTCGGTAATTTCGTCAAGGCGAATTTCTTCTACTTCTACTTGTTGGGATTTTAAGTAAGCAACTGATGCTTCTATGTTCTCAACTGCAAAAGCTAAATGTCTCAAGCCACAGGCTTCAGGATTGTTAATTCTTTCAGGAGGATGGGAAAATGAGAAAAGCTCGATGGTGTCGCCATTTCCGACTCGCAAATCTAGTTTGTAAGAATTTCTCTCGGTTCGGAAAGTTTCTTTGATAATGGAACATCCCAATACTTCTACATAAAATTTCTTCGACGCTTCGTAATCCGAGCAAATAATCGCCACATGATGTATTGCCTTTATTTTCATCTGAAAAAAGTTAGTTAGTTGGGTTTTTCTGAGATGTTGCACCATTCTCAATAAGCTTTTATGAACAGGCTCTCCGGCCTGTTCCACAAAGAGTAAATTTTCTTGTGGAACAGGCCGGAGAGCCTGTTAAGCGAGAATAGTGCAAGATGCGAGGTTTTTTCAAATGCACAGCACGCTATTAACCAATTATATTTGACGATCGCAGACTCGGCGACAAACCCTGCGACATTCAGGGCGATCGACCTTTATTTTCCCCCGTCCAAATCTTAATTGAAAAATTTCTGCAAAAAAAAGCACCCTACTTGATAAGATGAGAGTTTTGCAGTCAATCACCCAATTTGCATCTCAGGAGACAAGCATTATGGCCCGTATGTATTACGACACCGACGCTAACCTAGACCTGTTAGCCAACAAAACAATTGCTATCATTGGCTACGGTTCCCAAGGACACGCCCACGCCCTCAACCTCAAAGACAGCGGTATGAATGTCGTTGTCGGCTTGTATCCCGGTAGCAAATCTGCAGCCAAAGCAACCGAGGCGGGTTTAACAGTTCACCCGGTAGACAAAGCAGCCGCCGCCGCTGACTTCATCATGATTTTATTACCCGATGAAGTTCAAAAAACTATTTACAAAGAACAAATCGAACCGAATCTTTCCGAAGGAAATGTTTTAGCATTTGCTCACGGTTTTAACATTCACTTCGGCCAAGTTGTGCCCCCAGCCAACGTAGACGTAGTAATGGTAGCCCCCAAAGGCCCCGGACATTTGGTGCGCCGGACTTACGAACAAGGGGAAGGCGTTCCGAGTTTGTTTGCAGTATATCAAGATGCTTCCGGTCAAGCGCGCGATCGGGCAATGGCCTATGCTAAAGGTATTGGCGGCACCAGAGCCGGCATCCTGGAAACCACTTTCCGCGAAGAAACAGAAACCGATCTTTTTGGCGAACAAGTAGTTTTGTGCGGCGGTTTGAGCGCCTTAATTAAAGCTGGATTTGAAACCTTAGTTGACGCTGGATATCAACCAGAATTAGCTTATTTTGAATGTTTGCACGAAGTTAAACTTATCGTTGACTTAGTAGTAGAAGGAGGCCTAGCCAAAATGCGCGACAGCATCTCCAATACCGCAGAATACGGCGATTTAACTCGCGGCCCCCGCATTGTCACCGATGACACCCGCGCCGAAATGCGGAAAATTCTCAGCGAAATTCAATCCGGCCAATTTGCTCGCGAATTCGTTCTCGAAAACCAAGCCGGCAAACCTGGTTTTACTTCCATGCGCCGTCAAGAAGCAGAGCATCCCATTGAAGAAGTTGGCAAAGATTTGCGAGCTATGTTTAGCTGGTTGAAAAAGCAAGCCTAATCGATTGTAAATTTGAGATTCTTCGGCTTTGCTCCGAACAAGTTTGAGATTTTAGATTGTTCGTTCAATCTAAAATCTGAACTGCTAACTAACCGTAGGATGCGGAGTAAAATTGCTCGTTGCTCGTTACCAGGCTCTGCCTGGTAATGCAGGTGCGGAGACTCTGCCTCTCTCTACCTTGTCGTTTTTGGAGAGAGAGGAGTGTGACAGATGTTTAAGTTATTGATTTTTAGTTTTTTACAAAAAAGTGGCTAGATATTGTTAAAGAAACCTGGTTTGTCGCTGGTAGCTCCAAACTATCTACTGGGAGTAGGACTTTTTTGCAATTTCTCAATCTGCTGTTCCCTTTGCTCGTTGAAATCTCTCGGTCTCAGCCAATTGGGCCACAACCCGACGAAGAAATTTCTACTGGCGACGCTGGTATCTCTTATCGGTTTGGGCAGAAAAGTTAAACTGTCACCGTAAAGGGTAAACAGGACTATAAACAAAAGCAACAGCGGAATAACATTTTTTTTAGGCATGGCAGTTTGGGAGTGGAGTTTGTGAAAGCGCTTTGTTATATTTTGCCCTGGTACGGACAAAATATATCAGCAACGGCTCAAGAAAAATAGACCTCAGCAGTTTCGGAGACGGCAATACCGTTTCCCCTACCCCAAAATAATCAATTTTCGTCGATTAAAGATGTAACGATTCCGGGATTAATTGTAGGGAAATAGCGCGTGCAGTTTCCTGATGGTTCGACACTTCGGCGAGGTTTAGGTGCAACGTTTAACAGTTAACATCATTCCGAACCAACCGAAAACGATCTAACAAGTTATTAGCAAAAATCGAAGTGGTGGGAAATAGTTTGTGGGTGCATTTTTGTTAATTAGCTGACAAAAAAACATAAAACTAATCAAGTGACACGCGAGAGTGTGGAAGAGTAATCCCATATCTTAAATTGTTTTCATACACAGGGCATACCTCAATAAATATTAAAATATAGTGAGCATACATGGTGGAATTTTAGTGAATGATAGAAATCTACGTTAAATAATTGGTGACTGATAATTCAACCCTATATCTTTTACAATCCCCTCAAGCCTTGGCTTTTGATTTTTGATATTCCTAGCTTAAAAGCCGGATTTCTAGAACTATTAAATATGATGAATAAATGTTGTGGATATACAACATTAGACTCTGGATCGAGTTGGTATGCCGTTGTTTTATTTTATCCAGAGTGATGAAAGAGCGCTAGTTTCGGAGCGCGACGACTTTTCCTAGTTTCCGGCATCTGAGCGTAAATCCATCCCTCCTGTGTTTCAAAAATCCGTCTTTGTGCTGAAGCTACGGCCCTTTGGCGATCTAGAATATGTAAGTTAGTGCTTACATTAATTAAGATGAGTAGAACGAATCGAAGTGCAGCGGAAACGCGCGATCGCCTGTTGAAAGCGGCGATTGAAGTTTTCTCTACAGAAGGCTACGTTGGAGCGACAACTCGTGAAATTGCTCGTGTTGCAGATGTGAGTGAAGTCACTTTATTTCGCCGCTTTCAGAGCAAAGAGCAAGTGTTGAGTGCGGTTGCCCACCACATTACAGCATTGCGGACGGAGGCGTTGGCGCATCAAGACGAATGGACTTATGACCTACGCCGCGATCTCCTGCATTATGCAAACCTCCACGACGATATGTTGGAGGAGTACGAAGCTCTATTTCGGATGTTTATTGGTGAAGCTCACCGGCATCCGACAGAAGCACTGGAGGTGCTTCAGCAATCATTTTTACCGCTGCGTGAAAAACTAATTTCCTATCTACAAACCTGTGTTCAACGCGGCAGTGTTTGTCCGAATGTTGACCTGTCACTGGCAGTGGATCAATTGACTGGAATGCTGCTGTCTGGTATGATTCGCCGCCATGTTTTTCAAGTAAACCGGGGCTACAGCCGTAAGCAATACATCGAAGGGTGCGTGGATTTATTTGTGCGGGGAGTCAGCACAGCAGCGTCTTCTGTAAGTCGTACTCCGTCTCCAGAATGAAGACTCCTGACAATTTTCCTATGAATTTGGCATTTTCCGATTGAAGCACCCTAACCCGTTGCGGTGGTGGGAAGCACCAGCCTCGCGTGCGATCGCAGAAGTAGAGACGAAAGATGGAACGCCCTCAAATACAGAGTCAATCAACTGAGCCAGATTCTATGGATATTCGGGCTTTTACCGAGTTGGAAGAGTCTGAGCCTCAAGACCAACAAAACGCTCAACAAAACGCTCAACAAAAGCGAGCAAAACCATTAAAAAAATTGAAACAATCTACCTATGATGCAGCCGGGTACGTGCAGGGACCGCTCAAGTGGGCGATCGCCCTGACGGCTTCTCTGGGAGCCATTCTAGAAGTCATTGATACCAGCATTGTGAACGTTGCTTTAACAGATATGCAGGCGACATTAGGCGCAACCGTGACCGAAATTGCTTGGGTAGTAACGGGTTACGCGATCGCCAACGTTGTGATGATTCCGCTCTCAGCCTGGTTGGGGGACTTATTCGGCAAGAAAACCTACTTTGTCTTTTCCATGATCGGGTTCACAGCAGCCTCGATGTTATGCGGTTTATCCATCAACCTGCCGATGTTAGTGGTAGCTCGGATTCTTCAAGGCTTCTGCGGAGGCGGACTGTTGGCAAAAGCGCAAGCGATTCTGTTTGAAACTTTTCCCCCTGCGGAACAGGGATTAGCGCAGTCGGTGTTTGGGGTTGGGGTGATTGCAGGTCCGGCTATTGGTCCCACGCTAGGCGGCTATCTGACCGATACGTTAGGCTGGCGCTGGATTTTCTTTATCAATTTGCCAGTCGGCATTGTGGCTGTCATCATGGCGATCGTCTTTCTCCGACCAGACTCGAAGCAACACGGACGGAGCCAGCAGAAAGTAGACTGGACAGGAATTGTACTGCTGTGTATTGCGGTAGGTAGTTTGCAAGGATTTTTGGAAGAAGGGGAAAAAGAAAACTGGTTTGAATCCGGTTTCATTACGCTCCTGGCGTTTGTGGCGGTTGTGGGGCTGTTTCTGTTCATCTGGCGAGAACTCAGCACCAAAGCACCAGCAGTTGACTTGCGGGTTCTGCGGCATAAATCCCTGGCAGCCGGTAGCCTTTACTCTGGTATTTTGGGCATGGGGTTGTACGGAGCCTTGTTTGCTGTACCGCTGTTTGCTCAAGGCGTGCTGCACTTTTCGGCAACGCAAACCGGATTTCTACTCGCTCCTGGAGCTTTAGCGTCCGCCATCATAATGGTTTTATTGGGCAAAATTTCGACTAAGGTGGATGCCCGCATTTTAATTGCGCTGGGAGCCTGTGGAACGGCAGCCGTGATGTTTGAGCTGGCAAAAATCACGCCCCAAACCGGAACTGATAATTTGTTTTGGCCCCTAATCTGGCGCGGTGCAACTACGGTTTTGATGTTCCTGCCCCTAAGTTTGGCAACATTGGGTTCCATCCCCAAAGAAGATGTATCGGCTGGCTCCGGCTTCTATAACTTGACTCGTCAGCTCGGCGGTAGTATTGGCATTGCCATTCTGACCTCATTGCTGGCTCAACGAGAGGCTTTTCATCGAGCCATTTTGTTGGCAAAGTTAACGCCTTACGATCCAGAAACAACGGAGCGGCTCAGTGCACTCATTGGTTTGTTTCAGAGTCGCGGTTCTGATGCCGCAACCGCCGAACAACAAGCCCTCGCCGCGCTCTCCCAATTAGTCAATACGCAGGCAGCCGTTCTATCCTACGCAGACATTTTTCGCTTTGTCGGCATTGTCTTTCTCTGTTCGCTGCCATTGCTGCTGTTTCTCGGCAAGGGAGGCGCTGGAGCCAAAGTACCTGCTGCTCACTAATTGCTTGATTTTAAGCAAAGTGCTGTATCAATTCCACTTGTACCGTCAGGTGATTGTTGATTGTTGATTGTTGATTGTTGACTGTTGACTGTTGACTGTTGACTGTTAGTTGTTAGTTGTTAGTTGTTAGTTGTTAGTTGTTATTGGGAATTGAGAATTGGAAATGGGGAATTCGTAGCAAGTAACCAATAACCAATAACCAATAACCAATAACCAATAACCAATAACCAATAACCAATAACCAATAACCAATAACCAATAACCAATAACTAATAACCAATAACCAATAACCAATAACCAATAACCAACAACCAATAACTAATAACCAATAACCAATAACTACTGACTACTGACCACTGACTACTGACTACTGACTACTTATTCCCTTGAATGAAAGTTTGCACGACTGCATTAGTTTCTGGGGGAATTTCTGTTATTAGGCGCACCGGAATTGCGTTTGTTGAGGCAAATTGCGCGTATTCTGGGGTTAAAAAGATAGCATATTTGTCGGCTTCTGCTGTTAGTTGAGCGGCCATTGCCAAACTGATAACTTTAATATAATTGCGTATGCTCGCGGCTTGGTCGCCGACAAGTTCATCGCCGGTAATTACTGTGCTCGGCCTCCCAACTTGGTCTAAGGTTGTACTCGGATCTTTGACGCTTAAGTGGGTTCCTCCTACAAATCCGACTAGCCATTTGGGTGAGGGAATTTTTGGGAAGCCGGCAATTTGTTCGACTAAGGCGGGTGTTGTTTTGTCTGCTGAAGATGCTACTATTAATGTGGGAATCTTAATTTTACTTAAGCCTGTTTCTCCAAATAGTAATGATGTTGTGGGATTCATGACGATCGCCCTTTTAATCCTCGCATCCCGCAATTGATACCGTTCTTCGGGCAATCCCGCCGCCGCGCACTGAATCCCTTCGCCCAAGCTAAACCCAATCAAATCGCCCTGACAGCGCTGTTTGAGCCCGCTCAATTGCAGTTCGGCACCCGCTACGGACAAGGCTGTGGCGCCGCCGAAGGAATAGCCAACTATCATCGATCGGTCGATCGCGATTTTCCCCCGTAAGTTATCATCAGTTTGGTTCAATTTTGCTAGTTCGTCGAGCACAAAACTGATGTCTTTGGGACGCTCTAAAAACTCTTGAGGAGCTAATAACCGAGACTTACCCGCAATCGCAGCATTGGTGTTCGTTTCGTTGCTTCCCGGATGTTCTAAAGCAGCCACCACATAGCCGTAAGACGCTAAATGCTCGGCCAAATAGCGCAAATCCGTGCGGACAGAACCCAAACCGTGAGAAAAGACGATCGTTGGTTTGTCAGCCGTCGCAGCTTTCGACCAGTAGACATCAACCGGAATGCGCCGATTGCGGGCGCTGTCGTTCAAATCTAGCTTCAATACCTGCACCGAATTGGGGCCCGGTAGGCTAGGGTCGAAAGGCAGGTTAAGCGCCGGTTTAACGGCTGCTAACTGAGGTGCGATCGCCGCCATAAACCGCTGAGTTTGCCAAAAACCCGCGTTCAAATTTCCCAAAACCGAGAAAGCTCGATCGAGATCCACGACTACCCGCGAGCTCGGATAAGATTCTATAAAACTCAGTACCGATAAGCCTTCCGGCGCGTTCGCACCCAACACCAAAGCCGCTCGCAGCGCTTCGACACCAGCACCGTCGCGCCTCGGTATGACTGTCGTCAAATCAGTCAGGATCGCACTCCCGATGCGCGTATTTAGCAAGTTGCTCAAACCGACTACATTGAGGGGAATTTTCGCTGTTAGCGCGCCAAAAATTTGACCGCGCTGTGAGTCAGACAGCAAATCGGCGTATGTTTGCAGTTTTTTGGGTACTTTTCCGGTTTTTGCGAGTTCGCGCAAATCCGCAACCGATATTGACGATTCTAAAATACCTTTGCGGAGAACAACGGTTTCTGCAGCTTTTGCAGAGGATGTGACGCTGCTGAAAGTGCCGATCGCGATCGCGCTACAAACACTCACCATTGACGAAAACCATCTGAAATGGGGTCTAATGCTCATTTTTATTTGATTCAACTAGAAACAATATCACTATATTCTCAGAAGTCTCTCAGATACCGAAAAATTGCCTCAGATGTCGAGAAATTGTGCTGAAGTCCGCTCTAATTTTTGTATAATTTTTTGTATTAGTGCGATCGGCTTTGCTCGAAGGGCTTCCATCACCGAAAGCCAGCGAGGACGATCGCACAGCGTTAAGGCCAAACACAGATGATCCCATTACACTAGACCTTTTGTACTCAATCGCACACAAGATCGAAAGCATCTGCGTCCATCAGTATTTATCAGCTTAAAATCTGCGGTTAACCGGCTCTATAGAATATTTATCCAACTCAAGTATACTTTGCTTGTCGCTGCTAATTCCATACACTTGATATCGGCCAGCAAGCGAGAGTAAATCCGCTGTAAAAATAGACTCTCTTGCATTTTAACCGCAGATGAATGCAGGTCGATCAGACGATCTGCAGTTAAAATATTACTTAAGATTTAGGGAAATAAACCACAAGCATCGAAAGATCTTGATGAGCGCGGGCGATCGATTCCGGTTCTTTAAGAGTTCCCGGTTGTTCCCACAAATTCTGCGACTGATAAATTGTTGGTAAAATCAGCAAATCATGTTCTAACAACTGCTGCGAAACCTGCTTGACAAAATTTCCCCGCACCCGATTTATCGGTATCTCAGAAAGAATTTCTATCTTAGTGGCACTTTTGTTAGCTTGTTCGCGTTTTGTCGCCACCAACAATACTTGTAAACTCGCCTTAAGTTCCTGGGCCAAACTCTTAGCAATATCCACGGTTTCCGCAAATCCAAACCGAGTCAAATCGCTGTCAGTTATCGCTAAAATAACTCTGGCTGTATTTTGGATAGGATGGGGAAATCGAGCAATCAGTACCGGTACGGGCGATCGCCTCACTATATTATCAATGATGCTGCCAAAAAAATTGTCGCGAGTCGTGGAAAATCCCTTCCAACCGCAAACAATTAAACTAGCCTCGCGTTCGGTTGCGCTCCGCAGAATTCCGCGATCGATCGCATCATCTATCCTCGCGATCGGTTCCACCGCACAATCAGCGGCGTTAGCGACAGTTTCCGCAGCCCTCAAAAGTTGAGTTTGCTGCATTTTCTGTGCCGGCGAAATTGGTTCCCCGCGATCGGACAAAATATGCAGAGGTAGCAAAATTCCCTGGGATGTTTTAGCTAAAATCAAAGCCAAACGCAGCAAATTATCTTCCGTATTCGGGTTAGCAACAGGTACTAAAACTCGATCTCCCCATGAATGCTTTCCCGAAGTAGCAGCCGGTAAACTTGACTCCGGCTCCTGCATTTGTTGACCCCACCGAGATACAATCCAAGGAGAAGCGACACAAGTTACTAAAATCATGAAAATGATCCCGTTCACCACTACGCGATCGACCAATTCAATGTTAAAAGCAACCGTAATTGCAGCCAAAGTAGAAGCAGCTTGAGCAGCAGAAAGACCAAACATTACCATAATGTTGGGAAACTTAAAACCAAAGATTTTCCCCGGTATCCAAGCTGCCAAAAACTTGCTCACCAATTCTGCTAAAATTATCACCCCCGCCACCAACAAAGACTGCGGCTGCTTCACCAAAATTAGCGGATCGATCAACATCCCCACAGAAATCAGAAAAAACGGCACAAACAGCGTATTCCCAATAAACTCAATCCGATTCATCAGCGGACTCATTTTGGGGATGATTTGAGTAATGGCAATTCCCGATAAAAACGCACCAATAATTGGCTCAATTTGAATCATTTCGGCTGCGTAAGAAACCAAAAACAGCGTAGCCAGTACAAACATAAATTCGGCGTTTTCGTCGTGACCAAATTTCTTAAAAAACCAGCGGCCGATTTTGGGGACTCCCCACAAAGTAGCAAAAGTGTAAATAGCAAGAGATGGAATTAGAAACAGCCAAAAATCGAGAGTCAGATTTCCTTTGTGAGCTTTAACAACAATTGCCAGCACCAACAGTCCCAAGACATTTGTAATTAAAGTCCCGCCCAAAGTCGCAGTAATAGTCTGAGTTCGCATCAATCCCAATTTTGTCAAAATTGGTAGGGCTAAAAGCGTGTGGGTAGCTAAACAAGAAGCGACTAAAATTGAAGCAAGCAAGCTATACCCCAACAGCAGCATTGCTCCAGTCCCCAATATCATCGGTAGGGCAAAAGTAGCCAGGCCAAATATGATAGCTTTGTCAGCATTTAGTTTGAGGTCATCAAGGCTAGTTTCCAGTCCCGCTAGGAACATCAAAAACAGCAATCCTACAGTACCTAACAAAACAATAGTAGCGTCTCGTTGCAGCAAATTGAGACCGTTGGGGCCGACAATTACGCCAGCAATAATCAAACCGACTATTCCCGGCAATCGCAAGCGCTCAAATACTAGAGGGGCGATTAGCATGATTGCTAAAAGAACCAGAAAAACGGGAACTGGAGCGGTAATTGGCCCGGAAGCTAGCATAAATTTTTATCCTACATATTCGCACAGAATTGCTACTAATTTTTCCCTAAAAACTCTAAATATTTATCAATCTAAAGAGGGATTTTGGAAAAATTGCAGTTGTTATTGTTGATAACTACAATTGACCGGAATTGACTCGGTTTTTTAGCAAAATATCGGTTTGTAGTGAGGACTTTAGTCTTTATCTAAATCCAAGGACTTTAGTCCTCACTACAAACCTATTGAAAATTCAAAACTGGGAAAGGTTTTGCTGCTTCCATCTGCGCCGCCAAAGCAATTAAAGTTGCTTCCGCTGCCGGCCGCCCGATAATTTGAATGCCCACGGGTAAACCGTTATCATCTAAAATTGCCGGAAGTGCGATCGCAGGCAAACCGCTAGCATTAAATGGCGGACAAGGAGCAACCCAATTAATAATCCGCTGCAAAGTTTCCTCACAACTCAAATCAGCCCACTCGCCGATGCCAATTGGCGAGTGCATATAAGTCGGTAAAACTAAGACATCAAAATTTTCAAAGAATCCCACAATCCGCCGTGAAATAACCTGCATTTGATTCACCGCCCGCAGATATTCTCCCGCAGAAACAGTTCTTTCCAACAACCAGCGATTCATCGGTTCCAAAACTTTGCTGGGAATGCCGCTTGCACCCGCCCCAGACTGCCAAATTACTGTAAAGGGTTCGATTAAACCCGTAAAATCAGGGCATCCCGGTTCGACATCGTGACCCAAATCTGCCAATAATTTTACGGTATCGAGCACCGCTTGCTGACACACAGGCGCTGCCTCACCGACGGGAGCAATATTGGTAGAAAAAGCAATTCGCAGCTTGCCCAATTTTTCACTGGCAGACTCTAGAAACGTGGGATTTGGGTCTGGTAGCCAGTACGGATCGCCGGTTGTGTACCCTGACATTACATCCAAAAGTGCGGCCGCGTCAGCCACGGTACGCGCTAGAGGGCCGTTGGCAGAAATGCCGCTTAGGTAGTCTCCGACTGGTGCCCAGGAAACTCGCCCGCGCGATGGTTTGATGCCGACTAAACCGCAGGCGGAAGCTGGGCCTCGGATCGAACCGCCGCCGTCTGAACCTTGGGCGATCGCGCACAAACCGGCCGCTACAGCCGCTGCTGAGCCGCCGCTGGAACCTCCGGGCGTGTAGCCTAAATTCCAGGGATTGCGCGCGGGTCGGAAACCTGGGGGCTCGGTGTAAGGCAATGAGCCTATTTGAGAGGTTGCTGTTTTGCCCAGAATGTTAAATCCGGCTGCTTTGATCCGCCAGACTACTGACTCGTTGTAGGGAGATATGTTACCGTGCAGTGCCTGAACTCCGTAAGTACAGGGAATGTCGGCAACTGGTGTCAAGTCTTTGATGGCGATCGGCACTCCGAAAAACGGTGGCAATTCCTCTGACTTGTTTAAGCCTGCTAGGTGTTCGGTTTGCGCTGTCGCTAGTTCGATCGCCCGATCGGCCGTTACTGTAAAATAACTACCAAGCTGATGGTTTAATCGATCGATCCGTTCCAAGTACAGATTTACAATTTCTAGAGGCGATACTTCCCGATCGCGGATCGACTTCGCTAATTCCAGGGCTGGAGTAAAAGCCCGATCGACAGAATTCATCGGTTTAAGTCCTTAACGGCTTTATTGAGTATCAATTTATACTTACTTGGCAGGTAAAAATGTGGGCTGGAAAAAAATATTTCCCATGTCAAAAATCCATATTCGATAGTAGCTCGATTTGACTCGCATCCTGCAAGGGGCAGAATATTTCCTTACGGGTGCAACGCCGTGTGCTCTTCTTTTGGGATAGACTGATCGGAATAGTCCAGCTTTTGTGCAAGAGACGCTCTTCGGGCGATCGGCATTGTGCCACTTCCACAAATCCTCTGTTCGAGTCAGCCTTCTCAGCAAACCAAGGTAGCGCATATGACACAACAGCACCCGCCAGCACCTCGCCCGCCCCTACCCGGAGCACCCCCACCTCCAGGGC